>JAGWAG010000099.1:20676-29689 GCA_021296535.1 Acidobacteriota bacterium | reverse complement strand
ACCGCTTCCGTCCCGGCGACTCACGGTCACCCGCACTTCACCCGGCGCCCCGGGAACCGCTCCTTCGAGCGTTGAGGGGTCGCCTCCAGGCTCGAGCGTCACGACCGGCCGGCCGGAGACCTCGTCTCCGGCGCGGCGCTGCGGCTCGGCCGTCGTCCGCGTCCAGACAACAGCCGATGTCGTGTTCACTTCCCCGACTCGAGCCCCGCTGGCAAGGAACACCGCGCCCGCGGGCTCACCGGCCGTCTGGGCAACCAGCACACCCGCGGCGAACAGCAAGGCCGAGAACGACGCGATCAACCGCAGGCGACGACTCCGCCGTCGACGGTGAATGCCTGGCCCGTGGTCCAGGAGCCCGCACGCGACGCGAGGTACACGGCGATACCGGCGCAATCCTCGGGCTCACCGAGCCGGCGCAGCGGCGTGGTCGCCTCGACCCGGGCCCTGTTCTCCGGGTTCTCCCACAGCGCGCGGGCGAAATCCGTCTTGACCAGGCCCGGGCAGACGGTGTTGACCCGGATGTTGTCGGGGCTGAACTCGGCCGCCAGGTTGCGCGCGAGCTGCATGTCCGCGGCCTTCGAGATCGCATACGCGCCGAGCATCGAGCTGCCGCGGAAGCCGCCGATCGAGGAGACGATGATGATCGAGCCGTCCTTGCGCTCACGCATCTCGGGAATCACCATCTGGCACAGCCAGTGGTTGCTCTTGATGTTGACGTCCATCACCTTGTCGAACGCCGAGTCCGAGATGCCCAGGCTGGAGCCGTAGTAGGGGTTTACCGCCGCGTTCAGGACCAGCACGTCGATCTGGCCCCAGCGTTCCCGGGTCGCCGCCACCAGCCGTTCCAGTTGATCCTTGTGGGAGATGTTGCAGGGGTGAGCCATTGCCTCGCCGCCGTTCTCGTTGATGCTCGCCGCTACCGCATCGCAGGCATCCGCCTTGCGGCTCGAAATGACGACCTTCGAGCCAAAGGCAGCCAGGGCTTCGGCCATCGCCTTGCCGATGCCCTTCGTCGATCCGGTGATGACGCTCACTTTGCCGGTGAGGTCGAAGAGGTCCTTCATCGTCCGTTCTCCTTGCAGGCGGCCCCGGTGGCCAAGCCGCGTTGATCCGTTGTGAGGCGGCAGAGGCTAGCAGTCCCTCACGCGCTGCTACAGTCCCCGCCGCGATGACAAACGCTCGACCCGAAGGCCAGCCGCCCGCGGACCCGATTCCTATGCGGGTCGGCATGACGGCGCCCGAAGCGTTCCCGGCCGCCGAGATGGCCGAGGCGGCCGGCCGCGCGATTCTCGACATCGGGAAGGACTTCGCCTTCTACCCCGGCGATCTGGGCCATCCCGGTCTGCGGGAAGTGCTTGCCCGGCGCGAAGCGGACCGTGAAGGCGTGGACTACGACCCCGACGAACTCGCGCTGACCAACGGCTCCATGCAGGCGGTGACCCTGGTGGGCCGGGCGCTGATGGAAGAGCCGGGCGACATCGTGATCACGGAGGAGACGACCTACTCGGGCACCCTGGGCGCCTACCGGGGGCTCGGCTACCGCCTGGTCGGCGTGCCGACGGACGAGCACGGCATGGACGTCGGCGCACTGCGCCGGACGCTGGGGAGCCTGGCCGCGGATGGCAGGAAGCCGCGATTCATCTACACCCTGCCGACCTACCACAACCCGACCGGCGCCGTAATGCCCCGCGAGCGGCGCCTCGAGATGATCGAAGCGGCGAGGGAGTTCGAGGTCCTTCTGGTCGAGGACAACTGCTACGCCGATGTCCACTACGACGACGCGCCGCGGCCGCCGCAGAGCCTCTACACGCTCGCGAACGGCGAGGGCGTCGTCTACATCGGGTCGCTGTCCAAGATCCTGGGCGCCGGAGTCCGGATCGGCTACTTCCTGGCGAGGCAACCCCTCCAGCAGCGCTTTCTCGATCGGCGCTTCGACGCCGGCCAGAGCACGCTGTCGTCGAGCATCGTGGCGGAGCTGCTGCGCGGCCGGCTGCCGGCTCAGATCGAGCGCAACAACGCCGCCCTGCTACCGAAGCGTGACGCGTTGCTGGCGGCGCTAGCCGAACATCTCGACGGTACCTGCACCTGGCGCAAGCCGGCCGGCGCCATGTTCCTGTGGGTCGGTCTGCCCGAGGAAGTGAGCCGCGAAGAGCTGTTCGCGCTAAGCGAGCAGCGCGGCCTCGCCTACGGCTACGGCGCCGCCTACCACGCCGGGGGCGACGACGTGCCGTTCCTGCGGCTGGCCTACGCCTGCCCCTCCGTGGCCGGGATTCGCGAAGGGGTCGAGCTGCTGGCAGAGTGCTTGAGGGAGCTGGCTCCAGGGCGCTTCGCGGACTAGGAGCCAGCGCGGCAGGAACTGGGTGCGCCGGCCGTGGCACGGGCCTTCTGGCCCGCGTTTACGGCTTCCGGCGCGAAGCGCCGCCTGCCGGATCTTCCGCCGCGCGTTGGCCGCCTCAGTCCACATAGCCAAGCGCCCTGAGCCGTCGCCGCACGTCCTCGTCGATCTGGGCGTCGTCGATCTCGACCGCCGGCTCCACGTCGCCGGCCAGGTCGTGGTCAGCCAGCAGGCCGAGCATCCGTTCGACGATTCGCGGCTGCTCCGTAGCCAGATCGTCCAGCTCACCCGGATCCGCCTCCAGGTCGAAGAGCATCGGCGCCGTTCCCTGGGAGGGTGACTGCGGCAGCACGAGCTTGTAGCGGCCGCGGATCACCGAGGAGGCTCGGTGCCCGTCCACGTCGAGATGGGTGTAGACATCCGGCGGGTCGTCGCCGCGGCGTCGTTCCGCCAGCAAATCGCGTCCGTCGGTGGGTAGCGCCTCGATTCCGAGGTACCCGAGCAGGGTCGGCAGAACGTCGACGTGCTGCGCCGGCGGCTCGACCCTCTGCGCCGGCACTCCTGGCAGGCGCATGACGAGGGGTATCCGCAGCACCTCCTCATAGAGAGATACGCCGTGCTCCCAGCGGCCGTGCTCCTCGAACTCCTCGCCGTGGTCCGAGACATGGATCACGGCAGTGTCCTCCGCCAGGCCGCGCGCCTCCAGTTCGTCGAGCAACTCGCCGAAGGCGCGGTCGTTCTGCGCTACCTCGGCGTCGTAGAGCCGTGAGAGCGCCTCGGCGGTGCCTTCGTCGGGCTCGGCTTCGCCCCCGTTCAACTCCAGCAGGTATCGGACCGTCCGGTAGTGCGCGGGTGCATCGCCGGCGTCGAACATCTGCTCGAACTCCGGTGCCGGGTCGTAGGGCCCGTGCGGATCGATCGCATGGAGATAGAGGAAGAACGGCACTCCAGCGTCCTGCCGTTCATCCAGCCACAGCCGAACCCGCTCGCGGTCCTCGGAGCGGAAGCGGGTGAACCCCTGGGCGAAGCCGAAAGCCCGGCCGACGTTCGGGTTGCGAACCAGGCCCATCCCCTCGTAGCCGTTGGCGGCCAGGATCTCAGCCAGGGTCGTCACATCCTCGGGGAGCACGGAACGGCGGCCGACGGTGCGGTGCGCGGGCGGCAGAAGGCCCGTGAACAGGGACGCCATGGCCGGCCGGGTCCAGGACGACTGGGCGTAGGCGTTCTCGAACACGACGGCGCCCGCGGCGAAGGCGTCCAGCCGCGGCGAGGTGGGTTTCTCGTAGCCATAGACGCCGAGACGATCCGCGCGGACCGTGTCGACGACGTACAGGACCACGTTGGGCCGCCGGTCCGCCGGGCCGCCGACCGCCCGATCGTCGCCGCACCCGGCCAGCGAAACGAACAGAAGCACCAGAGCGGCTGCGAATCGGGCTTTCTGCACGGCGATGTCGGCTGCGGCGTTCGGATTGGCGGCGTGGCGAACCCGTGTGGCGCGACCCGCGCCACACGCGAACACTCCGTGGGCCCGTCATCGGGCGCACGGATGAAACGGCAGAACCGTAGCAGTCCCTGCTACCCTCCGCTCCCGAATGAACTCCACGACCGCACTCGCTTCGCCGCTGGTGGCCGGCCTGGCGCTGGTAGCCGGACTGGTAGGCGCTGTCGGCGCCCGATTCGGCCTGATTTCCTCCCTGCCGGGTTTCGCCCTGTTCGCCTTCCTGCTGCCGCTGGGCGCCGCGCTGGCGCTGCTCCTGGGCCTGATCGGCCTTTTCCGCACGCGGCCCAGGGACCGTCGCGGCGGGGCTGCCCAGGCATGGGCCAGCGTGCTCCTGTCCGGCCTGCTGCTGGGCTCGCTGTTCCTGCTCAGCCTCGGCGCCACGCAGGCCCCGCCCATCCACGACATCACGACGAATCCCGACGACCCGCCGGCCTTCGAGGCGGCCGCCTCCCTCGACAGCCGCGGCGCCGGCTTCGCCTACCCGAGCGGCGGCGACCAGGTGCCCGACCTGCAGCGGCGGGCCTACCCCGACCTCGGCACCGCCAGGCTCGACACCGCCGTCGACGAGGCAATCTGGCGGGTCCAGCACGCGGCCGAGGACCTCGGCTGGACGCCGATGCGCGAGGACGCGCAGAGCGGCCTGTTCGAGTTCTCCGACACGACGCCCTGGTTCCGGTTCGTCGACTACATCGCCGTCCGCGTCCGCGCCGAGCCCGGCGGCGCCGCCGTCGACGTGCGCTCCGTGTCCCGCGTCGGCGTCGGCGACCTGGGCAAGAACGCGGACCGCATCGGCAGCTTCCTGGACCTGCTCGGCGCCGGCGACTAGATTCCGTTTCCTTCCGGCGCCAACCCAGGCAGCAACCATCCAACCAACCCATCGGCGCGCCCGCGCCAGGAGAGATCAGAATCATGACCCCACTCACCGACATGGTCGACTACGAAGTCCGCGGCGAAGTAGCCCTGATCGTGATCGACAACCCGCCGGTCAACGCGCTCAGCCACGGCGTGCGCGCCGGCATGGTCGAGGGACTCGCGAAGGCAGAAGCCGATGAACAGGTGGCCGCGGTGCTCCTGGTCTGCAAGGGCCGGACGTTCATCGCCGGCGCCGACATCACCGAGTTCGGCAAGCCGATGAAGGAGCCGGGGCTCAACGAGGCGATCGAGGCGATGGAGCACGCGACCAAGCCCGTCGTGGCGGCGATCCACGGCACCGCTCTCGGCGGCGGCCTGGAGACAGCGATGGCCTGCCACTACCGGGTGGGGGTCTCCTCGGCCCGCTTCGGCCAGCCCGAGGTCAAGCTGGGAATCCTGCCGGGCGCCGGAGGCACCCAGCGGCTGCCGCGGCTGGTCGGCTATCCGAAGGCGCTCGAGATGTGCGTGATCGGCAACCCGATCGGTGCCGCGGAAGCGCTCGAAAGCGGCCTGATCGACGAGATCGTGGACGACGTGTTCGAGGGCGGCGTCGCCTTCGCCGAGAAGCTGATCGCCGAGGACCGGCCGCTCAAGAAGATCCGCGACCTTGAGGAGAAGGTCAACGAGGCCCGTGCCAACCGGAAGGAGATCTTCGACGGCTTCCGGCGCAAGATCGCCCGCCGCACGCGCGGCTTCGAGGCGCCGGAGGCGAACATCCGGGCAATCGAGGCCGGCCTCGACATGTCCTTCGACGAAGCGCTCGACTACGAGCGTCAACTGTTCGTGAAGCTGATGGCCGGCAAGCAGTCGATCGCCCAGCGCTACTACTTCTTCGCCGAGCGCGAGGCCGCCAAGGTGCCCGACGTGCCCCGCACCACCCAGATGCGGAAGATCGAGAAGGTCGGCGTCCTCGGCTGCGGCACGATGGGCGGCGGCATCTCGATGAACTTCGCGAACCGCGGCATCGGCGTGACGATCGTCGAGGCGGAGCAAAGCCGCCTCGACCACGGCTTCGGCGTGATCCGCAAGGCCGGATGACGAACGAACAGGTCGACCAGTGCATGGGCCTGTTGAGCGGCGTGACGGACCGCGAGGCGCTCGCCGACTGCGACCTGGTGATCGAGGCCGTGTTCGAGAACATGGATCTGAAGAAGGAGAGCTTCGCCAGTCTCGACCGGATCGTGAAGCCGGGAGCCATCCTGGCCACGAACACCTCGGCGCTCGACGTGAACGAGATCGCAGCCGCCACCGCGAGGCCCGAGGACGTGATCGGCAAACATCATGCGCCTGCTCGAGGTCGTGCGCGGCGAGAAGACGGCGAAGGACGTGATCCACACCTCGATGACGATCTCCAAGCAGATCGGCAAGGTGCCGGTGCTGGTCGGCGTCTGCCGCGGCTTCGTCGGCAACCGAATCCTGTTCCAGCGCCAGGTGCAGGCGCAGCAGATCATCCTGAAGGGCGCGAAGTACTACGACGTGGACCGCGTCCTCTACGACTTCGGCTTCCCGATGGGGCCGTTCGCGATGAGCGACCTTGCCGGTCTCGACATCGGCTGGAACGAGAAGGAGTCGGCGTCCCGCGACATCCGCGAAATCCTGTGCGAGTCCGGCCGGCGCGGCCAGAAGAACGGCCGCGGCTACTACGTCTACGACGCGGAAACCCGCGCCTCGGCGCCGGACCCCGAAGTGCTGCAGATCATCAGCGACTTCGGTTCCGCCCAGGGCATCGACCAGCGTGAAGTCGGCGAAGACGAGATCCTCGAACGCTGCCTCTATCCCATGGTCAACGAGGGAGCGAAGATCCTCGAAGAAGGGATCGCGATCCGGCCCTCCGACATCGACGTGATCTGGGTCAACGGATACGGCTGGCCGGTGTACCGGGGCGGCCCGATGCACTGGGGAGACAGCGTGGGCCTCGGCAAGATCGCCGGCCGCATGCGGGAATTTCAGGCCGAGAGCGGTGATGACTTCTGGCAGCCGTCCGCACTGCTGGCGGAACTGGCCGACGCCGGCAAGAGCTTCAGCGACTGGAGCGCCGGCTGAGGGAGACGCGCGTCGAGATCGGATTGACGCCCTGGGTCGACTACCTGGGCGACGAGGCGGCACAGGTCGCCGACCAGGCGGAGTTCGCTGACCGGCTCGGCTTCCACTCGCTGTTCCTGCCGGAGAGCCACTTCACGGGGGCCGCTTCCTGCCCGTCGCCGCTCGTCGTCCTGGCCGCCGCGGCAGCCAGGACGAAGCGGCTGCGGCTCGGAACGACCTCCTATCTGCTGCCGGTCCGCAACGCCTTCCAGGCCGCCGAGGAGGTCGCGGTCCTCGACCGAATCTCGAACGGCCGGGTGATCCTCGGCCTGGGCCGCGGTTTCCGGCCGGCGCTCTTCGCCGCCTTCGGCGTCGACCCGCGGACCAAGCGCCAGCGTTTCTCCGAGTCTCTCGACCTGATGAAGCGCGCCTGGGCCGGCGAGGCGATCGAAGTAGGCGAAGGGGAAGCGCGCACCCGCATCCGCCTGTCCCCGCTGCCGGTACAGCAGCCGCATCCCGAACTCTGGGTCGCCGCGTTCGGCCCGCTGGCCCTCAAGCAGGCCGGCAGGCTCGGCCTGCCCTACCTGTCGTCGCCGCTCGAGACGATCCAGCGCCTCGAAGCGAACCACAAGGTCCACCGCGATGCCCTGCCCGCCGGCGCCCCAAGGCCCATCGTGCCCCTCATGCGCACGGTCTTCGTGTCGGACGACCGGCAGCTATGCAATCGCGTTCGCTCCGGCCTGATCGCCCAGGCAGTACGCATGGCGCGCTCGGGCAGCCGCCTGGTCAGCGAGGATCAACTCCTGGACATCGAGAACTGGGCGCTCGTGGGCGATCCCGCACAGGTCCGGGACGGCATCGACCGCTACGCCGAGCTGGTCGGGATGAGCCACCTGATCGCGCGCTGCGGCGTTCCCGAGGCAGCGCCCCAGGAGGTCGAGGAGTCACTCCGACTGTTGGCGAGGCTGTACGACTGAACCCCGCTGCGCGCGCCCGCACGCGAGGATCAGGCCCTGGCCCCGACGGCTGTCAGGACGACGCGCAGGCGTCAGGAAAGGCGTTGGAAGCCGTAAGTGCCGGGTGGCCCTTCGCGAGGACATTCGCCTGATAGTCCTCATCCGACTCATCGGGCATCTGCGCGCGCCGGCTGTGGGGTTCGAAACTGAAGGTCTTTGAGTTGACGAGCATTCGGCCGTCGGCATCCTGGTCCGGGAGGGTCGTATCCCGAACGACCAGCGTCATTCCGACGTCGCTGGCCGACGCGGCGTACACCCAGTGGTGCTCGTTGACGGCGCAGCCATCCAGCACCTTGAGCAGCACTTCCCAGTTGTTGTAGTCGAAGAAGTAGAACAAGCCCGAGTCCTTCGTCCGCGGTCTCGCCACTTTGGCCGAGCCCTTCTCCCCGTCCGGCTTCTCCCACTCGATCGTCACGGAGTAGCGGCCGTCCTGCAGGCACATGACCGTGTCGCTCTCGACGCAGCCCTCATCCCCTTCGCTCTCCAGATCGAGCGACGCCGGGTTCTCGGCCTCGTGCGGCGCTGCTGTGGCGACCGCCTCAGGCTCGTTCGCCCCGAGGGGTCCAGCCACTACGAGGAGGAGGACGACAGGAAAGACCATGGCGAATCGCCGAAGTCTTGATTCAAGTCGCTCCATCGGAAGGACACCCCTCTGTAGTTTCGACATGAACGCTCTCCTCTTCGCCAGCGGCCCAGCTCCGCGCTGCGCTCTTTCAGGCCCGCCTGACAACTCTAACAGTCAGGAGCAACCGCCAGGCAGAGAGGAGCGGGCGCGTCGCGGCGCCTGTTGCAGCCCAGAGAGCTCTGGGTTCCCACATTCGGTTGTAGGATGCGCCATTCGGCACCAGAACAACCACGATCAAGACGGGCGGACTTCGACACCCGAGGCCTCGGCCCCCACAGGTCTAGAGAGGGAGACTTCATGACCACTCGCCGCTTCCGAACCCTCGTTTCCCTCCTCGCCGCGGCGACCATGCTCGTCCTGGCCATCGCGCCCGCATCGAGCGCGAACGCCGCCCGAAGCGCCGCCGCCACTGTCGAGGTCGACACGGGTTCGCTACGCGGCGAAATCCTCGACGAGGCGAGCGGCCTGAGGGTCTACCGCGGCATTCCCTTCGCAGCAGCTCCCGAGGGCGACCTGCGCTGGAAGGCGCCGCAGCCGGCGGCGAAGTGGAGCGGCGTCAGAGAAGCCACCGAGTTCGGCGCGATCTGTCCCCAGAGCCCGGC
>JAGWAG010000099.1:3610-20561 GCA_021296535.1 Acidobacteriota bacterium | reverse complement strand
GGCTGGAGCAATCAGGCGCAATACGACGGCTCCGCCTTCGCGGGCAGGGGCGTGGTCCTCGTGTCGATCAACTACCGGCTCGGACCGCTCGGCTACCTTGCGCACCCGGCGCTGTCGAAGGAGTCCGGCGGGGAATCGGGCAACTATGGCTTCCTGGACCAGATCGCAGCGCTTCAGTGGGTCAATCGGAACATCTCCCGGTTCGGAGGCGACCCGGACAACGTGACGATCTTCGGTGAGTCCGCCGGCGGCACCAGCGTCCACGCGCTGATGGCGAGCCCGCAGGCGAAGGGTCTCATCCACCGGGCGATCGCAGAGAGCCCTTGGGTCACGGACACGAACATCCGCCCGCTGCGCGGCGCCAGGGGGCAACTCGCCAGCGCCGAGGACGTGGGCGTCAGCTGGGCCACGGCGATGCTCGGCGACGGCGCGGAGCAGACGGCGAAGGCTCTGAGGGCCCTCGACGCCGGCACGATCATCACGAGGACCGCCCAGGGCGGCGCGCTCGGCAGCTACGAACCGCACGTCACGTATGGCACGGCTTTCATGCCCGAGTCGAGCGAAGATCGCTACACAGCCGGCAAGCAGAACGACGTGCCCCTGATCGCCGGCACGAACCGCAACGAAGGCACGATGTTCATGGCCTTCCAGCCTCTCACCGAGCGGGCGCAGTTCCTCGAAACGCTGAAAGGGGTCTACGGAGATCAGGCCGAAGAGGTGGCCAAGCTCTACCCGTCGTCGAACGCCGACGAGCTCAAGGTGCAGCACGACCGCTTCCTGACCGACACCTGGTTCCTGCGCGGCACTCGCAGGATGCTGCTCGGCATGGACAGGGTCTCCTCGCCAGCGTTCCAGTACTTCTTCACCCGCGTGAACCCGGAGAACCCGGCCTGGGGCGCGCACCATGCGGCCGAACTGGGATACGTCTTCAACACGCTCGTGGGCGAGAACTACGAAGAGACGGACGAGTCGCTAGCGGCGCTGATGATCGACTACTGGGTTCAGTTCGCCCGTACCGGAGACCCGAACGGCGGCGGCCGACCCGCCTGGCCTGAGTTCGATGGTAAGAAGCAGGCGTATCTTGAGTTCGGCGACGAGGTGAAGACGGGTGCAGCGCTGGAACGGGAGATCAACGACCGGCTCGAAGCGATCCGCGGACAGTAGACAACCTGCAGCAAGCTGACGAGGCGGACTGTGTGAGACGCGGAAGCCGGACCCGATGACCAAGAGGCCGTTCATCGGTTGGCGGATCGTCGGAATCGGCTCGCTCTGCTACGGCTTCGGCATCTCGCCGATGTACTACGGCTGGGGGCTGTTCCTGCCGGAAATGCAGCAGGATCTTGCCCTGAGCAACACCCAGTCGGGACTCGTCTTCAGCGTCTTCAGCTGGATTTACCACCTGTTGGGACCTGGGTGCGGGATCGCAATGGCACGCCTGGGCATCCGCTCGGTCATGGGCTTCGGCGCCGCGGTAGGAGTGCTCGCGTTCTGGATGATGAGCCGGGCCGACTCCTTCGCCGACTGTATGTTCGCCTATGGAGTCCTCGGCGGCATCGCGATCGGCTTCGGGACCATCCTGCCCGCCCAAACCCTGGCGTCCAACTGGTTCGTCCGCTCCCGATCGAGGGCCATTGCCCTGGTTCTGGGCGGCGGGGCGGTGGTCGGATTCGGCGTCAACAAGTACTTCGCGCCGGAGATTCTCCGAGTCGCCGACTGGCGGACCGGTTGGCTCATCATCGCCGGTGTTTCGGCGGTGGTGGCAGTCGTCGCCGTGCTGTTCCTCCGCGGCACGCCGGAGAAGGTCGGTCAGCTTCCCGATGGGGGGCCGGCCGTCGGCGAAACGAAGGCAGAGAATGCTCGCGGCCCAACGGGTCAGGGCGAGTGGACCGCGCCCCTCGCCCTTCGAACTCACCAGTTCTACCTCCTTGTGGCACTGTCTATCGCCTACGGTGTGCCGTGGGGGATCATCAGCGTCTACGGCCGTCTCCACCTTGAGTCCCTGGGCTTCACGACCGCCATGGCCGGTTCCATCCTCGGCGCCCGCGTCCTGGTCAGCCTGTTCGGCAGGTTCAGCGCGTTCGTCGGTGATTTCATGTCGCCCCAGCGACTGCTCGCCATCGTCCTCCTGGTCGAGGGAGCAGGCAGTGCCGGGCTAGTGGCAGCGAAGACGCCGCTCCTGGCCTACGTTTCCGTGATTCTGGTCGGCCTCGGCTTCGGCGCCGCGTACGTTTGCATTCCGGTCGTCTTCTCGGCCTTCTACGGCCGGCGCGCGTTCGGCACGACCGTCGGCATCCGGTTCGCGATCACCGGCATCATCGCGCCTTCCGCCCCCACGCTGGCGGGGATGCTCGCCGACTGGTCAGGTTCTCACATCCTGACCTTCTGGATTCTGGCGGCGTGTTGCCTCGCCGGCGCCTTCGTCGCCTTCGGGTTGCGCGCGCCCGTCCTCACCGCACGGCCGATCACGCCGGTTACCACGAGTTCCCTGGGCGGCTAGAGCGCTATCCAGAAGTGCAACGCGCCTGCGTTGCCCCCCTAGCCGGCGGCGGCGACCGTCGTCTGCCAGCGGTGCTCGCCCCAGGAGAGCTTGAGCGTGCCCGGCGAGCCACCTTCGGGCGGCTCGATGTCGATCGTCAGGCTTGACTTGCCCCCTTCGACCATCGAGTGGTCGAGCGGCGTCTCGCCCAGGTCCTTGGACGGATCGTGCATCGTGCCCCAGATGTCCGGCTCATTGTTGACGACCAGCGTCCACTGGCCATCGTCGTCCAGGCGCAGCCACAGGCTGTAGAGGCCCGCGAAGCCAGGCGAGACGTTGCCCATCGGCACCTTCAAGTCGCCAACCATGATGTCGACTTCAGTGCGGAGCTTGATCGCCGCGAAGGTCTGGAACTCGAGCAGACCCTCTTCGTGCTCCAGGAAGGACTGCCAATCCAGGCTCATGAGGGGGATCCGGCCCGCGTTGACCTGAACCGAACCGCCGCCGATCTCGGCCCTGTCGATCGAACGGGTCGCGTTGACCAGCACCGCGAAGGTGTTGGTCAGGCCGGAGGCATCGAGCTTACGCCCCTCGCCCTCCTTCGAGGGCTTCTCGATGACCTCGACCGTCTCGCCGGACTGAGCCGCAGCCGGGCCGGCGGCCGCTACAACCAGCAGGAGAGCAGCGACTTGCGGAAGCCGCCGCCCGCGCGAACCGGCCATCGGTGCCTCCCTACTCCCCGCCGCCTGTGCTCTGTCTGGAGGCGAGTCCGAGCCGGAGCGCGATCGGATCGACGGGCTCGACGGGGGCCCAGGCGACGAAGCCGAGCATCATCTCGTCGGTCGTGGCGGTGCCGTTGAGCACGTTGTCACCTGGGTCGAAACCGCGAATCTCGCCGCGTTCGGGCGTGTTCTCGAACCACATCGAGACTTCGACGCGGGTGCCGGCGGGGATCGTCTTCGGCTTCTTGTACTGGTACGTCGTCTGCCACTCCTGGTCGTAGTTCGGGACGTCGAGCAGGACCTCGGTCGTGCCGTCGGGGTAGAACGCGTCGTAGCGCACCGCGACCGAGCGCAGATGGGCGTGCGGCCACAGGGCCAGAATGTCCGTCTCCACCGGGAAGACGCGCGCCGCACCGACCTTCCAGCGGTCGTGGCCGGGCGGAATCTCGAAGGTCAGGTTGCCGATCGAGTCGAACTCGACCTTGCGCAACTCGCTTTCCGGAGCGTCGGCGAACACGAAGCCGATCTCGGAGCGATCGTAGAAGCCGCTCCCCTCACCGGCTTCCTTGTTGTAGTGCATCGAAAAGTCGATCGTCGATCCGGGCTCGAGCTTCATCGCGTAGCCGGGCTCCATCAGGTGGCTCTCGGCGCCCAGGGCGATACAGCCCAGCGAGCTGCTGCCGAACTTGCCGAGTGTCGGCCCGCCGCCTGGAGGCTGGACGCTCGCGCACATGTGATGGACGTCGCTGCCGCCGACCTTGAACTCGACGCCACGCACCCAGACAGGCTCCGTCAACATCTCCTCGGTCAGTTCGGTCCGGAAGTTGATGTTGATGTCGGCGATGTCGTCGGCCACCCAGTGCTCTTCGGGCATCTGAACGACGAGATCCGGACGACCCAGCGACCAACCGCCCGAGCCTTCCTCGACGAACCTCTTCGGCGGCGGCGCGTCGACCTCGTCACCGGCAGGCGCACCGTCACGGACCCAAGCCAGGACCGTCTCGATCTCGCTGTCCGACATCACGCGCTCATTGTGAAACTGCCCGCGGGTCGCTTCGGTGGCGAACCAGGGAGGCATCGAGCGGTTCTCGACCGCGCGCGCGATGGAGCGCGCCCAGGGGCGCGTCTGCTGGTACGTCATCAACGGCATCGGCGCGATCATGCCGCCGATGTTCTCGCCCTGGCCGTCGGGCCGGTGACAGGTCTGGCAGTTCTCCTGCAAGACTGGCAGCACGTCGGCGTAGAACGTCGGCGTGCCCGCGTCGGCGGCCAGGACGATGCCCGGAAGGGCAACGGCGGCGGCAAGCATGATGAGGACGGGGCGAGAGGTCGCGGTCTTCATATTTCACTCTCCGGTTGGGCGGCCGGCGGCGCTCTTGAGCGAGCGCCACGGAACCGCCTGCTGGCTCGGATCCTTGGTCAGTGCTCAGCAAGTGTACCCGATGGCTTCTAACGCTATTGTGAGGTCATGAGCAAGCTGCAAGCCGACCTACCGAAGACTCTGACAGCCGCACTTGTCCTTGTCCTCTGCACCGCCGCCATGGCGACGGCTGAAGAAGCAGACCGCCGGGCTCTGTTCGGCGATCTGCACGTGCACACCCGCTACTCCTTCGACGCGTTCATCTTCGGCACTCGCACGACTCCGGACGACGCCTACGAATTCGCCAAGGGCAAAGCGATCGAGCATCCCGGAGGGTTCGACCTCCAGCTCGACCGACCGCTCGACTTCCTTGCCGTCACCGACCACGCGAACTACCTCGGCATGCTGGAAGCGATGTCGCAGCCCGACCACCCGCTGTCGAAGCTCGACCGGGCGGCCGACTTCACCCAGGCCCGAACGATCGCGGAGAAGCGGCACGCCTTCCGCAGCGGCGCCTACGTCCGGGAGCACCGCGATGTGGACGTCATCCGCTCCGCCTGGAAGCGGACCGTCGAGGCGGCTGAGCGCCACAACGATCCCGGCACCTTCACGGCGTTTTCAGCTTACGAATACACGTCCGGCCGCGACGGCGGCAACCTGCACCGCAACGTGATCTTCAGGGACAGCTCGGTTCCGGACTACCCGTTCGGCCGTCTCGACTCGGCGAACCCGGAAGACCTCTGGGCGTGGATGGACGGCCTGCGGTCGCAGGGGATCGAGGCCCTGGCCATCCCCCACAACTCGAACGGCTCCGACGGCCACATGTTCCAGCTCGTCAACTTCGCGGGCGAGCCGATCGACGCCGCCTACGCCGAGACCAGGATGCGGAACGAGCCGCTGGTCGAGGTCACCCAGGTCAAGGGCACCTCCGACACCCACCCCTTCCTGTCGCCGAACGATGAGTGGGCCGACTTCGAGATCATGCCCTACAGGATCGCGCAGTGGAACAAGTCGAGGCCGCGCGGCTCCTACGTCCGCAACGCCTACCAGCGTGGCCTGAAGCTGCAGGCCGAGCGGGGTGCGAACCCCTACCGCTTCGGCCTCGTGGGCGCCAGCGACACCCACAACGGCGGCGCGTCGCTCGACGAATCGGACTTCGTCGCCAAGGTCGGCATCCTGGACGCGACGGCCGAACTCCGCGGCTCGGTGCCCCTCGTTGCGGACGAGGGCGTCACCGCGTACAACGACACGTACTACAAGACCTGGAGCGCCTCCGGACTGGCCGGCGTCTGGGCGGAGGAGAACACTCGCGACTCGATCTACGGCGCGTTCCGCCGCAAGGAGACCTTCGCCACCAGCGGCCCGCGGATCGTCGTCCGCTTCTTTGCCGGCGTCTATCCCGACGACCTGGCCGGACGCGACGACGCGGTTGAGGTGGCCTATGCCGAGGGCGTTCCGATGGGCGGCGAGCTGCCCGCAGGTTCGGATGGCGCGGCGGCTCCGAGCTTCCTCGTCTGGGCGCTTCAGGACCCCCTCGGCACACCGCTTCAGCGGGTGCAAGTGATCAAGGGATGGAGCGAAGGCGGCCTGGCGATGGAGCAGGTCTTCGACGTCGCCTGCTCGGACGGCGGCGTGCCCGACCCCGAAACGCACCGCTGCCCGGACAACGGCGCCGCAGTCGACCTCTCCGACTGCAGCATCACGCCCGACAAGGGAGCTTCAGAACTCGTCGCCCTCTGGCGGGACCCGGACTTCGAAGCCGGCCAACACGCCTTCTACTACCTGCGGGCGCTTGAGAATCCCACCTGCCGCTGGTCGACGTGGGACGCGGTCAAGGCCGGCGTCGCCCCCCGGGCCGAGTTGCCCGCGACGATCCAGGAGCGCGCCTGGTCGTCACCGATCTGGGTCGGCGGCCCGCCAACCAGGTAAGGGCGACGCACCGCCGGAACGACCCGTCAACAAGCGGCCTGTATACTGCCGTCGGTTGCCAGCACCCCCAACTTCTCCTCCCCGAGTACCCAGGCGATCATGCGCAAGTGTCTGATTCCGCTGGCGCTGAGCGCGACCGTCGGCACTCTGCCCGGTCTTGCGCCCGGTCTCGCGCAAGGCGACGAGGAGAACCTTCCCCAGGAGCCGGCAACGCTCGGACAGGCCATCCGCGACGCGGACGTCTCGGTCGGCCTCCGCTACCGGATCGAGCAATCGGACGACGACGCGTTCGACGACGCGGCGCTCGCTTCGACCCTGCGCACGACGCTCAAGCTGCAGACGAAGGCATACCGCGGCTTCTCCTTCCTGCTCGAGGCGGAGGACGTGACCCCCGTCGGCAACGACAGCACCTATCGCAACCTCGGCTACGGCGGACTCGACAACGGCGTCCGTGACCGTCCGGTCATCGCCGATCCGGCGCTCACGGCGATCAACCAAGCCGCGGCGAAGCTCGAACGCGGGCCGGTCGCGTTCACCCTCGGTCGAACGGAGCTCCTGATCGGCGATCAGCGCTTCGTCGGCGCGGTCGGCTGGCGCCAGCACCACCAGGCCTTCGACGCCGCCGCTCTCGATGCCTCCCTGGCCTCGGACTGGACGCTGCGCTACGCCTTCCTCGACCGCGCCCACCGGATCACCGGCGCCGAGGAGGCGATGGGATCCCACGTGATTCACGTCTCGGGCCCGGCGGGCCCGGGCAACCTGGCCCTGTTCGGCTACCTGCTGGACTACGAACGGCCGGGGGCGGCAGCCAACTCGACGTCCAACTGGGGCGCCAGCTACAACGGCTCGCACGACGCCGGCGCGGCCTCCCTTCTGTGGGAACTCCAGTACGCCGTCCAGTCGGACTGGGCCGACAACCCCGGCAGCGTCGACGTGGACTACCAGAAGACCGGGATCGGCTTCGCTCGCGGCGACATCAGCGTGCGGGCCGTACGCGAGGCCCTCGACGGTGACGGCACCCACGCGTTCCGCACACCGCTGGCCACGCTCCACGGCTTCAACGGCTGGACCGACAAGTTCCTGGGCACCCCGGCGAACGGCCTCGTCGACTTCTACCTCCGCCTCGACCACAACCTGGACACTTGGAACTGGACCGTCCGCTGGCACCAGTTCCGCGCGGCGGTCGGCAGCATGGCGATGGCGGTGTGGAACACCCCCTGGAAGCAGGACTTCGGCATCAAGCTGGCGCAGTACAACGCGGACGAGTGGAGCACCGACACATTCAAGGTCTGGGTCTGGACGTCCTGGAGCGTCAACCTGCGATCCGCAGGCAGCCGCTGACGTCGACTGACGCGTCGACCCCCTCCCGCACGGCCTCCCAATCGGCCAGGGCCAACAGAACGACCGGCGGCGACTGCTCGTACAGTTCACGCGCCACCGCCGCGCCGAGAGCGAGGATCCCGTCGAGTTCCCGCAGCACGACAGCGGCCGGCGCCGTGCCAAGACGCACGCCCTCGAGCAGCACGGAACTCGAGCTGCTCGATCCCCGCCCGTAGGGCATGACCAGGACGCGGCCCGAAACACTCTCGCCGCAGCGCGGGTGACGCCGGTCGATGATCCGTCCGGTCGCGGGGTCGACTCCACCCCAGAAGGAGAGCGGCTCCTCCAGCCGCAGCACCGGCCCCGCGCCGACGCCGCCGACCAGGACCCGGCCCCGCAGCTCGCCGCCGCTCACGGCCACAACTCCGGGTCGCGCCGCAGATGGCCGGCATGGGCCGATTGCACGCACTCGGACAGGCTGCCGAAGACGACGTCGAAGCCGACGTTGCCGGGCGCGTAGTGCGCGAACTTGCCCGAGTTCGTCATCAGGACGCCGCCTGACGGCGTGCGCAGGATCGGCGCCACGACGACGCAGGTGTCGACGACCACACGGACACCGAGGTCGCGCAGGCGATCGAGGTCGCCTCCACGTTCCAGGAAGTCGAGCGAAACACGGTTCGTGCAGACCACGAACTCGACGCTTGCCGCGGGCGGGCGGCAACAGATCATCGGCAGCAGCTCGGCGAACTCCCGCGGCGAGAAGTGGGGACTGCCCAGCGCCACGACATCGATCCGGAGGTCCTTGCCACCCGACGCCGCGGTCGACAGCCTCCGGAGGCCGGCCCGCAGATCGGCCGCGGTCACCTCGATCCACTCCTCCGCCTCCCCGCCACCCAGCGCCGCCTCCAGCGTCGGCGCCTCGGGCGTGATGCCGACGGCGTGGAAGAGCGCCACCGCGCCTGAGGACGCCGCCGCCGCGCCCAACGCCTTCAGACCGTCCTCGTGGGCGTTCTCCAGGCCGAGCAGCACGGGCACCCGGTTGGCGCAACGCTCCCCCACCAGGTAGCCGATCGCCGGCAGCAGCCACGACGCCGACCTGAGAGATCGCGGCAGGGAACGAAAGTCGAACACGACCTGTCCGCGACGGTTCTCCTCCAGGTGGAGCCCCACCGCCGGCGCGCGGCCGGTGATCGCGGCGCAGATGTCGATGAAGTCGCCGTACCGGTGAGTGCGCGCGCCGAGGACCGAGTTCGCGAACACGATCGCGTTGCTCTCCGCCCAGGCGACCTGCTGCCCGAACGACGGCCGGGGTGTCGTCTGGTAGGGCGCGCAGGTCCAGATCGTCCGGCAGCCCATCTCCTCGTAGCACTCCATCAGCCGCAACGCCTTCGCCCGCCGCTCCGCGGTGCCGGCGAACTCCTCCGGGTGCAGCAGGTCGAGGCCGCCGACGTTGAGGGTCGTCGGGACGCGCACCCGCGCGCCGCCCGCAACCAGGAGTTCGGCGAAATCGACGCCCGAATCGCCGTGGTAGAGGCAGCCGTCGATGTGGGCGCCTTCGATGTCCAGCAGACGGTCGGCCCCGTAGACCCCGGACATCGCGACCAGGATGCGCATCGCGACTGCCGCCGCCTCGCCATGGTCGCCCGAGAGCATGGCACGGTCGAGGTCGGTCAGTTCGACCGTCTCGAACGGATTCACGGCGGCCATGGGCGCTCAGTGTAACCAGGAGCCGGCGCCGCAGAACGCGGCGGAGCGAGTGACGCGGCGCGGGTTCCTGGTGAGGTGGGGGCTGGGGCCAAACATGGAGTCTGCGACAGGTTTGGCGGCTCTATCGGTACACTCGCCGATCCGCAAACTACTCGGCAAGAGACGGAGCAAGCCCGCATGGCGATCGACTTGGCACTGCAGGAACGACTCATGGCCGCCGCACCGTACGGCATGGGCGTCGCAGTCCACGCGGAGGAGGCGCCCGAGCGGATGGCCGTCCTGTCGAAGTTCGGCGGCCGCACCCTCGGCGAGCTGAACGCCAACGCGAACCGCCTGGCCCGCGTGCTGCGCGCGCACGGCGTCGGCCCCGACACAGGCGTCGCCCTGCTCTGCCGGAACCGGCCCGAGTTCATCGACACCGTCGCCGGCGGCGCCCGGATGACCCCGATCAACTGGCACATCTCGCCGCCCGAGGTGGCCTACATCGTCGCGAACTGCGAAGCGCGAGTGCTCATCGCGGACGTGGCGTTCGCGCCGGCCGTTGCCGCGGCGCAAGCCGAATCGAGCCACCTGCGTCTGACTCTCGCCGTCGGCGGGGAAATCGAGGGCGCGGAGTCCTACGACGAGGCTCTCGCGGCGGAAGACGGCTCGAACATCGACAACCCGATCCTCGGCTCGCCGATGCTCTACACGTCGGGCACGACCGGCCATCCCAAGGGCGTCTACCGCAAGGCCGACGCGACACCGACGCCGTTCCTGCTCGCGGTCCGCGAGTCGGGCGACTTCGAGCCGGACGTCACCGGACCGCTCTACCACGCCGCCCCCCTGGGCCTGAATCTCTCCATGCCGATGGGCGCCGGCGTCGGCAGCGTGCTGATGGACAAGTGGGACGCCGAGGAAACTCTCGCCCTGATCGACAAGCACCGCGTGACCCACACCCACATGGTGGCGACCATGTTCCATCGCATGCTGTCCCTGCCGCAGGAGGTCCGCGATCGCTACGACGTCTCCTCCATGCGCTGGCTCATGCACGGCGCGGCGCCCACGCCAGTCCACATCAAGCACAAGATCATCGAGTGGTTCGGCCCCGTGGTCTGGGAGTACTACGCGGCCACCGAGGGCGGCACGTTCCTCATCGACTCGAACGACTGGCTCAAGAAACCCGGCAGCGTCGGCCGGACGGTCGAGGGAACGAAGTACAAGGTGCTCGACGACGATGGCCAACCCGTGCCGACCGGAACGACCGGCACCGTCTACTTCGAGGCGGCCGAGAACCGCTTCGTCTACTTCAAGGCGCCCGACAAGACCGACGCCGCCTACCGGGACGACTTCTTCACGATGGGCGACATGGGCTACGTCGACGAGGACGGCTACCTTTTCCTGACCGGCCGGTCGGCGGAGACGATCATCGCCGGCGGCGTGAACATCTATCCCCAGGAGATCGACGACGTGCTGCAACAGCACCCCGCGGTGTACGAGGTCTGCACCGTTGGCGTGCCCCACGAGGAATGGGGCGAGAGCGTCAAGTCGGTGGTCGAGGTGGACGAAAGCTACGAAGCCGGCGACGAACTGGCCGAGGAGCTTCTCACCTGGTGCCGCGAGAACCTGCCCGACTTCAAGCGCCCGCGCTCCATCGACTTCGCGACCGACCTCCCCCGCATGCCCACGGGCAAGATCCAGCGCGGCCTGGTCCGCGCGCCGTACTGGAAGGGCCGCGAGCGGGCGATCTGACCGACGAAACGACAAACCAACCCCAGAGGCGAGCATGAAGGCAGTCGTATGCAGTGAGTTCGGCCCCCCGGAGAACCTGACGATCGAGGAACTCCCCGATCCGGTTCCGGGCCCCGGTCAGGTCGTCGTCGACATCCGGGCGGCGGCGATCACCTTCCCCGACACGTTGATCATCGAGAACCGCTACCAGTTCCGCGGCGAGCCGCCCTTCGTCGTCGGAGGCGAGGTCGGCGGCACGATCGCGGCAGTCGGGTCAGATGTCGACGGCCTGGCAGTCGGCGACGATGTCGTCGGCGGCGGTGGCACCGGCGGCTTCGCCGAGCAGGTGCTGCTCGAGGCGTCAAGCGTGCGCAAGCTGCCGCCGGGGCTCGGACACGCCGAGGCCACCGGGTACGGCTACGCCTACGGCACCGGCCACTACGGCCTGAAGTACAGGGGCAACCTGCAGCCCGGCGAGACGCTGCTGGTACTCGGCGCGGCCGGAGGTGTGGGCCTGGCGGCCCTGGAACTCGGCAAGGTGATGGGCGCCCGGGTGATCGCCGCCGCTTCGACCGAGGAGAAGCTGGAGCTTTGCCGGCAGCGCGGCGCCGACGAGACGATCAACTACAGCGACGAGGACCTGAAGTCCCGCGCCAAGGAACTCACCGGCGGCAAGGGCGTCGACGTCGTCTACGACACGGTCGGCGGCGAGTACGCCGAGGCGGCGCTTCGGGCCACGAACTGGCGGGGCCGGTTCCTGGTCATCGGCTTCACCGCCGGCATTCCCCGGATGCCGCTCAACCTCACCCTGCTCAAGGGTTGCGACATCGTCGGCGTGTTCTGGGGCGCTTCCAGGATGCGCGAGCCGGAACTGTTCGAGGCGACCAGGGTCGAGACGGAGGCGCTCGCCGCGGAGGGCAAGATCCAGCCCTACATCTCGCGTCGCTACCCACTGGAAGACGTGCCGCAGGCACTGCGGGACATGATGGACCGGAAGATCATCGGAAAGATGGTCATGGCACGCACGGGCTAAGGCCCGGGAGGATGATTCAATGAAGTTCGGCGCACAGGTGACCGTCTATAGAAACACTTGGGACAGCGTCCGCGAAGTGGCCGAGCTGCTCGACGCCGGTCCCTGGGACAGCATCTGGTACGCCGATCACTACCTGCCGCCCCCCGGGATCAAGGAAGAGGAGCACTTGGCGGCCCAGGAGGCGTTCACCGTCGCCGCCGCGACCGCCAGCATCACGAAGAACCTGAAAATCGGCCACCTGGTGCTGGGCAACACCTACCGCAACCCGGCCCTGGCGGCGAAGATGGCCGGAACCCTGGACCACATCTCCCACGGCCGTTTCGTGCTCGGCATCGGCGCCGCCTGGTTCCAGCGCGAGCACGAGGCCTACGGCTGGACGTTCCCATCGATGAAGGAACGGCAGGACCGATTCGAGGAGGCCGTCGAGCTGATCCGGGCTCTTTTCCGGTCCGGCGAGCCGGTCGATTTCCAGGGCAAGTACTACCGCCTCGATTCGGCGCCCCTCTCGCCGGGCAGCTACGGAGACCCGATCCCGATCCTGATCGGCGGCACCGGCGAGAAGCGGACGCTGCGCACCCTGGCGCGTCACGGCGACGTGATGAACCTCGACGGTTGGGCCCGAGGCCCGATGACCCGGGAGTACTTTCAACACAAGGTCTCGGTGGTCAACCGGCACTGCGAGGACGCGGGCCGCGACCCGGGCGAAATCCGGCACACGGTGCTGATGCCCACCTTCGTGACCGACGACGAGACGGCCGCCGAGCGCTTCATCGCCGCGCGCGGCCTCGGTGAAGGCACGGCGGCCGGCCCGAAGAGCTACGTCGTCGACCGGATCGGCGAGATGATCGATGCCGGCGCTCACGAGATTATGATCGGCGGCATCCCGACCCACCATCTCGATCACTACCAGCTCGTCGCGGAAGAGATCATCCCCGCCTTCGACTGAGGCCGATGGGCCTCGGGACCACGGCAGCACCTGCCGCCGCGCTCATGGCCGCTGGACTCGCTTTCTCCGCGATCCTGATCGCCCAGGACCGCGACACGGACTGGCCGACGATCACCGGCGGCAACGATGCGCGCCGCTACGCCGCGCTCGACCAGATCGACGCCTCGAACTTCGCCGCACTCGAACCCGCATGGCGCTGGCAGTTGCCGGACAACGAGCTGATGGCGAACGACCCGCGCTTCGAGGACGCGTCGATGCAGCAACGGTCCCATGTGACGACGCCGATCAAAGTCGGCGACCGGCTGTACGTCGTCACCGGCTACGGAATCGCCACCGCAATCGATCCGGCCAACGGCACCACGATCTGGCAGCACGACCCGCAGAGCTACGGCCACGGTCGGCCCACGAACCACGGCTTCACCCACAAGGGCCCGAGTCTCTGGCGCGATCCGGAGCGTCCCGAGGCGCCCGGCCGCCTGATCTACGCCAGCACGGACGCGATCCTGCGCGCCGTCTACGCGGACGAGGGCACGCCGGTTCGCTCCTTCGGCAACCACGGCGGCGTCGACCTCACTGCCGGCCTGCACCGGCCGGTCGAGCGCCGCAAGTACACCGTCAGTTCGCCGGCGACCATCTGCCGCGACGTGGCGATCGTCGGATCGTCCATCTCCGACGGTCCGCTCGGTCCCGACGATGGACCGCCCGGCGACGTCCGCGGCTTCGACGTGCGGACCGGCCGGCAGCTCTGGACCTTCCACTCCGTGCCGCAGGAGGGGGAGGTCGGAACCGACACCTGGGAGGACGAGTCCTGGCGCATCACCGGCGGCGCGAACGTCTGGGGCTTGATGAGCGCCGACGAGGAACTCGGCCTCGCCTACCTGCCGACCAGCACGCCGACGAACGACTGGTACGGCGGCCACCGCCGCGGCGACAACCTGTTCGCCGAGAGCCTGGTCGCCGTCGACTGCGAGACGGGCCAGCGCCGCTGGCACTTCCAGGCCATTCACCACGGCCTCTGGGACTACGACTTCGCCGCGCCGGGGTCGACGGTCGCACGATCAAGGCGGCGATGCTGCCCAGCAAGCAGGCGTTCCTCTACGTCTTCGACCGGGAGACGGGAAAGCCCGTGTGGCCGATCGAGGAGCGGCAGGTGCCGCAAACCGGCATTCCCGGCGAGCAGACCTCGCCCACCCAACCCTTCCCCACGAAGCCACCGCCCTTCGACCACCAGGGCATGCAGCTCGCCGACGTGATCGACTTCACGCCGAAGCGGAACGCATCCTGACCTCGCACCAGTACGGGCCGATCTTCACGCCGCCCAGCGAGCGCGGCACCGTCGCCATGCCCGGCTTCGAGGGCGGCGCGAGCTGGCCCGGCGGCGCCTTCGACCCGGACACGGGGAAGCTCTACGTGCCGTCCTTCACGGCGCCCATCCTGATCACGCTGAGACGTCCCGACCCGAACCGCTCCTCCTTCGACTTCGTCGCCAGGGTCTCGGGCTTCCACGGCCCCTTCGACCTGCCGATCTCCAAGCCGCCCTGGTCGCGGGTCACCGCCTACGAGTTGAGCCGCGGCGACATCGCCTGGCAGGTCCCGCTCGGCGAGGGACCACGCCGCCATCCGAAACTCGCCGGCCTCGACCTGCCGCTCCTGGGCTCCGGCGTCCGCGGCCACGCCCTGGTGACGAAGACGCTGCTCATCGTGAGTTCCGGCCACTCACGCTCGTTCCGTGCCCAGGAAGGGAAGGCCGAACGCGAGTGGAACGAGCAGCCCGAGGAAGTTACCGGCGGCCTCGCATGGACCAACCCGAAGTCCGCGGCGCGCGAGGACTGGAGGTACACCGTCCCGGCGCTACGCGCCTTCGACAAGGCGACGGGCGACCTGGTCGCGGAAGTCGAACTCCCGGCGCATTCCGACGGCAGCCCGGTCACCTACCTGCACCGCGGCGTGCAGTACCTCGTCGTGTCCATCGGCGGCCGCGGCGAACCGTTCGAGCTGATCGCGTACCGGCTGCCGGGGTAGTTTGCGGCTCCCGACTGGGTGCGCCGGCGTGCCAGTCCGTGCGCCAGATGACGGTTGCACGGACCGGTTCGCGTGTGGCGCGGGATCGCGCCACACGGGTTCCCGCCGGCTGCCGCCGAAGGCGGCCAGGAAGACGCGCCGGCCGCAGGCCGGCACCGCCGGCTACTCAGCCGGCCAGGGCGTCCCCAGGTCTTCCTCCGGCACCGGCCGCATGCCGAGGTTGACGAACTTCTGGAGCCGCTTCCCCTCGTAGGTCTCCGTCGTGTAGATGTTGCCCTTCGAGTCCGTCGCGATGCTGTGGACGGCGAAGAACTGGCCGGGCTGGCGGCCACCGTCACCGAAGGCGTAGAGCACTTCCATGCTCTCCCGCTCGATCACGTAGACCTTCATGTTCTGGCCGTCGGCCAGGTAAAGGAACTTCTGCTCCTCGTCCGGCGAGAAGGCGACGTCCCAGGTCGAGCCCTGAGAGAGGGTCTCGGGAGCGATGAACACTTCGTCCTCGTAGGTGCCGTCGGCCTGGAACACCTGGATGCGATCAGCGGCCCGGTCGCAGACGTAGAGCAGGCCGTCGGCGGAAATGTCGGCGCAGTGGACCGGGCCCCGGAACTGGGTCGCGGGCGGATCGCCGGGCGCGTACTGGCCGAGGTCCAGTTCGTCGTCCGGGGCCTCGCCGTAGGCACCCCAGTAGCGCTTGAACTCGCCGGTGTCGGCGTCGATCACGACAACGCGACGGTTGAAGTAGCCGTCCGCCACGTAGACCTCGTTCGCCCCCGGGTCGACCGAGAGCTTCGCGACTCGGCCGAAGTTCTCCATGTCGTGGCTGTCGCGCACGAACCGCGGCTCGTCCTCGCCGGCACCCTCGTTGACCCGGGCGTTCGCCTTCCCGACCTGCATCAGAAACTCGCCGTCTCGTGTGAACTTGAGGGCGTGCGAATCGCCGCCGCCGTTGCCGCCGATCCACACGTTGTCCATGTGGTCGACGAGGATCCCGTGGTTGGACGTCGGCCACTCGAACTCGCCGCTCTCGCTCGGACCGCCCCAGTGGCCGACCAGGTTGCCGTCCGGATCGAACTCGAGCACCGGCGGCGCCGGGATGCAGCACTCGGACAGCGGCGGATCCTGCGCGGCGCCGATCTCGTTGATCGCGCCGAAGGCGCCGGGCGTGTTCCGGTGGACGATCCAGACGTGATCGCGGGAATCCACCGCGACGCCGATCGCCGGGCCGAGGATCCAGTGGTTCGGCAGCGGCTGGGGCCAGAACGGATCGACCTCGAAGCGCGGCGCCATCGGCCCCTCGCCGGCCATGTCGGCGGACTCGGAGCCGCCGTAGCCGTCACAGGCGCCGAGAACGAGAGCGAGAGCTGCCATGCAGCCAAGAGCGCAAGGGAGACGGTTCGATGTCATCGTTGCTCGGTCGCGTGTCATGTAGGTCGGTCCTGTGTCATGTTGGTCGAGCCACTGTCACCGTCGGCCCAGTCGTTGGAATCCGTCGTCTTCCGCGATGTTCGCGGTTCTTGCAGCACCAGGGAGGTGGCACCAGTGTACAACGGTGCCCACTGGGTGCGCCGGCCTGCCATCCGATGCGCCCGCTGACGGGCGCACGGACTGGTTCACGGGTGGCGCGGGACGCGCCACCCGGGTTCTGGCCGGCATTCCGGCTGCGCGAGGCGGGCAACGCGGAAAGACGACCAACGCAGCCGGTTAGCATTCCCCGCCTGAACCGCAT
>JAGWAG010000099.1:0-3567 GCA_021296535.1 Acidobacteriota bacterium | reverse complement strand
CTCCTCGCCACCGGGCCCGCCACAGCCCACGAGGTCCCTGGCAGCGTCACCGTCCAGGTCCTCGTGCGGCAGCAGGACGACCGGCTCCAGATCCTCGTCCGCACGCCACTCGAGGCGATGCAGGAGATGCAGTTTCCCGTCGACGTCCGCGGCATCCTCGACCTCGACGCGGTCCGATCGAGCGGCCTTCTGACCGAGGCGGCGAATCGCTGGATCACACCCAACCTCGATCTGTTCGCCGGCAACGAGAAACTGCCAGCCGCAACCGTCCGCGCCGTCCGGCTGTCGATCCCCTCCGAGCAGCGCCCTGGAGCACATCCGCGGCCCGCCGCTGCCGGCGACCACGCAGCTCGTATGGCGGCAGGCGCTCCTGGACGTGCTGCTCGAAACACCGCTCGACACCATGTCCACACAGGAGCGGCCACGATTCTCGATCGACCCCCGCTTCGGCCGCCTCGGCCTGCGCGTGCTCACCGTGCTCCGCTTCGAGTCCGCCGACGGCGATTCGAGGGTTCTCCAACTCGCCGCCGAGCCGGGCAGGGTCCGGCTCGATCCCAACTGGGCACAGGCCGGCCTCCACTTCGTGGCGATGGGCTTCGAGCACATCCTCGGCGGTCTCGACCACCTGCTGTTCCTGGTCTGCCTGGTCGCCCCGCTCCGCAAGCTCCGCCAACTGATCCTCGTCGTCACCTCGTTCACGGTCGCCCACTCGATCACCTGGCGCCGCGCGTTCTCTGGTTCCCCACCCTGGTCGAGGTCCTGATCGCGCTGTCCATCGTCTACATGGCGTTCGAGAACATCCTCGGCATCGGCCAGGAACGTCGCTGGACCGCCGCCTTCGGCTTCGGCCTCGTCCACGGCTTCGGCTTCTCCTTCGCCCTCAGCGAGTCGCTCCAGTTCGCCGGCTCGCACCTCCTGACCTCGCTGCTCGCCTTCAACCTCGGCGTCGAGCTCGGTCAGCTCCTGGTCCTGCTGCTGCTCATTCCGCTGCTGGACTTCGTCTTCCGCCGCCTCCCCAACGAGCGGCATGGGATCATCCTGATTTCCGCCCTGATCGTCCACACCGCCTGGCACTGGACGGGCGACCGTGGTGCGAACCTGCTCCAGTACCGGCCCGCTCCCCGACGGTCTCCTGCCATGGATTCTCGTTGCGCTGGCAGCCGCACTGCCCACCTGGCAATGGCTGCGGAAACGGCGACGCGCCGTTACCGCACCGCGTCGGCAAGCGCAGCGACCACCGCCGAGCGGTGTTGACTCCACTCGCGGCTCGTCGCGTCGGGCCAGGCGCTGTGAGTGACGATCACGGTGTTCAAATCCGGGTCCATCCACAGGTACTGGCCGAAGATGCCGATGCCGGAGAAGCGGCCGTCACCGGCCAGCCACCAGAGGTAGCCGTAGCCGTCATAACCCTTGCTGGGGGTCGTGGACTCCTCCATCCAGCCTTCGGGCAGCACCCGCGTACCGTCGCGCAGCACGCCGCCATTCATCGCGAAAATCCCGATCCGGGCGTAGTCGCGGAGCGTCGCGTTGATGCAGCAGCCGCCCAGCTCGCCGCCGCCGGGCTCGTGGAGCAGCCAGTTGGCGTCCGCCTCCATGCCGAACGGGCCCCAGATCTTGTGCTCGAGGTAGGTCGAGAGGTTGTTGCCGATCGCCGCCCGGAGCACGGCGCCGGCCATGTTCGTTTCGCCGGTGTTGTAGTTGAAGACCTCGCCCGGAGGATGGCGCCGATCGAGCGCCGCCATGTACCGCGTCTGCTCCACGATCGGGCTCGGCAACGTCGCCACGTCGGACTCGGGATCCGCGTAGTCCTCGTTCCAACCGACGCCGGAAGCCATCTGCAACACGTCCTTGATTGACGCCTCGTCGTAGCCGCCACCGGCCAGGAGCGGCAGATACCTCGTGACCGGATCGTCAACGCTGCCGATGTAGCCGTCAGCGATCGCGGCGCCGTAGAGCATGGAAACGACGGACTTGGCGATCGAGAACGAGATCCATCGCGAGTTCTCGTCGTTGCCGAGACCGTAGCGCTCAAAGACCACCGCATCGTCCTTGACCACCAACAGGCCCGCGATCCGCCGGTCGCGGATGTAGTCCTCGACCGTGAACGTCTCGCCCTCGACCTCGTAGGTCACCGCCGACAGGTCCTGCGGCGCCGGCGCCAGCGGGTACGGATCGTCGGAGGCCTCGAACCAGCGGGCATCCGCTACGAGGTCCGCGTTCCGGTAACCCGCGACCTGCTGCTCCGGTGTCCAGAACAGCACCTGATCCCGCGGGCCCAGATTCTCGAGATCGGGATTCACCGGCTCGATGGTCCCGGCAGCCTCGGTTTCCGCGACAGGTCCCGCACAAGCGGCGAACACCAGCATCATCGCAGTAGCGGCGACCAACCACCGGTCACTCCGCCTCGGCGTACTCAGGATCCGCTTTCCCCGCCTTCCAGACATCTCATCGTCCTCCCTTGGTCGAAACGTCCGATCGTACCCCGCACTGGCCCGCGAAGGGCCGGCCCCGCTAGGCTGACCTCCTGTTGCCGATGAACGACCGACGACCCGCCGCCGAACCAGGTCCCGCCACACTCGCCTCGGTCCACTCAGCCAGGGGCGACGACGCCGTTCACGAACTCTTCGAGGCTCGCGGCTGGACCGACGGCCTGCCGATTGTGCCGCCGACGCCGGAACGGGTGGCGGCCACCCTCGATGGCGCAGGTGCTTGGAGTCGAGACGGTCCGCGGACGCGCGATCACCGCGCAGAAGGCTGCAATCAACGCGGTGATGGCCGGCTGCCACTCGCGCGATTTCGCGGTCGTCGCCGCAGCGGTCGAAGCGATGTGCGACCCGGACTTTCTGCTGCACGGCGCCACGTCGAGCACCGGCGGCTGCGCGGTCCTCGTCATCGTCAACGGTCCGATCCGCCGGGAGCTCGGCATGACCGGTACGTTCAACGTCCTGGGCGGCGCCGACAGGGCCTCGCTCGCGATCGGGCGGGCACTGCGCCTCATCCTCCGCAATCTGCTCGGTGTTCGGCCCGGCGAGCTCGACCGGTCCACTCTGGGGCATCCCGGCAAGCTCACCTACTGCCTGGCCGAGGACGAAGAGGGCTCGCCCTGGCCCTCCCTGGCGACGGCGCGCGGCGCGCCGGACGGCAGCTCGACCGTGACCGTGTTCGCAGCCGGCGCGCCACGGCAGATCATGAACGAGTGGACGACGAAACCGGAAGCGATCCTCGACACGGTCGCGGCCGAGATGCGCGCCAACCTGCTCCACTACTCGATCTGGGCCGGCAACCACTGCCTCGTCCTGCCGCCACAGTTGCGTCAGCGCCTGGCCTCTGCAGGCTGGAGCAAGGCGGACATCCAGGACTACCTGCACCGGAACGCCCGGGTGCGGCGAGGCGACTGGGAACGGGTCGGCAAGGCGGCCGTCGTCACCGAAGAGAACCGGGACCAGGAGTACGGAGCGCTCCAGTCGCCGGACGATCTGCTGATCGTCGCCGCCGGCGGCCCCGCGGGCGGCTTCGCGGCCGTCATCCCGCCGTGGTTCGGCAACAAGTCGCGGGCAGTGACCGCGG
>JAGWAG010000098.1 GCA_021296535.1 Acidobacteriota bacterium | reverse complement strand
AGCCATGATTGCGAAGGTCGAACAGGACCACGTCGAACCGGTCGGTGAGCAGCGACCAGAACGGGTAGTAGGCGTCGGCGGCGAGCCCGTTGCAGTGGCTCAGAACGAGCCGCGGGCCACTCGGGTTGCCATGCCGCCTGAGAACGATGCGGCTGCCATCGGCTGTGTGTGCCTCGGCCGTCGCCGCGGGCTTCGGCACTTCCCGGCGTTGCGGTTGGTTCACCTGTCGCGTGGGCTGGTCAGGGGCTGGTACGGTACCGCGACTTCGTGTGAGCCGGCCTTCCGTCTCCGCCGGTTGCGAGCGACCGCGCCGATCACCAGTCCCACCATCAAGTCGATTGGGGCGAGATCCTAGCTCCCGCAACGCGAGGCGGCCATCACCCAGCCAGGGGGGCTGCACGTACCGGGGGTGCTCGGTCGCTATGTCAGGCGAACGACCTGGGCTCGAAGTCCTCAGCGTTGACGATACTGGCGCGGCTGCCGGTGGCCCGGATGACGAACAGTCCTCTTCGCTCCGCGTAGGTCGTCACGGCGCCGTCGCTCTTCAGGTAGGCCACGGCGCCCAGGATCCGCTTGCCCCGGTACTCGCGTGCCAGGTCTGTGAACCTCGACAGCTTGGAGAGGAACCGGGTCACGTCCTCAGATCGCAGGGTCGTCTTGACCTCGACGACCACGACGTCCCGCCGGTTCACGGCGAGGATGTCGAACTCGAAGTGCTCGCCGTTTCGCCGTCCCTCGCACCGCTGGTGAGTGCTGTCGACGGCTATTCCCCTGGCGTTGAGCAGGGGCACGAGGTCGCCTTCGACCAGGCTCTCCATGAGCTTTCCCCACTGGGACGTGAAGAAGCTCTCCGTCTTCTTGAGTTGGCGGTCCGTCTCCCGGATCTGGCGGGCTGTTTCCTCCATCTCCTTTCGGAGTTCCTTCATTCCCTTCTCGGCCTTGGCCTCGTTTCTCTTCGCCCGGGCCTCGCTTTCCGCCATCAGGGCGGCGATCTCCTGGTTCTTCTGGCCTACCTCCGCCAAGGTCTCCCGAATCTCGGCAAAGGTCGGCGGCTCGCTAGGCTGGGCTGTCTCGTGCGTCGTCATGTTTCCGCATGTCTCCTTGTCGCGGCAGGAGTTCGGAGGCGTCCGAAGCGGGGCACGATGCCGGAGCCACCACCGTCAGGCAGTTGCCGTGGCGGGTCGGCGAGGGGGCAAGCATACGCAAAGGGGTGGTGTTCGCGACGCACCCCTGGTCCGGCTGCGGAACGGTGCCGCAACCCCGACACCGGCGATGACCGGGTCACGGCGACTCCGGCTCCGAAGGGACCGCGTCGACCGGGACTTCCGGCGACTCGGACTTCGCGGCGTTTCGGAGCTTGCGCCGCCGCCGGAACCTGTCGATCGACGGCATGGCCACGGCGAGGGCCACCGAAAGCAGCGGCGAGAGGAGCCACCATGTCGCTTCGCGCGAAGCGGGATCCTCTTCGATCGCCTCCACTCCGAACTTGGCGAGATGAACGGCGCCCAAAGCGGCAGCCGGTACGGTGAACCAGGGGTCACGAAAGCCCGGAAACTTCCGCCTCGCGTCGTTTCCGTCGGTTGAGCTGTCTTTGTTGCCGGCGCTTTCCAGACGCACGCGCCTGCTGATGCTGGCCGGGATGGCGACCGTCGCGAAGGCGACGAAGACCAGGAACCACAAGGTTCGATCGGACAGCGCCGGTCCGGCTTCCAGCTCCACGATGAGTTGGACGACCAGAACGAGCACGCAGTAGATCGCGGGAACCTGGTACCAGGGATCGGTGAAGAACCGCGCCTCGTGCCAGACCGGGCCGGTCCGGGGTTCTGGCACCGGTTCGGGTTCTTCCGGGTTCAGGTACTTCCGCACTTCGCGGAGCATGAACGTGAAGGTGCTCAGCCCCATCGCACCCAGGCCGACCGCATAGGACAGCGCGAGCGGCGACGTCCGCAGGCTCTCCGGGGACAGGAGTCCATCCGCGAAGCCGGACATGACAAGCCCCATGAGCACCGCCAAACGGGCGGAAAGGCGCGAGTCGTCGTGTTTCTTGGCGAGGGAGGACACTGTGTCTCAGGTCTGTGGTTGCTTTCGAAGTGGCTGTGGCGGAGGGCCCTCGGATCCTAGCTGCGCCGGCGCCGCAGTGCGCCGCTCACGGCGGTGAAGGCGCCAACCGCAGGCGCTACGAGGAGAAGCGCCCAGGTGGCGACACTCGTCGGGTTCTCCTCGATTTGTAGAACGCCCAGTCTGGTGAAGATCACGAACCCGAGGGCAACGTGCGGAATGGAGAACCACGGATCGGCCGCCTTCTCCTGGCGGGGCGGCTCTGCCTGCAGTTGGCCGTACGCCAGACGGCTCGCGCCGGCTTTCTCACGGGCCTTCCAGAAGGGCTCGAGGATAAGTACTACGGCGAGAAAGGCCATGGTGACCAGGAACCACATCGCTTGGATGGAAGTCGGCGGCTGGGCCTTGAGATCCGAAACCAGGTCGAGGGCGAGAACGAAGACGCAGAAGACCGCCGGGCCCTGGAACAGAGGGTCGGTGAATGCGTTGTGAACCTCCCAGGCCGGCTCGGGCCGGGGCTGGAAGCTGCCCGACGGTTGTCCGTCGCGTCTAGCCTCGCCCACGGATCGGAGGCTGGCGGCCAGCATGAAGCCGAGAGACGCTGCGTAGACCATCGCCACGGCCGACGTACGGAGCGTCTCCAGGGTCAGCACATCGGCGAAGTAGGCCATGGCGGCCAGAAGGACGATCAGAGCGAACCTGGTCCAGGTGCCGGATTCGTGGTGTCTGCTGTTGGACGTCATGAGGTCGATTCCGCCTTCCGGCGCGAATCAAGGATCAGGCCGACAAACGCTGCGACGAGGCCCCTACGTGAACCGTCGTCACGATTGACGTGCCTATTCTGTCAGGCGAACGACCTGGGCTCGAAGTCCTCGGCGTTCAGGATGCTGGCGCTGCTTCCGGTGGCCAGGATGACGAACAGTCCTCTTCACTCGCGTAGGTCGTCGCGCTCTTCTGCCCGGGCGACACCTTTGTGTGAGCTAGGTTCGGTCGATGCGGTTGCACACCGCTCTGGACGACGAACTCGTGGCTGAACGCGACCGGCGCGCCGGCCCGAGACAGCGCAGCGCATTCCTCGCTCACTGATCAGGCGTGGGCTCGACTACGAGCGGCGCTGCGACGACATCGAAGCAGCGCTCGGCGGCATCTCCGACACCGGTCACGACTGGGACGACGATCCGGCGGAGTGAGTGCGACGCCAGCGGCGGGGCGACCGGCGACACTCAGGCTGAGCTAGCCCCGCGTTGGCAACGGCCAACGTATTGGACTACCCGATGGCGGCCGTCGAGGTCAGGGATTGGCCCGCTCTTGGGCCGCTCGTGAGTGCTGTCGACGGCGATTCGCCTGCCGTTGAGCACTGGAACGACATCTACACCCGACGGCAGACGAACAGCTCGTACTCCCCCGGCTCCATCTCCGAGTGATCGCAGTCCACGGCCTCTGCCTCGAAGCCGACCTCGGCGAGCAGGCGCAGCCAATCGGCGCGTCGGAAGAGGCCCGTGACGTGCCGGTCGTGCACGACCTCGACGCTGCCGTCGGCCTCGCGCAGCACGAAGGCGTAGTCCGTCGTGATCGTCGTGTCGTCGGGGTCAGGGTCCCAGCAGTTCTCTAGGTAGTGCGCGCTCCTGTCTTCCCCGTCGCAGCCGCCGCAGTCGGTCCGGGGCTGGAAGTTCTCGCACAGGTGATCGGGCGCGAAGAGGGCGGCGCCGCCGGGCCGGCAGTGGATGTAGGCGGTCTCGATGGCGGCGCGCAGGTCCTCGATCGTCGTCATGTAGTCGATCGCGTCGTGGACGAAGACGCAGTCGAACGTACGGTCGAGGCGCACGGTCCGCATGTCGCCCTCGATGTGCCGGCACTCGGGGTTGAGCTCTCTGCTCATCGCCAGCATCCCGGGCGACAGGTCGACGAGGGTCATCTCGAAGTGCGCCTTGAGGTGGGAGGCGTTGTGACCGCCGCCGCTGCCGAGTTCGAGGGCGGTCCGGGGGGTGCCGTCAGAGGCTTCGAGCAGGTGCCGGAGGTAGATGCCGGCTTCTTCTTCGTACTCGCGGGGTGGCGAGATGAGCGGCCACCAGGGCGCGATTTCGGCGTAGAGCTTGGGCATGGTGGGATCGTGCCAACCGGGTTCCCAAGCTGGAAGTCAGCCGGACTGCGAGGCAGCGATGATGGCGGGCATGGCGGCGGCCGCGGCGATGGCGGCTTGCGTGGCTGCGACGGCCTCGGCGGTCGCGCGGCCAACGAGGTCACCGTTGGTGAGGCTCTTCAGACGTTGCTTGCGGGGCCTGAGTTCTTTGCGGCCGAAGATCGGGTTGAGCAGGCCCACCGCCTTGGCGAGTGAGACGAGGACGACGGTGCGGGGCTCGACTTGCCGGTCGTTGCCGAAGATCGCCTCGCGCAGGCGGGAGTGGATCTCCTGCTCGGGACCGGGGTCGATCTCGGGGTAGATGCGCCGCGTGAAGATGACGAGCAACTGCTTCTCGTCCGCCTTGAGGATGCCGCGCTCGCAGAGGCGCCCCGCGACCCGGTGCCGGAGCTTGGAAAGGGAGGAGAAGCGCGTGATCCAGGTCTGCAGCGACGCGCGCCGCTTCGCGTCCCGGACCTTCATCAGGCACTCATCGACGACCGGGTCGCCGATCCGCCTGATGTTGCGGACATCGACGATCTTGCGCCGTCGCGATTCGTCGACGCGGATTCGTTCCTGGAGTAGAAGTTCGGCGGCGATGGCGCCGGCGATTCCGAAGCTGGCGAAGCCGGAGGCGATGGTGCCCTTCTCGTCGTGCAGGGCGAGGAGCATGAGCTCTTCGTGGAGGAGTAGGGGGGGGTGGCGCATCGTGATGGGAGGCTAGCAGCGGGGCGGCGCACCCAGTAGTCAGAACGCTTCGCTCCACGGCCGGCTGAGCCGTAGCGCGGAGTTGATCAGGCCGACCATGGAGTAGGTCTGGGGGAAGTTGCCCCAGAGCTCCCCCGTCTTGGGGTCGAGGTCCTCGGAGAGGAGACCCACCGGGTTGCGGCGGTCGAGCATCTGCTCGAAGAGCTCGCGGGCTTCGTCGCGCCGGCCGAGGGCGTTGATCGCGTCGATGTACCAGAAGCTGCAGACGGCGAAGGAGGTCGTGGGCGCGCCGAACTCGTCCTCCTGGTAGCGGAAGAAGTTGCTGCCCTGCCGGAGGGGTTCAAGGGATTCGACGGTGGCGGCGAAGCAGGGATCGTCGGCGTCGAGGAAGCCCAGGTCGTGGAGCAGGAGCAGGCTGGCGTCTATGCCGGCGCCGTCCAGGGTGGCGGCGAGGCCGCCCCGCTCGGTCTCCGCGTTCTGGAGGATGTGCGAGCGAATCGCCTCGGCCTGGTTTGTCCAGTGTCTTTGACGTTCGGCAAGGCCCAGCGTCCGGGCAATGCGTGCCAGGCGGTCGCAGGCGGCCCAGCACATCACGCTCGAGAAGGTGTGAACGGCGCTGCGCTGCCGGAACTCCCAGAGCCCCGCGTCCGGCTGGTCGAACAGGGCAACGGCCTGGCTGCCGAGTTGCTCGAGCCAGCCGAACACGCGCGCGTTGCCCGGCTTGACGAGCCGGCGGTCGAAGAAGCTCTGGGTGACGGAGAGGATCGCGCTGCCGTAGTTGTCGTTCTGGAGCTGGCGCCAGGCGGCGTTGCCCACCCGGACCGGCCCCATGCCGCGGTAGCCGGAGAGCTGGTCCACATCACGCTCGATCAGCTCCCGCTCGAACTTGATCCCGTAGACGGGTTGCAGCACCCCGCCCTCGGCGGCGGCCGCCAGGTTCGTGATGTAGCCGAGGTAGCCCTCCATCGTGCGGGTCGCGCCGAGACGGTTCAGCGCCTGGACGACGAAATGGGAGTCGCGGAGCCAGCAGAAGCGATAGTCCCAGTTGCGGCCGGTGTCCGGCGCTTCGGGGATCGAAGTGGTCATCGCGGCCAGCACCGCCCCGGTTTCCTCGAAGCTGCACAGTTGGAGCGTGATCGCGGCCCGGATCACGGCCTCCTGCCACTCGAACGGCACGGCCAGGTGGCGCACGAACTCGCGCCAGTAGTTCTCCGTCCGGCTCAGGAACTCGCGCGCCACGGAGTCCACCGGGTCCGTCAGGCTCTCGTCGGGCCCGAGCAGCAGGGTGAGGGGCTGTTCGAGGACGAAGGCGATCTCGTCCGTGACGAAGGAGACGGGCGCGTCGGTCGTCAGTCGCAGGGCGAGTTTCGGCCCGACGTAGCGGACGTGGTTGCTGCCCCGGGTCAGTTCGGGGCGGCGCTCCCCGTAGTCGAATCGCGGTCGCAGGCGGATGCGGATGCGGGGTTCGCCGCGCAGCCGTTCGATGGTGCGGACGATCATCGTCGGCCGGAAGGAACGGCCGAACTGCTCGAACCGGGGCGCAAAGTCGGTGATCCGCACGGCGGCGCCGTTGCCGTCGATGAGCGTCGTGACGAGGATTGCGGTGTTCTCGATGTAGTGCTGCTCGCTGCTCTTGAGCCCTTCGAGCACGACGTCGAAGAAGCCGCCCGCTTCGGGGTCCGCTTCATGGGCGTCGTCCAGCAGGGAGTGGAATACGGGGTCGCCGTCGAAGTGGGGCAGGCAGGCCCAGCAGATCCGGCCGCGCGGGTCGATCAGCGCTCCGAAGCTGCAGTTGCCGATTACGCCGCCGTCGAGCGGCCGGACTTCGTGAGGCGTCATGGGCTCTCGTCCGCCAGGCCGTCGCTCAGGGCCTCCAGCCAACGGTGCAACTCCCTCACGCCGCCCAGGCCGTGCCGGGCATTGCTCATGCGGCCGACCTCGCGCTCCAGGCCGACGACGATCCCGGCGCCGCCGGCGCTCTGCGCGGCGGCGAAGCCTTCCTCGTCCGTGATGTCGTCGCCAATGAAGACAGGGACGCGCCCGCGGAACGGCGCTTCTTCCATGAAGTCCTCGACCACGGTGTGCTTGTTCGGGCGATGGGGTTTCAACTCGAGCACCATCTTTCCTTCCTGGACCCGGTAGGCGGCGCCCAGGGAGGTGCGGATCTTCTCCATCACTTCGCGCGCAGCGCTCTCGGCGCCGGCGGCGCGCCGGTAGTGCAGCGCCAGGGTCGCCGATTTGTCTTCGATCAGGGTACCGGGGTGCGCGGCGGCAAAGCGCGCCAGTTCACGCCGGGCCGGGCCCAGTGCGGGTGCTCCGTCCGCCCGGCTGACGGAGCCGTCGGCGGACCTGCGCTCCAGGCCGTGCAGCCCGGCGGCCGGCAGCTCGAGGGGCGAGAAGAAGCGGTCGAGTACGTCGAGCGAGCGTCCGCTGGCGAGCGCCAGGGCGCCGCCGAGCCGGTCGCGGAGCCTCTCGAGCAGGCCGCCGATCCGGTCGTCGACGTGGACGGCGTCGGGTGCATCCGCGATCTCGATCAGGGTGCCGTCGACATCCAGGAACAGGGCCCAGGACTGAGGCGGCGGGATAGCGGCACCCGGTTCCAGCAGGATCCAGGCGGCGTGCGGAGGATGCGCTTTCTGGTTCACAGGGCTCAGCCTCCGAGATCCCTTACGATACAGAAACCGATGAGTCCTCAGGATCTGCCGGCTGCACAGCAGTCGGAGTTGGTGATCGTCGCCAACACGCTTCCCGTGCGCCGCGAGGAGGTGGACGGGGAACTGGGCTGGGCACAGAGCCCCGGCGGTCTGGTCAGCGCCCTGTCGCCGATCGTGCGCGAGGCGGGCGGGTGCTGGGTGGGCTGGACCGGCGGCGCCGACGACGCGCCGGAGCCATTCCGCCACGAAGGCATCCTGAACGTGGCGGTGCCGGTGTCGGAGGCGGAAGTCGCCGGCTCGTACCAGGGGATGTGCAACTCGACCCTGTGGCCGCTGTACCACGATGCCGTGCGGCCGCCCGAGTACCACCGGCACTGGTGGAACCCGTACGTGGCGGTCAACCGGCGCTTCGCCGAGGAGGCGGCTCGCCGCACCGCGCCCGGGGGCCGGGTCTGGATTCAGGACTACCACCTGCAGCTCGTGCCGCGGATGCTGCGCGAGTTGCGGCCGGACATCAGTTCCGGTTTCTTCCTGCACATCCCCTTCCCGCCGATCGAACTGT
>JAGWAG010000097.1:8243-17961 GCA_021296535.1 Acidobacteriota bacterium | reverse complement strand
GGTACCCACCGACCGGGCACTGATCGAACCGGGCGACATCCCGGCCGCGAACATGGTCTTCGTCCTCGTGGCCTGGGCCTCCGGCGCGTTCCTCGGCGGCGGAACGGCGGCGCGCATCGCGCGACAGGCAAAGCGTCGACTGGCCCTGATCGTCGGCGCCTTCTTTCTCATCGCCGGCGTCTACAACATGGCGACGATCCCGTCACCGCTCTGGTTCTGGATCGTCGGCATCCTCCTCTTCCTGCCCAGCGCCCACCTGGGCGCCAAGGTGCTGGGCGGCCCGGAAGAACAGTAGCGGCGGCCCGGCCCCGGTCAGAACCGGCATCCGTTGGTAGAATCCCGGGCTTGGCGGCGCCCGTTTCTTCTGCACTGACAGGCGGTTACCTCCACCGCGCCGGACTTCCGAATGACCCTCGACCATCATCCGCTGCACCGCCAACTGCTGAAGGGCCTCGAGGAGGAGGTCTACACGGGTACACCCGAGGGTCACGTGCTACCGCTGTCGGCACAGGTGAAGGCGGCTCTCGACGGCTACACGACGGAGCCGGACGGGCGCAACGTCGAGTTCACGACCGCCCCCTACCGCAACTACCAGGTCCTCACCGACCGGCTGATGGCGAAACGGTGCGCGCTACGCCGCTACCTGGAGGCGGCGCACGGCTGCACCCTGGTGCCGGGCGGTACGCTGTCGCTGGCCGATCCCGACTCCTTCTACATCTCGGATCCGGAGAACCCGTACTACCGCTACATCCGGGACACCTACGGGACCCGCGTCGTCACCGCGTCGACGCACATCAACCTGGGGATAGACGATCCAGAGGAACTGCTACGCGCCTACCGGGTCCTGCGGCTCGAAGCGTCGATGTTCCTCGCTCTCACCGCGGCATCGCCCTTCCTGGCGGGCGAACCGACAGGGCAGCACTCGTCCCGCTGGCTGCGTTTTCCACTGACGCCGGAGCGGGTTCCCTTCTTCCCCGACCCCGCCTCGTTCGCCGACTGGATGGACGAGCAACTCGAGCTCGGCACGATGCAGAACGGTCGTCACCTCTGGCTCGGCATACGGCCGAACGGCCCCGAGACACCCCGGGTTCTGGATCGCCTCGAACTCCGGATCTGCGACCGGATCAGCGATCCGGCCGCCCTTTATGAGGCACGGGTATGGCAGGTCCTGGAAAGGCCGGAACTCGATCCCCTGCGCGGCCGATCGTCGCACGAACTGGAGGCGCTCGCCGCCGCCAACGAGCGCGCCGCCGGTACCGCGAGCCTCGAAGCGGAGGCCACTAACTGGGTCGACGGCAGCACCCTCAAGTTTCGAGACTGGACCGCATCGATGCTCGAGAGCGTCCGAGAGACGGCCGGCCGCCACGGCTTCGGCTCCCTGCTCGATCCGATCGAGGGAATCCTCGAGAACGGTAACCCGGCGATGCAGTGGTTGCGTCGGGTGGAACAGGGGGCGACACCGCAGCAGGTCATCCAGGAGGCGATCGTCGAACTGGCCGCGCTGGACCGCGAGTTCGACCCGAGCTGTCCGCTCGTGGCCTGACCCGCGCTCAGTCCGCCAGCTTCGCGTATCGGCCGCCGTAGAAGAGCAGCGGCTCGGCGTTGCGCACCTGCTTGCCGGCCACCACGTCACCGATCACGATGATGTGGTCGCCGCCCTCGAGCCGCTCCGCGAGCCGGCACTCGAAGTGGGCGAGCGCATTCTCGATCAGGGGTTCCCCCAGCGTGCCGATTCGGTAGTCGACACCCAGCAGGGAGCCCTCCGCGGGTGCGGTCGTGCGGGCGAACAGGTTGGAGATGTCCTCCTGGTCGGATGCCAGGACGCTGATGCCGAACGCTTCCGCCTCGAGCATCTGTTGATAGCAGTTCGACTCCCTGTCGACGCAGACGAGCACCTGGAGCGGATCGAGAGAAAGCGAACAGACGGCGTTCGCCGTCATGCCGTGAAGCCGACCACGAACGTTCGTTGTCACGACCGTTACGCCGGTGGCAAACCGACCGATCAGGCTTCTGTATGTGTCTCGGTCCATGGCTCCTAGAAGGCCTCGGTGTCGATCTTGCCGCAGATGTTGCCCGACTCGTTCCGGTAGCTCTCAATCCGACCCGTAGCCGTATCCGTAACCGTGATCTCGTACTCGACATCCGACAGCCCCCCGTACAGCAGCCAGAAGTGGCCATTCAGGTCGCGGCCGTCGAGCATCTTCACCGCCAACTCGACGTTCGAGGAGTTGAAGAACCAGAAGAAACCCGTCTTCCCCATCCTGAGCGACGGAATCACCTGGGCCGGCTCCTCCAGACCCGTGCCGGCGTTCGGATCGACGAAGCCGACTTCGACGGAGAAGCGATCGTTCAGCAGGCACAGTCGATCTCCCGCCGTCTCGCACCGACCACCGCCGTCATTCGAACCGCCCGTCGCCCCGAGCGCCACGGCGCTCATCGGCACGAGTTCGATTCCCGGTACGACCGGACCGTCGCTGCCCGCGGTCGATCCGGTCGACGCCGCGCCCGGATCGCCGAAGGCATTGAGGTCCTTCTGCCCGCAGACTTCGCGCGGAGGGTTGTGGTACGTCTGGCTCGCGCCAGTTTCGGCATCTCTCACCGTGATCCAGTACTCCACGTCCGACAGGGCGCCGAAGAACACCCAGTAGCGGTCATTGAGCGCCCGGCCGTCCAGGACCTTGACCACCAACTCGATGTTCTCGGGTTCGAAGAACCAGAACAGTCCGGACTCGTCCGAGACATCCACCGGCACGGCCGTTCCCGCACCGTACTCGCCTGGGCTGTCCGGCTTGCTCCAATGGGCGCGCAGCTCGAAGCGCCGATTTCGCAGACAGAGATACGTCGAGCCCTCCCGGCAAACGCCCTCGAAGGCGCCGGTCGTCACGCTGACTTCTTCGGAATAGTCCGCGCTGCCGGCTCGAAGCCGAAACGTGTAGGGCGTCTCCGCCTCCAGGCCCGTGACCACCGTGCTCTCGCCACCTCGGCCCAGCCACCGGCCGGGTTGCGTGCCTCGATCGAAAGCGCGCCCCGTGCAGCCCGGGTCCACCTGCCCGTCCACGACAGCTCCACCGAGGTCTCGCCGGATGGAATCGCCGTTACGCGGCCGTCCTCGGCCGGCGAGTCGGGGTCCTTGAAGGGCATCCCCCTGACCGTGTTGCTGCTGCGTGAGAAACCGGTTCTGTCGTAGGCGAAGACGCGATAGTCGACCTCCTCGCTGCGATCCAGGTCGAACGACGTGGCGACGCGGGTCCAGCGGCCGCCGCCCACCACGGTCGTGTCCTGCGTTTCGTACTCGGGCCGGTACTGAATCTCGAAGCCGGCTTCTCCGCTCGAGTTGCGCTTCCAGGTCAGGCGGGCGACGCCGTCGGCGACTCCCCAGGCGAGCCCGGTCGGCGCCGCCGGTCCCCGGCCCACGGCGCCCAGCCGAAGGCTGGTCAGACGACGATCGCCTAGTCCCGCGTCGTCGTACGGAAAGACGAAGAAGTAGTAGTTGCCGCCGCGGGCGAGCCCTCTGATCTCGATTGACTCGCTGTTGGCCTCGGTTTCGAACTGAGCGAACCAACCGGACACCAGCGCCACCACGCGGAAACCGAGTTCGCCGGAAGAGTTGTCCGTCCAGGTCAGACGAACGGACGTGCCCCCCGTGGCGCGCGCGGCCAGATTGGAAACGGCACGGGGACCCGGAGCGGGGGGTACCTCGACTCGCACCACCTCGTTGTCCTCGGATGTACCCGTCAGGCCGAGCGCCTGCACGACGACCAGGTACTCCTCCCCGGGCGCCAGCCGAGAGATCCGCGTCGAAGCCAGACTTCCAGGAACGAACTTGCGCCTCAGCACCCTCAAGAAGCGGTCCAGTAGCAGCACCTGGAAAACGGACGCATCGTCCGAGTTGTCAATCCAGCTCACGCGTGCGGTGTGCGTTCCCATTCGAATGGGGTCCTCGTCCGGAACCAGTTCCCAGGTGATTCCCGATGGCGCAGCCGGCTCCGCGCCCGGAACTGCGAGCGTGCGGATGCTGCTTCTCGCAGAATGGACCCCGTCCCTGACCGCCCGGACGAAGAAGAAGTATCGCGTACCAACATCGGCCACGGGGAGTTCCACGATGGCAACATCCCGGCCATCCACGCGTCTCGTCGTCGGGTCCCCCACCTGCTCCGTCCGCCAGAACGTCACCTCGTAGCCATCCGCGTCCGGCGCGTTGTCCCACCAGGACAATCTCATGGCCTGCTCATTCTCCATCTCCACGTGCAGGCCGTTCGGCGCCACCGGCGCATTCGCCGGCAAGGGGGGAACGAAGTCCCCGTACCGCACGCCGACGTGGATCGTCTCCCGCAGGGCTCGTTCGTTCTCGCGCTCGTTCGCTATGCCGATAACCCGCCCCTGCGGCTCGATGCGGATGCTCGACAGGTACGGCTCGCCCTGGCCGGTGTAGCTCATGATCGTCCCGACGTTCGGGACGTGATCGTGGTTGCCGTGGCCGAACGCGTACGGCCTGACGGCGGACCGCGGAGAGCCGCCGTTCACCGGGTCGTGATGGGCCCCCAGCCCGTGCCCGATCTCGTGAGCGAAGATCGGCCCGTCGTCGAAGCAGGCGTTGGAGGTCCAGCCGTAGGCGTACTCGGAGAAGCCCTCCGCGGTTTCGTCGCGAAACAGGAGGTAGTGCTGGCCGCAGGCGCCTCCGAGCACCCACGGAGAGTCACCGGTGAAGAGATGCACCAGATCGGCGCCGTATTCCCGTCGCAGTCGAAGCGCCTCTCCGTTGTAGCGGAGCTGGGTGATGATCGAGGTGCCGTACAGACCGGAACCGTTGGTGCCCACGTGGTCCAGGAACCCGCGGACCGGGGCCATGTGGACGATGTTCGCTCTCACGCGGATGCCGCCGTTTCGCAGCACCATGTTCAGGTAGTCACCTGCGCTTCGGATTGCAGCCTGTGCGTTAACGCCTTGGTTCGACCAGTTCAGCTCTGCCGGGCTCGTGTACACGACGAGGATGTCGAGTTCTTCGTGGTTCTGCGCCGCTACCGCACGCGAGGGCAGATCGACCGCCATCGCTTCGGCCGGAAGCCGTGCACGCTCCGGCAGACGCCAATCCCGAGTCGCACTCACAGAACAGAACGCCTCCGGCTCCCGCCCCGGCACGCCGAAGCTGGAGGCCATCTGACCGGCACCATCGGGCCGGGCGCTGATCCGGTATCTCACACCGCCGGGCTCAACGAACCAGCCCACCAGGTGACCACCTTCCACGGTCAACACGACGCTGTCGTAGCCCGCCCCCACCAAACCGCCTGCCCACATCAGGTCGCCACCGCCCCGATCCTCGAAGACGCTGAGTCCCGCCTCCAGCACCCGCCCATCCGGAGTCGGCAGTTGGAGTCGGCCAGGTTCGGTCCGCAGCAGCTCCAGGTCTACCTGAATGGCGAGCGGTGCAATGCCCGGCGCGAAGTCCTGATCCGCGACGGTTGCCGGCTGAGTCGCCTGCGGAACCAACCTCAGCAGGCGCTGACCCTCGACCGGCGCCGCGACGAGAACGAGCATCGCGGCAGCCAGCAACGCGGCCACGGGGCCACCGCACGTCAAACTTCTTTCTGAATACACTCCGCCCATGCCCGGTTCAATCCCATCATGCAAGAACCCCGCCGCCGCCATCGGCCTGGCCCTGGCGGTCACTGCGACGGCCCTGTCGGCCCTCGGTTGCGGCGGCACGGACTCCACGCCACGGCCCGACATCGTCCTCATCATGGCAGACGACATGGGGTTCTCCGACCTCGGCAGCTACGGCGGCGAGATCGACACACCCAACCTCGACCGTCTCGCCTCGAACGGTCTGCGATTCAGCCACTTCTACAACACGGCCCGTTGCTGCCCGACCAGAGCGTCGCTCCTGACCGGCCTCTACGCGCATCAGGCCGGCATCGGGCACATGATGGGCGATGACGGGCTGCCGGGCTACCGCGGCGACCTCGCCGCCAATGCGATCACGATCGCCGAGGCACTGGGTGCAGCAGGTTACGGCACGTACATGTCGGGCAAGTGGCACGTCACCCGGCAGGTAGGCCACTGGAGCGGCAACGACGAACTCACCTCGACCCACAACTGGCCGCGGCAACGCGGCTTCGACCGCTTCTACGGCACGATCCACGGCGCCGGCAGCTTCTATGATCCGGTCTCGCTTACGGAAGGCAACACGCCCGTCGAGCTGGAGCCTCCCGGAGATGCCGAAGCTCCGGTCTACTACTACACGGACGCGATCTCGGAGCATGCAGCGCGCTTCGTGCGAGACCACGCGGCCGGCGACCGGAGCGACGACCCGCTGTTTCTGTACGTAGCCCACACGGCACCGCACTGGCCGCTGCACGCGCTGCCGGAGGACATCGCCCGCTACCGGGGCCGCTACGCCGCCGGCTGGGACGCGATCCGTGAACGGCGCCAGGAGCGGTTGACCGAACTGGGGCTCATCGACAAAGACTGGCTGCTCGCCGAGCGGGACTCCCGGGTACCGGCGTGGGAGGACGTGCCCGCCGAGGAACGGCCCTGGTTCGAGCGTGCGATGGAGGTCTACGCCGCCCAGATCGACCGCATGGATCAGGGAATCGGCGAGGTTGTGGCCGCCCTCGAGGAGACAGGCCGGCTCGACAACACGTTGATCCTGTTCCTGGCCGACAATGGCGGTTGCGCCGAGGTGTTGACGGACCGGTGGACCGGCCTGCACCTGCCGAAGCAGGCCCTGGACGGCAGCCCGGTCGCAGTCGGCAACGACACGAGCGTGCTGCCAGGCCCGGAGTCGAGCTACCAGAGCTACGGCCCACACTGGGCGCACGTCAGCAACACGCCATTCCGTCTGTACAAGCACTGGGTCCACGAGGGCGGGATCGCTTCGCCGCTGATCGTCCACTGGCCGGCCAGGATCGTCGAAGGCGGCGGCATCGCCGGCGAGACCGCCCACGTTGTCGACCTGATGGCGACGGCCCTGGATGCCGCCGGAGCGGAGCAGCCTTCCAGTCGTTCGGGACAGGATTCGATTCCCGTCGAAGGCACCAGCCTGCTGCCGGCGTTTCACCGGCAACCGCTGGACCGCGAAGCGGTGTTCTGGGAGCACGAAGGTAACCGGGCCGTCCGCTCCGGCAAGTGGAAGCTCGTCTCGCGGCACCCCGGACCGTGGGAACTCTACGACCTGGTCGCCGACCGCACAGAAGCGCATGACCTGGCCGCGGAGATGCCCGAGCGGGTCGACGAACTCGCCGGGCTGTGGCGCGATTGGGCCGCGCGCACCGGAGTCGTCCCGTGGGCGGAACTCACCGAGCAGCGGAGAGCCTCCCGCGAAGCAAACCGGGCCTCTCGGCGCCCGCCTGCGTGATACCCTGCCGGCCATGCGAACCACGACTCTTCTCGCTGGCGCGGCCCTTGTCTGCGCCACTGTTTCCTCAACTTCAGCCGCCGACGTTCCGGCGTCCGCTGAGGACATTCGGCCACTCCTGGTCGGCAGTGCGGTGCCGGATGTTCGACTCCCCACCGCTTACCGAGGCGCAGGCCAAGCCGACGATCCTGATCTTCTACCGCGGCGGCTGGTGACCGTACTGCAATACGCAACTGGGCCAGTTGCAAGAGATAGAGCAGGATCTGATCGACCTCGGTTACCAGGTGTTCGCGATCTCGCCGGATGTCGCGGAGCAACTGCAGGCGACAAAGGGCAAGAACGAGCTGAAGTACCGGCTGCTCTCCGACCGCGGCATGAGGGCATCGCAGGCCTTCGGGATCGCCTTCCGGGACGAGGAGATGGTCCGGACCTACCGGGAGTCCTACCGGCTAGACCTCGCAGCGTACGCCGGCGACGATCACCACATGCTGCCGGTGCCTGCCGTCTTCGTGCTCGATACGGAGGGCCGAATCGCGTTCCACTACGTGAATCCGGACTACAAGGTCCGTCTGCCGGAAACCGTTCTCCTCGAGGCCGCCAAGGCGGCACTCCAGTAGGCGCCCGGGCCCATCAGAGCCCGGCGCAGGCCTGAACCAGGCGCGGTGGAGTCCAACCGGCAGGCGCTGGCGCGCAACGACCCAGCGGTCTGGGCGGCGATCGTCGGCGAGGAAGACCGTGAACGGCGCGGGGTCGAGCTGATTCCGTCCGAGAACTACACCTATCCCGAGGTGTTCGCGGCGAACGGCTCGGTGCTGACGAACAAGTACGCGGAGGGCTACCCCGGCCGCCGCTACTACGGCGGCCAGGAGTTCACCGACGCGGTCGAGCGACTGGCGATCGAGCGCGCCTGCCGGGTGTTCCGATCCGAGCACGCCAACGTGCAGGCCCTGTCCGGCTCGCCGATGAATCAGGCGGCGTACTTCGCGTTTCTCGACCCCGGCGACACGGTGCTGGCGATGGACCTGTCGCATGGAGGCCACCTGACCCACGGCGCCCCGGTGTCCCACATGGGCCGGGTCTTCAACTTCATCCGCTACAAGACGGATCCCGACAACGCCGGCGCGATCGACTTCGACGCCCTGCTCGCCCAGGCCCGCGAGCACCGTCCGAAGATGATCCTCTGCGGCTACTCGTCCTATCCGCGGGACTACGACTACCGCGAGTTCAAGCGGATCGCGGACGATGTCGGTGCGCTGACGATGGCCGACGTGTCGCACATCGGCGGGCTGATCGCCGGCAACGCGATGTCCAACCCGATGGACCACGGCTTCGACGTGATGACGACCACCGGCCACAAGACTCTGCGCGGCCCGCGGAGCGGCCTGATCCTGTGCCGCGCCGAGCACCGCCGGAAGATCGACAAGGCCGTGTTTCCCGGTCTTCAGGGCGGACCCCACATGAACGCCGTTGCCGCGCTCGCGATCACCCTCGGCAAGGCGCTCGAGCCGGACTTCGCAATCTACGCCCGGCAAGTGCTGACCAACGCGAAGGTGCTTGCCGAGGAGCTGATGGACCGGGGCGCCGATCTCGTGACCGGCGGCACCGACAACCACATGATGGTGCTCGACACGCAGAAGAGCTTCGGCATCGACGGCCGCGTCGCCGAGGAGACCCTGGACAAGGTGTCCATCACGGTAAACAAGCAGTTGATCCCCGACGACCCCCGGCCGCCGCTCCGGCCGAGCGGCATCCGGCTCGGCAGTCCAGCGGCGACCACGCGCGGCATGGAAGAACCCGAAATGAAGCTGCTCGCCGAGTGGATCATCGACGCACTAAGGCGGCACGGCGACGACGAGCGTCTGGACGCCATGCGGCACGACATCGAGCGGTTCTGCCTGCGCTTCCCGGTGCCTGGCGTTTCAGCCGCACCCTGATCCGCGAAGAAGAACCCACCGAACACCGACAGCAGGAACGACCAGATGACCCAGGAATCCAGCTACGAAGCGATCCGCTACGACCTCGAGGACGGCGTGTTGACGATCACGCTCAACCGTCCCGAACGCCTCAACGCCTTCAACGGCCAGATGGCGGCGGAGATGATGGAAGCCTTCGACCGCGCGGACGGGGACGACAACATCCGCGCCATCATCCTCACCGGCGAAGGGCGCGGGTTCTGCGCCGGCGCCGATCTGTCCTCCGGGGGTGACACCTTCGCCCGTTCGAATGACGACCTCGAGGCCTACCGGGACGGCGGCGGCGTTCTGTCGCTCCGGATCTACGCCCTGCGCAAGCCGATCATCGCGGCGATCAACGGCCCGGCGGTCGGCGTCGGCATCACGATGACCCTGCCGATGGACGTCCGGC
>JAGWAG010000097.1:0-7935 GCA_021296535.1 Acidobacteriota bacterium | reverse complement strand
ATCTACACGCGGGGCCGGAGCGCCGACGCCAGGGAGGGCGTCGTTTCGTTCCTCGAGAAGCGGCCGGCCGAGTTTCCCCTGAAGGTCAGCGCGGACATGCCGTCCTACTTCCCCTGGTGGGAGGACGAGAAGTTCTGAAGAGTTCGGGCAGCGGAGCGGCGCCCGGCCCCCGCCGTGGGGCGGTGGCGTCCTGGTGCCTCTACGACTGGGCCAACTCCGCCTTCACCACCCTGGTTGTCACCTTCGTCTACGCGACCTACTTCTCGCAGACCTTCGCCGAGGACGCGGCCCGCGGCACCGCCCTGTGGTCGCGCGGGATCACGATCAGTTCCCTGATCATCGCCCTCGTCTCACCGGTGCTTGGGGCGATGGCCGACCGTTCCGGCCTGCGCAGGCGCTTCCTGGTCGCCGCCACCCTGGTCTCGGTCGGCGCGACTGCCTGGTTGACCTTCATCGTCCCGGGAAGCGGCAACGCCGTCCTGGCGGCCCTCACGCTGTTCGTCATCGCGAACGTCGGATTCGAGGTCGGGATGGTGTTCTACAACTCCTTCCTGCCCCGGTTGTCGACGCCGCGAACGATCGGACGGATCTCCGGCTACGCCTGGGGTCTTGGCTACGCGGGGGGGCTCGTCTGCCTGGTGGTCGCGCTGCTCGGGCTGATCGGCCTCGGCGAGGGCGCCCCGTGGCTGGCGCTCAGCACGGAGGACGGCTTCAACATCCGCGCCTCGAACCTGCTCGTCGCCGTCTGGTTCCTGCTCTTCAGCCTGCCCGCGCTCATCCTGCTGCGTGACGAAGTCACACCGCACAGCGACGCATCCGCCGGCGGCAACGTCGCGGCGGTTCGCGGCGCCTTCCAGGACCTCGGCCGTACGCTGACCCGGATCCGTGACTTCCAGGACATCGTCCGCTTCCTCATCGCGCGCCTGATCTACAACGACGGCCTGATCACCGTGTTCGCCTTCGGCGGCGTCTACGCCGCGGGCACCTTCGGGATGGACACCAGCGAGGTGATCGTGTTCGGCATCGCCCTGAACGTCGCGGCGGGTCTGGGCGCCTTCCTGTTCGGCCTCGTCGACGATTCGGTCGGCGGCCGCACCACCGTGCTGTGGAGCCTGGTCGGCCTGTTCGTCTGCTCTCTGGTCGCGGTCGCGGCGCCGAACAGGGCCTGGTTCTGGGCCGCCGCGCTGGTGCTGGGCCTGTTCATGGGCCCCAACCAGTCCGCGAGCCGGTCGCTGATGGGCCGTTTCGCGCCGAAGCGCTACGAGTCCGAGTTCTTCGGCTTCTTCGCCTTCTCCGGCAAGGCGACGGCCTTCCTGGGCCCGATGCTGCTGGGCCTCATCACCGCCGGCTACGGCCAGCGCGCGGGCATCGCCGTCGTCCTCGTGTTCTTCCTGGTCGGCGGCCTGCTGCTGCTCCGGGTCGACGAGGCGCGCGGTATCGCGCGGGCCGGGAGTGCCGCTTGACGTCGTCAACAAAGACCCGGGGAAACACGTAGAAGAGAGAGGGGAGCGATGGAGGCAGTCAGTAGCTGGTGGGGTTCACTGGAGGGCGCGTATCGCGTCTTCTACGCGCTCGGCATCGTCTCCGCCCTGGCCTTGCTGATTCAGGTCGTCCTCACCGTCTTCGGGCTCGACGACCTGATCGACGCCGTCGACGGCGAGGGAACGTCCCTGCTCTCGATGCGCACCGTGAGCGGTTTCCTGGCAGGCTTCGGCTGGACCGGCGTCGTGATGATGCGCGCCGGCTATTCGACCCTGGCCGCTTCCGTCGGCGGCACCGTCGTAGGCCTCCTCTTCGCCGGCATCCTGCTCCTGGTCATGCGGGTGCTGATGGGCCTGCGCCATAGCGGCACCGTGGACTACAGGAACGCGGTCGGCGTCGCCGGCAAGGTGTACGCGCCGATAGGCGGCGGCCTCAGGAAGCCCGGGCAGGTCGAGGTCCTGGTCCAGGGCCGGCTGCGCACGGTCGCCGCGATGACCCGCCACGACCAGGATCTGCCCACCCTGACCCGCATCCGCGTGGTCGACACCCTCGATCCCAACACCCTGCTCGTCGTTCCCCTCGACGCGGAAGCCGACGAACAGACCGAAACCCAGTAAGCAAGCAGTTAGGAGAACGAATACGTGGACCTGATCATCCTCATCCTGTCCGCCCTGGCGGCGGTCCTCATCCTCATCTTCTCGCTCTCGAGCCGGTACCGGCGTTGCCCCTCCGACCGCATCCTCGTGGTCTACGGGAAGATCGGCGGCACCGGTTCGGCGAAGTGCTACCACGGCGGCGCCGCCTTCATCATCCCGATCCTGCAGGCGCACCAGTTCCTCGATCTCGAACCGATGACGATGGACATCAACCTGACCGGGGCGCTCTCGAAGCAGAACATCCGCGTCAACTGCCCGTCGACGTTCACGGTCGGCATCTCGACTGAATCCGGTGTAATGGAGAACGCGGCCGAGCGCCTGCTCGGCATGCAGATGGACCGGGTTTCCGCGCTCGCGCGCGACATCATCTTCGGTCAGATGCGCGTCGTCCTGGCGACGATGCCGATCGAGGAGATCAACGCCGACCGCGACAAGCTGATCGAGAACATCTCGAACGGCGTCGAAGTCGAACTGAAGAAGGTCGGCCTGCGGTTGATCAACGTGAACATCCAGGACATCACGGACGAATCCGGCTATATCGATGCCCTCGGCAAGGAAGCCGCCGCGCGGGCGATCAACGAGGCGAAGGTCAAGGTCGCCGAGCAGGAACGGGACGGCGAGGTCGGCGCCGCGGCGGCGGAGCGCGACCGGCGTATCGAGGTGGCCCAGGCCCTGGCGACGGCTCAGGAGGGCGAGAACGAATCCGCGGTGCGGGTGGCCCAGTCCGATTCCAGTCGGAGAAAGGAAGAGGCCGAGGCCGAGCGCGACGCGTCCGCCGCGGAGAAGGTCAAGGCGGCACAGGCCCTGCAGGAAGCCTACGCGGCCGAGCAGGAGTCCGAGGTCGCGCGCGCCACCCGCGAACAGGCCACCCAGCGCGCCGATGTCGTCGTCCCGGCCGAGATCAAGAAAGAGGAGATCGCGACGCTCGCCGAAGCGGAGGCCGAGCGCAACCGCCGCCTGAAGCAGGGTGAGGCGGACGGCATCCGGTCGTTGACCGCGGCCGACGCCGACCGCATTCAGCGCCTCCAGGAAGCCGAAGCCGCCGGTATCGAGGCGGTGCTCAAGAAGAAGGCCGAGGGCTTCGACCGCCTCGTCGACGCGATCGGCGGCGCCGACAACACGGCGCTACTGCTCGCCACGGAGCAGCTCCCGAAGCTGGTCGAGGAGCAGGTCAAGGCGATCGCCAGCCTCAAGATCGACAACGTGACCGTGTGGGACTCCGGCCGGGGCGAGAACGGAAAGACGGCCACAGCCGACTTCGTCTCCGGCCTCGTCGGCTCCCTGCCGCCACTTCACGAACTGACGAAGAACGTCGGCATCAAGCTGCCCGAGTACCTGGGCAGCCGGGAAGAAGCCGAGGCGGCCTCGCCCGCGGAACCGGAGGCCGATCCCGAACCCTGAGAACGCCTACGTGACGTCGCGGACCGTCAGACCGCGGCTCTTCAGATAGGGCACCAGGCCCTTCTTGTCGATCGTCCGCAGGGCGCGCGTCGACACCTTGAGCTTGAGCGTCCGCTTGAGTTCGGGGACGTAGAGCCGCTTGGTCTGGATGTTCGGCCGCTGCCACTTGTTCGTCACGTTGTGCGCGTGGGAGATGTTGCGGCCGCTGAGCGGCTTCTTCCCGGTGATCTGGCAGGTTCTGGGCATTTCGACTCCATCGCCCGGGTGGCCGCTTGGGGCGCCGTGGCGGTCTCGTTGGGCGCGCGATGATAGCAGCGAAAAGCGTTTCGCGTCGCGGAGCGCCTCAATGCCCGGCTGTTACGCTGGCACGACGACATCCATGACGACATGGGAGGCTCACCGTGAACGAACTGGTCTACCGCTTCCTCCGCAACGATCTCTCCCGCCGCGGCTTCATCCAGGCCCTGACGGCGCTTGGTCTCACCGGCTCGATCGCCGAGTCCACGGCCAACGCGGCCGCCGCCGCGGCGAACGCCGATCCGGACTCCGGCAGCCGCACCGCAACCGGCACCGGCGGCGAGTTGATGGTCGAGCAGATGGCCGCGGCCGGCACCCGCTTCCTGTTCACGAACCCCGGCTCGTTCGAAGTCGGTTTCTTCGACGCATTCCTGGACCGGCCCGGCATGCAACTCATCATGGGATTGCACGAGGGCATCGTTATCTCGATGGCCGACGGCTACCACAAGGCCTCCGGTGAACCGGCCCTCGTCAACGTCCACGTGATCGCCGGCACCGCCCAGTCCGCCGGCCAGCTCTACAACTCGAGCCGGGACGGCTCCGCCCTGATCGTGACCGCCGGCCTGCTCGACAACGAGATGCAGGACGACAACCTGCTGCTGGGGCCCAGGCCCGGCTTCGACCAGAAGGACGTGAACCGGCAGTTCACGAAGATGTCCTGGGAGACCCGTGACCCCGGCTCGATCCCGGTGATGCTGCGCCGCGCCTACAAGGTGGCGACGACGGCGCCCGGCGGTCCGACCTACCTCGCTCTGGCCAACCACGCTCTGGAGGCCAAGGGAGTGAGCGCCACGATCCACGACCGCCCGTCCTTCGTCATCCCGGACGACATTCCGGCGCGCGACGAGGACATCGAGGCGGTGGCACGGATGCTGATCGAGGCCGAGGCACCCATCCTCCACGTCGGCGACGAGGTCAGCAAGGCCGGCGCCCAGCAGGCGGTCCTGGAACTGGCCGAGCTTCTCCAGATACAGGTGGCCGACGTGAACTGGCCGTTCCACAGTTTCCCGCGCATGCACCCGCTCTACGCCGGCGGCTACAGCAGCCGCAACCGCGACTTCGTGCTCCGCATCGGCGTCGGCGACATCGGCGGCACGGCCGCGGCCGGACCTGATGCCGAGGGCTCGCAGAGCGCCTGGATCGGCCTGAACACAGGCGCGATCGGCGGCGACCGGCCGTTCGGACGCGCGGTCGTCGCGAACACGAAGCTGGCCACCGAGGCCCTGGTCGAGGCCGTCGAATCGCTCACCACGGAGGAGCGCCGAGCGAAGATCCGCGCTTCCAGGCCCGACTCCGCTCGCAGGCAGCCACAGCTCGACCCGGCGAACGTCGGCAGGAGTCCGATCCACGCCGACGAGCTGGGCCACGTGCTCGAGACGGAACTCGACCCCAATGCGATCATCGTCAGCGAGAACCTCAGCGGCTCGAACCAGTTCTTCTCCACCGGCCACCGCGACGACGAGAAGACCTGGCTCGCGACCTCCGGCGCCGGCCTCGGCTGGGGCATCGGCGCCTCGACCGGCGCCAAGCTCGGCCAGCCGGACCGGCAGGTCGTCTGCAGCATCGGCGACGGCTCGGTGATGTACAGCGCCGCCGGCTTCTGGTCGCAGGCCCGCTACGGCGTGCCGGTGCTCACCGTGGTGACGAACAACCGGAACTACCAGACCGTACGCCTCGCCTACGCCCGCTACGACGGCAAGATGAAGGCGGCCAACCGCTACACCGGCATGCACCTGGGCGATCCAGACATCGACTTCGCCGGCCTCGCGAGGAGCCAGGGCGTCGACGGCGTCACCGTCGAGTCGGCCGCCGACCTGCGGCCCGCGATCCGCCGCGGCATCGAGGTCACGCGAGCCGGCGAGCCCTTCCTCGTCGACGTCGTCGTCGACCGCAAGGGCGACGGCGGAGACTCCAACTGGCACCAGGAGTTCCGGCTTGCCGACGAGCGGACCAGATCCGTCTAGGAGGCAGCGCTGCGCGCGCGCAGCGCTGGCGCGCATGGAACCGTCAGGTTGCAGCAGAGAATGTCGCCACCCGACGCCCGTTCTCTGGGTGCGCGGACCTTCTGGTCCGCATCGAGCGCGATGCTGCGAAGCCGCGAGCACGAACTTGTTCCACGCAAGGCTGCAGGCTGCCGCACTCCTGCTCACCCTCGGCCTCCTGCACTCCCCCGCCGCCGCCCAGACGAGCACCAGCCCGCGACCGACCGTCGACGCACTCCGCATCGACACATCGATCCGCGTCGACGGCGTGCTCGACGAAGCCGCCTGGGACCAGGCGCCCGTCGCCTCCGGTTTCACCGCCCGCGAGCCGGAGGACGACCGTCCGGCCGCGCAGCAGACCGAGTTCTCCGTCGTCTACACGGATACGGTCCTGTACTTCGGAATACGCGCCTTCGACTCGCAGCCGGAGGCCATCGTCGCCAGGGAACTCCAGCGCGACTCGGACCATGGCCGCAACGACGACTCGCTGGCCATCGTGCTTGACACCTTTCACGATCAGCGCAACAGCTTCACCTTCGAGGTCAACCCGCTCGGCGCCCGCACGGACTCACTGGTCACCGAAGAGGGCAAGGACCAGAACATCGAGTGGAACGGGGTCTGGAGGGCCACGGCTCGCACGACCGCGGCGGGTTGGCAGGCCGAGGTCGCGATCCCCTTCTCGACGCTGCGCTTCGACCCTGCGGCGAGCACCTGGGGGCTGAACGTCCGCCGGGTCGTGCGCCGGACGAACGAAGAGAGCTACTGGGCACCGGTCGGGCGCGAGATCGGCCCGCGCGCCGTCAGCCGCATGTATGCGGCCCACTGGGTCTCGCTCGCCGGCGACCTCACCGGCATCTCTGGCGTCAAGCCGGGGAGACGGCTCGACGTCAAGCCCTTCGTGCTCGCCTCCGCCGCGGAAGAGCCCCGCGCCCCGACAAGCGGGACGCTCGACGACATCGACGGTGGAATCGACCTGAAATGGGGGCTGACCAGGTCGTTGACGCTCGATCTCACGTACAACACCGATTTCGCCCAGGTGGAGGTCGACCAGCAGCAGGTCAACCTGACCCGCTTCTCCCTCTTCTTTCCCGAGAAGCGGGAGTTCTTCCTGGAGAACGCCGGCATCTTCGAGTTCGGTCCGCCGGCGCCGGGCGGCATGCAGCCGCCGCTGATGAAGGCCTTCTTCTCAAGGCGCATCGGTCTCGATCGTGGCGAAGAAGTCCCCATCGACGTCGGCGCCCGTCTCACCGGGCGGGCCGGCGCCTGGAACCTCGGCCTGCTGACCGTGGGGACCGAGGCCACTGCGGCGGAGGGCACGTCCGCGGCCGCCGCCACCCAGCACAGCGTCTTCCGGCTCAAGCGCAATCTCGGGGAACGATCCAGTGTCGGCATGATCTACACCGAACTCGACCCGAGCGGCGGCACGATGAACCGGCTCTACGGCGTCGATCTCGACTACAAGCCGAACCGGCAGTCCGCCTTCTACATCTTCGGGGCCGGCAGCGATGATGAGGGACAGAGTGGCGACACAGGCGCTGTCGGCACGGGCTACAGCTACACATCACGAAGCCTGCGCGCCAATGTCGATCTGATGGAGGCCCAGTCCGGCTTCCAGCCCGGCTCCGGCTTTCTTCTGCGCCGGGACTTCCGCCGCTACAACCCGAGAGTGCGCTGGGAACCGCGGATCAACCGCGGCATCGTCCGCAGCATCACGGTCGAGGCCGAACTCGACTACTTTGAGCGCGAGAGCCTGGGCCGGGTGGAGAGCCGCAAGCTCCTCTTCGCGCCCATCGGCATGCGCACGACCGGCGACGACCGGTTTCGCCTGGCCCTGGTCAACGACGTCGAGCAGCTCTTCGAGCCCTTCGAGATCAGGCCCGGAATCGTGATCCCCGCGGGCCTGTACGAGTTCGATTCGATCTTCCTGCGGGGATTCTCCAACCAGGGACGGCGGCTCGCCTGGCGCGGCAACATCAACGTCGGCGAGTTCTTCGGCGGCGACCGCCGGAGCTACGTCCTGTCGAACTACGTCCGCCTGTCGCGCCACCTGCTGACCGAGTTCCAGTGGAACTACAACGACGTCACCCTGCCCCAGGGCGACTTCACCGCCACGATCT
>JAGWAG010000096.1 GCA_021296535.1 Acidobacteriota bacterium | reverse complement strand
TCACCGGCGGTGTTTCAAGGGGGCTCGCGGCACGACGAGGCGCCGCTGCCGGCTGTGCGAGGGGCAATCCGCGCCGCAGCGAAGTATATTCCGCGCGTCCCACTCCTCGAACACGCGGAACATGCCTCGAATCACGCCTCTCGAACTGAAGGGCCCCGCCGGCCTGCTGGAAGCTGAGCTGCTTGAACCGAAGACGCCACCGGTGTTCGTCGCGACCGTGGCGCACCCCCATCCGCTCTACGGCGGCGACATGGACCACCACGTCGTGGACGCGGCCGCAACGGCGGTGGAACGACTCGGCGGCGCGGCGCTCCGCTTCAACTTCCGCGGCACCGGCCGCAGCGAGGGACGACACGACGCGGGCCGCGGCGAGGTCGACGACCTCGCCACCTGCGAGCAGGAACTCAGCCGCCGTTTCCCGCGGCTACCTCGGATCGGCGTCGGCTACTCCTTCGGCGCCGTCGCCCCGCGCTGATGCGGCCCTCGATCCGCCCGCGGGCCTGCTGCTCATCGCGCCGCCCCTCACCCAATACGACTTCGAGGCCGCCCCCGACGCCTCCGTGCCCGTCGCCGTCGTCTACGGCCAGCTAGACGGGTTTACGCCGCCCGCCATGATCCGCCGCCTGCCAAAACGCTGGCCGACCCTGGACGGCTGTCGGGAGGTTTCAGGCGTCGGCCACGACCTGTCCTCGCCGGACCTCGGCTCAACGATCCGTCAGGCGCTGCAGGGTCTGATCCCCAGCTAGAGGCTTGTGCCGGCCGGAGGCCAGAACCTGGCTAGACCGCGAACGACGAGCCGCAGCCGCAGGTGCCGACGGCCTTCGGGTTCGAGAACTTGAACCCCGTTCCGGCCACGCCGAGCTGGTAGTCGATCGTCGTGCCCTTGAGGTAGCGGGCGCTAATCGGGTCGACGTAGACCTGCAGGCCCTCGTAGTCGAACACTTCGTCCGTCTCGCGCTGGTTCGTCTCGAAGTCCAGCGCGTACTCGAAGCCGCTGCAGCCGCCGCCGCGGACCGCGACCCGCAGACCGTGATCGGGCGACAGGCCTTCGTCTTCACGGGTGAGCTTGATCATCCGTACCGCCTTGGCGGTCAGGTGCAGCGTGTCAGGCGCCTGACTGGGCGCCGGCGGGGGAGCGGGTGGGGACGGGAAATCGATCTCTGGCATTGTCTGTGGGCCTCCACGGACCCGGACCGAGCGGCTTGAACTCAGGCCTGCCAAACTGCGTCGGGGCCTGCGGCTCTGGTGCCCGAGAGTATCATCGAACCGTGTTGGCAAGGACTTCGGACGGTTCGACACGGCCCGACGGAGGCGTTCACGCTCACCTCGGGCGCCCCGCGGGGGATCTCCCATGATCCGGGAGCAAGGCCGTAGCGACGGCGGCTGCATTGAGGTCATCACCGGCGGCATGTTCTCCGGCAAGAGCGAGGAACTGGTGCGCCGGCTCCGCCGCGCCCTGATCGGCCGCCAGCGCGTCCAGGTGTTCCGGATCGCAACCGACACCCGCGGCGGCGAGGCGGACCTGCTCACGACTCGGGACAACCGCAGCCTATCCGCGGTAACCGTGACGTCGAGCGACGAAATGCGGGAGAAGCTGAGTCTCGGGGTCGAGGTCGTGGGCATCGACGAGGCGCAGTTCTTCGACGGGGGACTCGTCGAGCTGGTGACCGAACTCGCCGACCTCGGCGTTCGAGTGATCGTCGCCGGGCTGGACCTGGACTTCCGGCGCCGCCCCTTCGGGCCGATTCCCGAGCTTATGGCGATCGCCGAGTACGTCGACAAGATGCACGCCGTGTGCATGCGCTGCGGCGGCGCCGCCCAGTACTCGCTACGAATCGCCGCCGGCGAACAACAGGTCCTGGTCGGCGACGTGGAGTCGTACGAAGCCCGCTGCCGCCGCTGCTACGGCTCGTCCAGCGAAACCGACGAAGTCCGCGCCAGCTAAGTTGCGGACGACACCCGCCAGCCCTACTCCAAGGGTTCTTCTTCTCGCCAACGGGACTTGCCGTCGGCGTAGTGCTCGCGCTTCCAGATAGGGACTTCGGCTTTGAGACGCTCCAGGGCGAGGCGGTTCACCTCGTAGGCCTGGCGACGGTGGGCGGAGGCGGTGGCGATGACAACGCTGGCGTCGCCGACTTCGAGGGTGCCCAGGCCGTGGACGATCTCGACTCGCGTTCCCGGTTCCGCGGCTTCGAGTTCGCGCACGATCCGCTCCAGGCGGCGCTCGGCCATCGCGGGATATGCGGAGTAGGTGATTCGCTCGACGGGGCGGCCGCCGAACGAGTTGCGGACGTTGCCGACGAAGACGACAACAGCTCCCTTGCCCGCGTCTTCGACGCCGGCCCGCACCGAGGAAACCGTGTCCGCCTCGACGGCGCCGTCCCGTAGCCGGCCGGCGCCGGCGCCACATGAGCCGCCCGATACCGGCGGCAGGAGAGCGACTTCGGCGCCGTCGTGAAGGGGTGCCACCCGGTCTCCGGCAACTTCCCCGTCGACGGCCACTGCCAGGCGCGGCCACAGCGCCTCCAGGGCCGGGTGCGCCGCCGTCAGCCGCTCGACCAGGTCCGCGATCGTGCTGCCGTCCGGGAGTTCGACTTCCGTTTCGGCACGGCCGACGGCGTCCAAGGCGGTGGCGAAGCTAAGCACCCGTACGATCAAGACGCGGAAGGCTAACAGTCGCCGCCCGGTACTCGCTACGAATCGCCACCGGCGAACAGCAGGTCCTGGTCGGCGACATGGAGTCGTACGAGGCCCGCTGCCGCCGCTGCTACGGCTCGTCCAGCGAAGCCGACGAGGCCGGCACGGCTGCCGAGATCCGCGCCAGCGAGTTGGCGTTCTTCAGGCTCGGGGCCTCGGGAACAAGACCCATACCGCAAACGCCGTGCGGTCCTTGAGGTGCGTTCGCTGCATTCCCGCGATGGCCTGAGCGGCCAAAGTCACGTCGGTCAGGGCCTCTGACTTGCTCGATGCGTGGTCTGGATCGTAGTCCGCTAGCTCGCGCTTTTCCTGGTGCGCAACAAACTGTTCGGCGAACCTGAGGATCGGCTGCGGAAACCCTCGCGGTTCGCCTTTCAACTCCGCGCACCTGTTCTTGGCCTGCCTGTGCTCAAGCCGCCGATAGACACGCTTCCACGCGCGCTGGCTCCGTGTTCCAGAGTTCGAGCCGACGACCATATCGGCGCAGGTTTGAGCCAACCAGTGGAACAGCGCGTAGTAGCTCGTGCTGGTGGACTTTCTGAAGTCCGTCTGTGTCGCGCCCCGACGGGCCAAGAGCAGCGCAGTGTTCAGGAGGTCGCTATACCGCAGCGGCTAGGCCTTCCCACTCGGATTTCTCGATATAGGACGGCAACAGCCGCATGCTGGCGGGTTCCTGTTGGTCGCTCATCTTCCTCGTGACGGCTGTAATCAGTCCAAGAGCGCCCTTCGCCAGTTCCTTGATCCGTTCCTCCTCGATACCGCCGTCAAACACAATCTCGACCCGCAGATACGGGTCGTCATTGAGGTCAAGCCTCTCCGTGACACGGATGGGTCCGAAGTCGAAGCGGTCGCCAAAGCGGACCCCGAGTTCTTCGGCGATAGCGCCTTCTATGGCGGCGTGAAGCTCGGTTCGGGCCTCCATCACACGCTCGATGCAACTAACGTCATCGCGATCTCCTGGCGGGGCCGTCAGTCCTACCGCATGCCATTGTACGGCACCCATGCGCTCTCCTCAATGGTTCCGGCGGAGAACGCCTGGCAGCGTCCAGGGCGGTGGCGAAGCTCAGCACCCGTACGATCAAGACGGCGAAGGCCAACAGTCGCCGCCCCTGCGGATAGTCTCCCCGCCTGATTCCGACTCTGGAAACGCGATGCGACTCCTGCTCTTCGATATCGACGGCACCCTGGTTCGCTGCGGCCCCCAGATCGGGCCCATCTTCATGGGGGCTCTCAAGCGTACGTTCGGCCAGACGGGCAACGTTCGGGCCTACGACTTCGGCGGCAGGACGGACACCGAAGCGGTGATCGACCTGATGACCGAGGCCGGGTTCCCTCGCGTCGAGGTCGAGGGCCGCATGGACGAGGTCCGTTCGCACTACACCGATCTGCTCGAGCGCCTCGACCCGGAGCAGATGAGGCTGCTGCCCGGCGTCGTCGAACTGCTCGAGGAACTTACCCATGTCGAGGACGCCTGCGTGGGCCTGCTGACCGGCAACTGGGAGATCGGCGCCCGGGCAAAGCTCGAACCCTTCGGCCTGAACCGCTTCTTCGACTTCGGCGCCTTCGGCGAGGACGGCGTGCGGCGCAACGAGCTCGTGCCGGTTGCGGTCCGTCGCGCCGCCCAACGCACCGGACTGGACCTCGATCCGGCCGACACGGTGATCATCGGCGACACGGTGCGCGACGTCGCCTGCGGCGAGGCGCACGGCATCCCCGTGCTGGGCGTCGCGACCGGCTTCACCCCCGACCACCGCCTCCACGAAGCCGGCGCCGACTGGGTCGCTCCCGACCTCCGGCACGCGACGGCCCGGAGGGTGCTGCTGGACGGCCGCCGAGCGGGTCCCGGACTGCAATGAGCTTCGAACGCGACATCGAGCTGCTCACGACCGAGGCCGCCCTGTGCGAACCGCCGCGGGCATCCCGCCTCGAACTGATGGGTCCCGACCGCGAACGGTTCTTCGGGGGCATGGTCACGGCGCCGGTCGAAGGACTGGAGCCCGGCCGCGGGGCGTTCGGCTTCATCACCGACGTCCGCGGCCGTGTCCTCGCCAGCGCCACCGTAATGACGCTCGAGGACCGACTCTGGCTCGAGATCCCCAGGGGCCGCGGCAGGACGATCATCGAGCACCTGGAGAAGTACATCGTGACCGACCAGGTCGAGATCCTGCCGCTCGGGGACATGGCCTCCGTGCGCATTGCCGGCCCAACGAGCGCCGAGCTCCTCACCGACCTCGGCGCCACCGCCGCCCGCGACCTCAGCGAACCTTGGAGTCACGCCCAGGTCGAGGTCCTCGACTACCAGGCTCGCCTGGTCCGCGAAGGACACAGCGCCGTGCCCGCCTTCTCCCTCTGGCAGTCCTCAGCCATTGCGCCGCTGATGGCCGAAGACCTCGCCGCCGCCGGCATTGGCCGAGTAGGCGCCGAAGCGACCGAAGCTCTCCGCATCGAGCACGGCCACCCCCTCTGGGGCGTCGACTACGACGACTCGAACCTGCCCCAGGAAACCGGCATCCCGAACGCCGTCGACTACGAGAAGGGCTGCTACCTCGGCCAGGAGATCGTCGCCCGCATCCACTACCGCGGCCAGCCGGCCCGGCGCATGTGCCGGCTCGCCTTCGAGCCCGGGCACATGCCGGCCGCCGGCGCCGAGGTCGAGTTCGACGGCCGGCCTGCCGGTATCGTGACGAGCGTCTCCCCATCGCCAGCCGGCGACGCCGCTATCGGCTTTGCCCTCTTGCCGCGCCGCGCCGTGGAGGCTCTGCCAGACGCGAAGGTGCAAGTCGAAGGTCGGGACGTCCCCTTCGAAGCGCTCGGCACTTGATACGGCCCGCGACCCCGTCTTCGACCGGTACGCCGTTCGTCGGCTCTGGTGACCCGGAGGCCAGGTCTCAATACCGCGGCAACGACGGATCCACTTCCTCCGCCCACGCATCGATCCCGCCGGCCAGGTTGTAGGCCTGGGCGAAGCCGTGGTCGCGGAGGATGTTGGTCGCCCGGGTCGACCGTGGGCCGTGGTGGCAGTGGACGACCCAGAGCTTCGAGGGGTCGAGTTCACCCAGCCGGCCTTCGAGTTCGGCGCGATGCGGCAGATCGCGTACTCCTGCGGGCCGCGGACGTCGAGGATGCTGAAGTCCCGGCCGTCGTTCATCCAGGACTGAACCTGGGTCGGTGTCACGTCGATCAACTCGTTGAGCACCGGCTCGTCGGGCACGGCGGGGATGCCGCAGAACTGCTCGTAGTCGATCAGTTCGGTCTGGGTCGGATTCTCGGAGCAGACGGGGCAGTCCGGGTTCTTGCGCAGCTTCAGTTCGCGGAAGCTCATCCGCAGGGCATCGAAGAGGACGAGGCGGCCGATCAGGGGATCGCCCTGGCCGATGATCAACTTGATCACCTCGTTCGCCTGCAAGCTACCGATGATGCCCGGCAACACGCCGAGGACGCCGCCTTCGGCGCATGAGGGGACGAGTCCCGGCGGCGGCGGCTCGGCGAACAGGCAGCGGTAACACGGGCCCTCGGCGCCCCAGAACACGGACACCTGGCCCTCAAAGCGGAAGATGGAGCCGTAGACGTTCGGCTTGCCGAGCAGGACGCAGGCGTCGTTGACTAGGTAGCGGGTCGGGAAGTTGTCCGTGCCGTCGACGACGAGGTCGTAGTCCTTGAAGATCTCGAGCGCGTTGCTCGAGTCGAGCATCACCGGATGCGGCACGAGCTCGATGTGCGGGTTCACTTCGCGCAGGCGCTCGACCGCGGCGTCGATCTTGGGGCGGCCGACATCGGCGTTGCTGTAGAGCAACTGGCGGTGCAGGTTCGACTGGCCGAGGCGGCCGATGCCGGCGGCGGCGAGGTACATCCCGAGCGGCGAACCGAGCCCGCCGGTGCCGATCATCAGCACTTTGGCGGCCTTGAGCTTCAGCTGCCCCTCGGAGCCAACCTCGGGCATGATCAGGTGCCGGCTGTAGCGGAGGATCTCCTCCGGGCTCAGCTCGGTCGCGGGCGCCTGAGCGGCGGCCGGCGGCTCGGCCACCGTGCCCCCGGCGATCGAGGGGATGATCGCGAGCGTCGCGTCGCCGCCTATCGGCGTCGCCTCACGCTCCAGGTAGCGCACGTCCTCGTCGTTCAGGAACAGGTTGACGAAGGTGCGCAGCTTGCCGTCGTCGCCGAACAGGTGGGGGCGCAGCCCTTCGTAGCGGGTGACGAGCTGCTCCATCGCCTCGCCGACGGTGGCGGCGGCGACCGCCACCTCGGCCTGTTCGTCGGCAAAGCCCCGCAGGGGGGTGGGGATCTGTATGAGTACGGTCATCGTCGGTCTCCGTCTGACTCGGTCTTGTACGTGTTCATGGCGCACCCGATTCGGGGCACTGGATCGGTTCTTCGTCGAAGCGGGAGCGATCGTCGCTGAGCCGCCAGCTCCGCTCGTCCCGCGCGCGGCCCTCGCGCACGGAGACGATCAGGTAACTGTAGCCCGGCCAGGCGTGGTCGCGGTCGAAGTCGCTGGGTCGCGATGGATGGTCGGGATGGGAGTGGTAGTAGCCGACCACGTCCAGGCCGTCGGCCCGCGCCTCCCGCTCGGTCCGCAGGATGACCTCGGGCGGGATCAGATAGCGGTTGTGCCGGTTCTCGTCCTCCCGGGTGTTCTCGGCGCCGACCAGCCGCACGACCCGGGCCAGCACGACGCCGTTGCCGCCCGTGGCCTTCTCCGTGCTGCCGACCAGGATGCCGCAGCATTCCTCCGGGTAGGTCGCCTCGCCGTGGGCGCGGATGCGGGCAAGGTCGTCTGGTGACAGTTCGATCATCCTCGAATCTCGGTGCGGTCGTTGCGAGCGCCGGTTCCCGCGGCTCAGTCCTCGTCCCAGAACGGCTCGGACAGGTACTTGTCCGCGCCGTCGCAGAGGACGGTGACGGCGACAGCGCGCTCGCCGGCCTCGGCCGCCCGCTCGGCGATCCGCCGCGCCGCGACGACGTTGGCCCCGGCCGAGATACCGACCAGCAGACCGCTCCGCCGGGCCAGCGCCTTGACCTCGGCGTACGCATCCTCGGTGCTCACGGCAGCCTCCTTGTGGGCGATCCCCGGATCGTAGATCGCGGGCACCAGGGCGCTGGCCATGTGCTTCATCCCCTCGAGCCCGTGGAACGGTCCGTCCGGCTGCATTGAGATGAGTTGGACCTCGGGCGCCCGCTCCGCCAGGTACCTCGCGGTGCCGCAGAAGGTGCCGCTGGTCCCCAGACCGGCAACGAAGTGGGTCAGCCGGCCCTCCGTCTGCAACCAGATCTCGGGGCCCGTCGTCTCGAAGTGGGCCCGCCAGTTGGCCGGATTGCTGTACTGGTCGACGTAGCAGAAGTCGTCCGGCGAGGCCTCGATCATCCGGTGGGCCTCGCGGATCGCGCCGTCCGAGCCCTCCATCGGATCGGTCAGGACGAGTTCGGCGCCGAACGCGCCCAGGATGCGCCGACGCTCGATCGAGGCGTTCTCCGGCAGGCAGAGGGTGACACCGACATCCATCGCCGCCCCGATCATCGCCAGAGCGATGCCCGTGTTGCCGGAGGTCGCATCGAGGACGCGGCGGCCGTCTTCGAGCTGGCCGGCGTCGCGCGCCGCCAGCATCATGTGTCGCGCCGGGCGGTCCTTCACCGAGCCGCCGGGGTTCGCCATTTCCGCCTTTGCGAGCAGCTCCGAGCCGAGCGCCTGCGCAGCCGGCCCCAATACATGGCTGAGGTCGAGCAGCGGCGTGTTGCCGATCCGCCGCAGCAAACGCCGGGCGGCAGCGCCCAGCCCCGCCGGAATCGGCGGGCCGGCCAACTGGGCGGCAGAAGCCGCGGCGAGAGGAGGTTCAGCGATCATTCCGTAGGTACCCGGTGGCGGCTCCGGCACAGTCCGCGGAGCGGCGACCGCGAATTGTTGACCAGAATACTCACATTTGACAACCGGTGGCCTGCACGCGCCGCTCCCTGGCGCGGCAGAACTCCCGGAGGCGCTTCGCGCCAGACGCCGGCGGGCACGCTTGTGCATCCAGTTCTGCCGCGCGAGCTTCTACCGGTATTCTCCCCCGCGATGAACGACGCTCCCCACCGCGGCGACGACCGCGTGCCCCCCGGCCAGTACGTCACGAAGAAGTGGCCGGGTCGGCGACACACCGGAGGTGGACCCGGCCCGGTTCGCGTTGCGCCTGTTCGGCCGCGTCGAAGCGGAGCACGCGTTCGCCTGGCGGGCGCTTCAGGCCCTGCCGCGGCGGGAAGTCGTCGCCGACTTTCACTGCGTCACGCGTTTTTCGACGCTGGACAACCGGTGGTCCGGGTTCTCGACCCGCGACGTGCTGGCTGCAGTGCAGCCCACCTTGGACGCCACCCACGCCATGGTCCATTGCTACGGCGGCTATACGACGAACCTGCCGCTCGAGGATCTGCTTTCCGAGCACGCGCTCTTCGCTGACCTGCACGGCGGCGAACCGCTGGCAGCAGACCACGGCGGTCCGCTACGGCTCGTCGTACCCCATCTCTACGCGTGGAAGAGCGCGAAGTGGGTCTCCGGAGTCGAGTTGCTGGCTGGTGACGAACGGGGGTTCTGGGAGGAGAACGGGTACCACACGTACGGCGATCCGTGGGCGGAGCAGCGGTTCTCCTCGCAGGAGACTCGTGAGGCGTGGCAGGTGCGGCGGGCTGTGAAGGGCTGAGAGTTCGCGCTCGCCGCTGCGCGGCGGAGCGCCTGATGCGGACCAGAGGGTCCGCGCACCCAGAGGTACGTCGCCGGCCTGGCGAAGCGCTCTACACAACTGATGGGTCGTTGTGCAGGCGCCTGATGCCGGCGGGGACGCCGGCGCACCCAGTCCGGAGTCAGTCGCCTTCGAGAAGTGCCGCGAGTGACTCGCGGATGCGGTCGCGGTCGGCGGCGCTCTTGACGACCACGAGGACGGTGTCGTCGCCGGCGAGGGTGCCGGCGACTTCGGGCCAGTCGCTCTGGTCGAGGGCGACCGCGAGGGCGTTGGCGTGGCCGCTGCGGGTCTTGAGCAGGATCAGGGCCTCGCCCTCGGCGAACCCGGTGACGAACTGGCGCAGGGCGCGCTCGATGTCGCGCCGGGGCGGCGTCGTCGCCTGCTCCGCGGGCGCGTAGCGCGAGCCGCCGCCGGCGAGCGGCACCTTGACCAGGCCGAGGCGGCGCACGTCGCGCGAGACGGTGGCCTGGGAAACGCGGATGCCCCGCCGATCGAGCGCCCGCACGAGCTCCCGGTGACTCGACACCGGCCGTTCGCCGATGATGTCGAGGATCGCGCCGCGCCGGATCGCCGGGCTCATGCGGCGCCTCCCGGGATCGCCTCCGCCAGCAGTTCGCCGTCCAGGTGCGCGCGGTAGACCGGCGGCGGCTTCCGCTCGTCCAGCCAGCGGCGTTCTTCCTGCAACCGCGACGCGGCGAGTTCGATCTGCTCGGCGACCCGCTCCGGCGCCGGCCCGCCGTAGCTTCCGTGCGCGGCGAGCGAAGCCTCCGGGTGAAGCGCCGCCAGCAGTGCGTCCGTGTCCTCGATCTCGGGTACGAGCGTCCGAAGCTCCGAGGCCGGGAGCTGCCACAGCTCGACGCCCCGTTCCTGGGCGGCCCGGACCACGGCGCCGGTGCGCTCGTGAGCGCTGCGGAACGGCACGCCGGCGACGGCGAGCTGGTCGGCGAGGTCGGTGGCGGTGATGTACGAGCCTTCGAGCGCGGCCGCCATCGCTTCGCGGTCGAACTCCAGGCTCTCGGCCAGCACGCGGGCCACCCGGAGCGAAGAGCCCACCGTGTCGAAGGCATCGAACAGCGCCTCCTTGTCCTCCTGCAGGTCGCTGTTGTAGGTCAGCGGCAGGCCCTTGACCGTGACGAGCAGCGAGACGAGGTTCCCCACCGCGCGCCCCGACTTTCCGCGCAGGATCTCCGCGGGCTCCGGGTTCTTCTTCTGCGGCATGATGCTCGATCCCTTGGCGGCGCGGTCCTGCAGCCGGGCGAAACCGAACTCGCTCGACGTCCAGAGGATGACTTCCTCGGCCCAGCGCGAGAGGTGCACCATGGTCAGAGCGGACGCGAAAAGCGCCTCGGCCGCGTAGTCGCGGTCCGCCACAGCCCACATCGTGTTCGGGTAAGGCGCCTCCATGCCGAGCAGCTGGGCGCTCCGCCTGGGGTCGATCCGGTGCGGCGACCCGGCCATCGCGCCCGCGCCCAGGGGGCAGAGTCCCGCCGTCCGGTGGGCCCGCCGCAGCCTCCCCGCGTCGGCCAGGACCGACCACGCGTGGGCCAGCAAGTGCTGGGCCAGGCTCGTCGGCTGGGCGCGCTGCATGTGGGTATACCCGGGAAGCGCGGTTCCCGTGTGCTGCCGGGCGTGTTCGAGGAGGGCGCCGGCGAAGCCGACGGCCGCCGTGACCGCGCGTTCGACTTCGGAGCGCTGCCACAGCCGCAGCGCCACCGCGGTCTGGTCGTTCCGGCTCCGCGCGGTGTGCAGCCGCCGGCCGGCGTCGCCGATCTCTTCGGTGAGTTGCCGTTCGATCCAGGTGTGGACGTCCTCGTCCCCACCGCCGACCTCGAGCTCTCCCGCCTCGACCCGCAGCAGCAGGGAACTGAGGCCTTTGAGGATCGCCCGGGACGATGCGGGGTCGATCACCCCGGTCTCGAAGAGCATCCGGGCGTGGGCCAGACACCCGACGAGGTCCGCCGCCGCGAGCCGGTGGTCGAACGGCAGCGACCTCGTGTACGCGTCGATGACCGGATCGACCTCCGATTCGAAGGCGCCGCCCCAGAGGCGGGGCGCGGCGGATCGACCCGCGCTTCCTGCCGGGTCCCGGGCGCTCAAGCCGCGGCTTCCTCCAGCGCGTGGCCGAGGATGCCGACCGCGCGCTCGATCTCCGGGTCGTGGACAACGAGGGGCGGCAGCATGCGGATGCTGTGCGGCCGCGGCGCGTTAACGAGCAGGCCGCTCTCCAGGCAACGGTTCGCGACGGCGGGCGCCTCCGGCGTGCACTCGATCGCGGTCATCAGCCCCTGACCGCGGACCTCCGTCACCAGGCCGCCAGCGCCGAGCTGTCCGAGCAGCGCCCGCAGGTACTCGCCGGCCCGGGTCACGCGTTCGAGGAAGCCCGGGTCGAGCACCGTCCGGAGCACAGCCGTCACCGCGGCGCAGGCCAGCGGATTGCCGCCGAACGTCGTGCCGTGGGTGCCGGGGACGAGCGAGGCCGCGACCTCTTCGCGCGCCACGACCGCTCCTACCGGGACGCCGCCGCCCAGACCCTTGGCGAGGGTGATCACGTCCGGTTGCAGGCCGTAGTGCTGGAAGCCAAAGGCGGTGCCGAGACGCCCGATCCCGGTCTGCACCTCGTCGAGAACGAACAGCGCGCCCCGCTCGCGGCAGAGAGCCTGCAGGCCATCGAGGTAGCCGGCCGGCGGCTCGATCACGCCGGCCTCGCCCTGGATCGGCTCGATGAGGACCGCGCAGGTCGATTCGTCGATTTCGGCGGCGGCCGCCTCCAGATCGCCGAACGGGACGCCGGCAAAGCCCCCGGGCAGCGGCTTGAAACCGACCTGGTAGGCCGGCGTTCCGGTCGCCGCCAACGCTCCGAGCGTGCGGCCGTGGAAGCCGCCCTCGGCGGTCACGATCTTGTGCCGTTCCTCCGAACCATCGCGGTCGTACGCGTAGCGGCGGGCGAGCTTGATCGCCGCCTCGACCGCCTCCGCGCCGCTGTTGCAGAAGAAGACCCGGTCCAGCGCGCCGCCCGTGGCCTCCACGAGCATCCGGCCCGCCCGTTCCTGCTCCGGAATCCGGTACAGGTTCGAGACGTGGAGATAGCGCCCCGCCTGGCGCTTGATCGCGTCGGTCAACGCGGGATGGTTGTGGCCCAGGGACGACACCGCGATGCCGCCCATGAAGTCCAGGACCTCGCGACCCGCCTGATCCCAGAGGAAGACGCCGTCGCCATGGCTGAACGCCACCGGCGCCCGTTTGTAGTTCGCGAACAGACTGTCCTCGGTCATCTTCAGGTCACTCCGGGTGTTGCGGTTTCCTTGATCATCGTGCCGATGCCGCCCTGGGTGAACAGCTCCACCAGGAGCCCGTGCGGCTCGCTCGCCGCCAGGATGTGCGCGCTCGTCACCCCGGCCTCCAGCGCGCTCAGGCACGCCCGCACCTTGGGCACCATGCCGGCCGAGACGACGCCGGAGTCGATCAGCTCCTCGGCCTGCGCGGGCGTCAACCGCGACCGGAAACGGCCGTTTTCGCTGATGCCGCGCACGTCAGTCAGGAGGAGGAGCTTCTCGGCCGCGACTTCCGCGGCGAGCGCCGCGGCGGCGGTGTCCGCGTTGATGTTGTAGGTCTCGCCACCAGGCCCCACTCCCAGCGAGCCGATCACCGGCACGTAGCCGGAGTTCGTGAGCTGGTCGAGCAGGGAGGTGTCGACCTTCTCGATCTCGCCGACGAAGCCCAGCTCGTCGGACCGCGGGTGGGGCCGCACGCGCAGCAGGTCGCCGTCCTTGCCGGTCAACCCGACCGCGCGGCCGCCGGCCCGCTGGATCATCCCCACCAGGCGCTTGTTGACCGAACCGCCGAGCACCATCTCGACCACCCGCATCGTGGCCGCGTCCGTGACCCGCAGGCCGTCTACGAAACGGGGCTCCATCCCCATGACCTCGAGCGTCTTCGTGATCTCGGCGCCGCCGCCGTGGACGAGCATCGGCCGCATGCCGGCGCTGCGAAGCAGCACGATGTCGTCGATCAGCGAGCCGTACTCGTCGCCGGCCATCGCGCGGCCGCCGTACTTGATCACCACGCGCTTGCCGCGCCACGCGGACGCGTAGCGAAGCGCGGCGGCCATCTCGAGGCCCAGATCGCGTTCTCTGCTTGTTCCTGTCATCGTTCGCGCCCGTTCATGAGATAGCAGCGTTTCATGCGAGGTGACTCGGTTGGCTTGAAGTCACCGGGGTTCACGAGATGTAGCTCGCGTTGATCTGGATGTAGCCCTCGGAGAGATCGCAAGTCCAGACCGTCCACCCGCCCGAACCGAGCCCGAGATCGACGTGGAGGACGGAGTGGGCCGCCAGCATCGCCCGGCCAAGGGGTTCCAGGTCTTCCGTGACGCCCAGCCCGCCGCGCACGACCTCGACCCGTTCCTCCGGCGTGGACACCGCGATCGCGATCCGCTGCTCGACGATGTCGACGCCGGAACGGCCGATCGCCCCCATGACCCGGCCCCAGTTCGGCTGACCCGTGCGATAGGCCGTCTTGACCAGGGGCGAGTTGGCGATCGTCGTCGCCACCTGCCGGGCCGCCGCGTTGGTACGGGCGCCGCCGACGCGGATTTCGATCACCCGGTTGGCGCCTTCACCGTCGGCGACCAGGGCGACCGCGAGGCGGCCCATAAGGCGTTCGAGAGCGTCGGTGAACCGCTCAAGGTCCTTCGCCGAGGCCGCTTCGACGCCGGCGGCGCCGTTGGCGAGAACCAGGATGCTGTCGTTCGTGCTCGTGTCGCCGTCGACCGTGATGCTGTTGAACGTCGGCTCGACGGCTCTGCGCAACGCCTGATCGAGCGCCGCCGGCGCGACCGCGGCATCGGTCGTGACGAAGGCCAGGGTGGTCGCCATGTCCGGCGCCATCATGCCGGCGCCCTTGGCGACGCCGCCGATCGTCACTTCGCCGCCCGCGAGTTCCACCGTCTCGGCCTCGATCTTGGTCCGCGTATCGGTGGTCAGGATCGCTTCCGCCGCCCGCTCGCCGCCGTCCGCACCCAGTTCGGCGGCCGCCTGGTCGATGCCGGCGAGGACCGTGGGCATCGGCAGGGGAACGCCGATGACGCCCGTCGACGCGACGAGGACGTGTTCGGAGTCGATCTCGAGTGCCGCCCCGGCGCACGCGGCCATGGCCCAGGTATCCGCCAGACCCGACTCGCCCGTACAGGCATTCGCGTTGCCGCTGTTCGCGACGATCGCCCGCGCCCGGCCGCTCGCCGCCACTTCCCGGCAGTAGAGGACCGGCGCGGCCTGCACCTGGTTGCGCGTGAACACGCCCGCTACGGTCGCCGGCTCCGCGGCCGTCGAGGCGATGATCGCGAGATCCAGCTTCTCCGCCTTCAGGCCGCAGTGGACGCCGGCGGCGACGAAGCCCCGAGGGGCGGTCACGCCACAGCTCACGGGAACACCGGGGCAGCCAGGAGGCCGGTTGTTTCGGGCAGGCCCAGCATCTCCGAGCGACACAGCCATGTTCTGCGCAGAACTGCGACTCTCATGGGAACACCGGGGCAGCCAGGAGGCCGGTCGTTTCGTCCAACCCGAACATCACATTCATGTTCTGCACCGCCTGTCCGGCGGCGCCCTTGACCAGGTTGTCGATGGCCGAGAATGTGACCGCGAGCCCGCGAGCCCGGTCGACCCGGACGGCGATGTCGCAGTAGTTGGAGCCGAGCGTCGCCTTCGTCTGCGGCAGGGCCGATCCTGTCAGCACGCGGACGAAGGGCTCGCCGGCGTAGCGATGGAGGAACACCGCCTCGAGCTCCTCCCGGCTCGGCGCATCGGCCATCGGCACGTAGCAGGCGGCGAGGATGCCCCGCGTCATTGGGGCGAGATGCGGCGAGAAGAACACCTGGGCCTCGGGGCCGCCTCCGGCCGCCAGTTCCTGCTCGATCTCGGGCTGGTGGCGATGGGCGCCGGTGGCGTAGGGCTTGAAGTTCTCGTTCAGCTCCGAGTACTGGTAGCCGTCCCGCGGGTTCCTTCCCGCTCCGGAGACGCCGGACTTCGCGTCGATCACTATTGCGGCGGTCACCCGGTCGCCGAACTGTTCGAGCAACGGCTTGAGCGCCATCGACGACGCGGTCGGGTAGCAACCCGGGTTCGCGACCAGCCGCGCACCCGCCACCGCGTCGCGGTGCCACTCGGTGAGACCATAGGCCGCCTCGGCCAGGAGGTCGGTCGCCGTGTGCTCGCCGCCGTACCACTGCCGATAGGCCGCCGGATCCCGGAGCCGGAAGTCGGCGCCCAGATCGACCACCCTGGCCCCCGCGTCGAGCAGCCGCGCTGCGGCCGCAAGCGCCTCGCCGTGGGGCAACGCGAGGAACACGACATCGGCCTCGGCCCCCAGGAGATCCCAGTCCGTCGGCGCAAGATTGCCCTCGGCTACACCGGCCAGGTGGGGGAAGACGGCCTCAACCGGCTGGCCGGCGCTGCGGCCCGCCGCAAGCGCGCCAAGCTCCACCTGCCCGTGGCCGCTCAGCCACCGGACCAGTTCCGCCCCACTGTAGCCGGACGCCCCGGCGATCGCAGCCCGAATCACAAGGCGGCGAATAATACACCACTTTGGCGCACGATTATTCGTGAGGGCGAACCAGCCGCATGCCCTCCCTTTAGAAGGGCGAGGTGAGGAACGAGAACGGGACCGCGAGCACCGAGACGACGAGCAGCACGAGCGCCGCCAGTACCTCGGCGGGAGTCTCCGGCTTGTCCGGGCTGTACAGGCTCGCCATCAGGTATCCGCCAGCCAGACCGCCGAGATGAGCCCAATTGTCGATCCCCGGCAGCAACAGTCCGAACAGGACCAGCGGAATGGCGATGCCCAGCACCTGCCTGAGGAACATGCGGCTGCCTGTCTTCCGCGAGTAGCAGAGCAGCGCGCCCAGCCAACCGAACACCGCGGCCGACGCCCCCAGGGTCACACCGCTATGGGTCAGCGGCATCCACGGCGCGAAGACCGGCAGAGCGCTCGTGACCAGGAAGCCCAGCGCCGACGAAACCAGGTAGATGATGGCCGCTCGCCCGGTGCCGTAGAGCCGGGCAATCGCCGGACCGAGCTGATACACCCAGTACATGTTGAAAGCGATATGCAACAGGCTGCCGTGCAGCCAGCCGGCGCTGAGGATCGTCCACCAGCGGCCCAAATCGAAGACGATGGGCGCTCCGCTCGCCCCGAGCCGGAGAGCCACCTCGAAGTCGGGCGAGAGAAAACCGAACAGCGATCGTGTGCCGACCCCGCGCGGCGCCATCGCCAGCTCCAGCACGAAGATCACCACGCAGATGCCGATCACCAGGGTCGAGAACGCGGCCTCGTTGCCGATTCGCTGCAACAGGCGGGAGAAGCCGAACAGGCTGGGCCGGGCGCGGCCGCAGTTCCAGCAGCGCTCGTCCTGAACGCCGACC
>JAGWAG010000095.1:21392-27470 GCA_021296535.1 Acidobacteriota bacterium | reverse complement strand
ACATCACGAGATGCCGGTCCGACGGCTGCCAGCTCCAGTCTTGCCCCAGACCGAACACATCAATCAGCCGCACATCCTGTATCTCGAACAGGCGGTTGAAACTCTCTTCCGCGGCGTGTCGATCGCGATCGACACGCCCGAGTGACACGGCGCTCTCCACGAAGGCCTGCGATCCGACGATCCCCAGATGCCGACCCCAGAGATACGCGTTGCCGTAGCCGGTGTCCGACTCCTCCCGCTCCGGGAAGCCGTCTTCGATCTCACTCTCCCTCTCGTCCAGACGATCGTCGGCGGCCAGGACCTGGAGCGCCACGGATTGCGACGGCCCCAGTTCGTAGTCCAGCTTCCCGAAGAGGTCCCAGTATGTGGGCCCGCTGCCCTCTCGCTCCTCCTCTTCGTCCTCGCCGACCAGGCCGAGGATCAAGTCCAGGTAGCCGCGGCGCAGTGACGTCATCCAGGCACCCTTGCCGTTGGCAAGCCGCCCCGCGGCGCTGGCCCTGGCCATCGTCAGGCTGATCCCGAGATCGAAGCGGCGCGCATCGGGCCGTTTGGTCGTCATGTCGAGAACGCCGGACATCCGGTCGCCGTACTCCGCGGGGAAGCCCCCATTGATGAGGTCGACCCCACCAAGCGTGTCCGGATCGACGATGCTGAAGACCCCCTGGAAGTCCTTCAGGTGGTACGGCTCGAAGATCTCCTGGCCGTCGATCCGCTGCAGGTTCTCACGGTAGAGCCCGCCACGTACGTTGAACTGGGCCGAAACGTCGTTGCCCGAGACCCCGGGCAGAAGCGGCAGAGCGCGGAAGACATCGTCACCGAAGTGAGGCAGTTCGAGGATTTCCGCGCTGGTGAGGGCGACTGTCGGAGTCGGTTCGTCCCGGTTGATGCTGTAGCCGGCCGTGACATTGATCTCGTCGAGCGCCACGGGCATGTCGACGGACTCCTCCTCCGGCTCTTCCAACTGCTCCTGCGGCGGATCCTGAGCGCTAACGGCCGGGCTCCAGAGCAGCACCGGCAGACAAAGCAGGGTGGCGAACTGTCGAAGACCATCAAGTCGAATCATCGGATCGGCTCCTCTCGAGCGAGGCGGGCCCTAGTCGACTCGAACACTAGTCAGTTCCGGATTGTTCCGGATCAACGCGCTCGTTGAGCGTTGTCCTCGGCCGCCTCAGGTCGTGGCAAACCCACGGAACGGCGTCCGCCAACCGCCCACTCCGGCGTAGTGGCGATCACCAGGAATCGGGCGGCGACGTCAAGTCGATCAGACCACTCAGGAAGATCGAGTTCAGGAACAGGCGGTTCGAGCCGTAGAAGTAGGCGCGGAAGTTCGGATTGTCGAGGAGTTGGATGACGACCCCGCGGCCCATCCGGCTGGCGATGACGGCCGGCTTGCCGGCCAGGCGACGCTGGTTCTCCGGCGATATCCAGCCGGACAGCCGCGGCGGGTCCTGGTACAGGGCGAAGTTCTCGAACGGGTCGGAACTGGCCGGCAGGACCATCTCGCCGGTGCGAATCACGGCGAGCTCCGGCCGTGTGTACCCGTAGGTCAGCGGATGGGTCAGATCGAGCTCGACACCGACGATCGTGCCGGCCATGAGTTGCTCGGCCCGCTGGTCCCGGTAGTCGGCGTAGCGCTGGCGCTCCGGCAGTCCGGAAGGATCGCCTTCTTCCGTGCCGGCAACCGCATCGTCACCGGCTCCTTCCCAGCCGAGCAGTTCCTTGCTCGCCCAGCGGCTTGCGGGACCGATCGCCAGGACCGCACCGCCGCCGCGCACCCAGTCCTTGAGGCGATCCCGCACTGCTTCCCGCGGCGAGGCGCCGCCGAAGCGGCCGCCGCCGAGAGCCAGCACAACGTGGGTGTAGCGATCGAGGTCCACGCTCGCCAACGAGGCGAGATCGACGAGCGACGCATCGACGCCGAAGCGCTCGTCGAGCAGGTGCCATGCCTCGCCCACCCGGTACGACGAGACGCCGGAGCCGGTCACGAGCAGGGGCCGCGGAGCGACGAGCGGCCGCAGACTCGGACTGCCCATGTCGATTCCCGCCGCGGCCTGACCGCTGACCAACCGGTGGACGTCGACGCCGTCGGCGGCCGCCGCTTCGGCGAACAGCGCCTCCAGGTCGACGCCGTCGTTGGCCCCGGGCTCGCCCGGCCGACCCACCGGCACGACGATCGCCCCGGGCCGGAAGGACTCCGGACCGCCGGCCGTCTCCGCCGTAAAGGGCCGAACCGCGGCGCGCGCCCGCACCCCGGCCCGCTGCAGTCGGTTCAGAACCCGCGGAGCGAAGTAGCCATCCCACGAGAAGGCGTAGGCGTACACCATCTCGTTCGCTGTCGGCTCGCCGAACCGGCCCGGTTCGATCGACGCGTCCGTCACCGGAGCTCCGAGCGCTTCCTCCCCGTAGGCGCCTCCATCGAGCAGGTCGTACTCGGCGCCGAAGGCGAGCGGGAGCGTCCAGGCCGAAACGTCGTAGAAGACTGAGTCGTTGAACTCGGTCACCTTCTCGAAGAACGACCGGACGAGGGTCGTCTGGGGCTGCTCGAGCGGAACCAGCCACGACGAGCCGGAGGAATAGACGCGACCGTCGAGCGCGATGTCCTCCACCGTCCCGTAAACCTCGATCTCGTGACGCAGGAGGAGGTCGAGCATGCGATGGGCGCGGCCGCGGTCGCCGTCGACGTGGAACACGTAGGCGGCCGGCCCCGCCTCCTCCGCGGAGGCCAGGGCGCCGCGGAAGAAGTCGCGCTGGTGCTCCAGCAGCTCCAGGCGCTTCGCCACCCCGCCCTCGACCATCGACAGGGACGCCAGCAGGTGGTTCTTGATTCCGAAGGGGAAGGCGAGTTCGCCGTTCGCCGTCTCGATGAGGTGGCCTTCGGCGCTCGCCTGCTCGAACAGGAAGCCGACCGCACCGTGAGCGTCCGGGTACGTCGAACCCTTGCCCAGGTAGAAGTCGTCGAAGCCCTCGCGGCTGTAGTAGAGCCGGCCCACGCGATCGAACACGGCGGCGTGATGTGCCGCGATTTCCTCGGTCAACTCCACGTTGCGCTCGGGAATCAGGGGATTCCGGCGGCTCGGCACCCCCGGCTGGAAGAAGAACGTGCTGTTCGAACCCATCTCGTGGAAGTCGCCGACGAGGTTCGGCTGCCAGGCCTTCCAGGTCGCCATCCGGGCCTGGGACTCGGGATGCTGCAGCAGCAACCAGTCCCGGTTCAGGTCGAACCAGTAGTGATTCGTGCGTCCGCCCGGCCACGGCTCGCGGTGCTCCCGGTGGCCCCCGGTTCGTGTTCGCCCAATGGGCGAAGCGGCCGATCCCGTCGGGGTTCAGGCTCGGGTCGAGCAGGATGACCGCCTGGTCCAACTGATCCGCGACCACGTTCGACCGCGACGCTGCCAGGTGATACGCCATCAGCATCGAGGCGTTCGCGCCGCTGGGCTCGTTGCCGTGGATGCTGTAGCCCAGCCAGATGACGACCGGCAGGCCGTCGAGCTCCGGCGCCGGCAGCCGCGGATCGACCAGGCCGCGCCGGAGTTCGCGGATCTCGTCGAGCCGGGCGCGGTTGCGCGGCGAGGTAATCGCCAGCAGGAGCTGGGGTCGCTGTTCGTGGGTGTACCCCTGGACCGACACTGACACCCGCGCCGACGAGCCCGCCAGCGCCCGCATGTAGGCATTGAGCTGATCGGGACGGACGTGCCAGTCACCGACCTCGTAGCCGAGTACCGCGGACGGCCGGGGCACGGCCGGGTCGTAGGCCTCCGGGTCGTCGGCATCCGGCAGGTAGTACGAGAGTTCTTCCGCCGCCGCGGGCACGGCGAGGAGTGCGGCGAGAACTGCAACAGAGGCGAAGCACGTGCGTCGATCAGGCATCGCGCGAGTGTAGCCGCCGCTTCGCCCGGCCTACGACCCTCTGACCGCGGAGTGAACGTCCTCGAACTCCGCCGCGGCGCACTGACGCCCACGGTCGCCGCCAGGCCGGCCAGCAGTCCCGGGATCAACTCGTACAGGTCGTAGTAGGACGCCTTGAACAGCACGACCCAAGCCACCGTTACCGCGAATCCCGTCGCCATCCCGGTCAACGCGCCCGGCAACGTCGTCCGCTTCCAGAACAGCGAGCACAAGACGACCGGTACGAAGGCGCCGCCCAGGCCGGACCAGGCAAAGAGAATGAACCAAAACAGCACTCGGGGTTCTTCCAAAGCGAACGGCACGGCCAAGGCGCCGATCGCGACCGTCGCGAGACGACCGTAGAGAGACAGACGGGTGTCTCCACCGGTCGCACCGAAGACCTTCTGCGCCAGATCGCGCACCACGGACGACGAGGCGAGGATGAGCAACGAATCGACCGTCGACATGATCGCACCGAGCACGATGACAAGGAAGATGCCGGTGAAGACCGCCGGGAAGAGCTCGGCGCTCATCAGCGGCATGACGGTCTCCTGATCGTCCAGCATGGGGAACAGCGCCCGGCCCGCGATGCCGGTGAACACCGCACCGACATCGAACACCACCATGCAGACGACGGCGATCGGCCCGCCACGCTTGATTTCGCCGCCCGAGGCAGCCGACATGAACCGCGTCAGGAGCTGAGGCGCGCCCAGGAAGGCCAGACCGATGCCGGCGAAGCTCGCTGCCGAGAGCACGCCCGGCCAGGTCGCTCCGTGGCTGCCCATGGCCTTCAGGAGATTCGGGTCCGCGGCTTGCAGCGTCCCGATCACTTCGCCCCAGCCACCGGCAGCGGCGAAGCCCACGATCGGCAGCAGGAGGAGGCCGCCCACCATCAACAACCCCTGCACCAGGTCCGAGTAGGCAACCGCCTTGAAACCGCCGACGGCCGTATAGAACACCGTCACCACCACTCCGAGCCATACGCCCGCGCCGTAGCTGAAGCCAAGGAACGAGGAGAACGCCTTGCCAGTCGCGACCAGTTGGGCGCAGCAGTAGACGGTGACCATGGACAGAGTGATCGCTATCGAGAGCACCCTGAGGAGGTGATAGCGGTCCCGGAACCTCTGCTCCAGATAATCGGGAACGGTGATCGATCGGTAGCGGTCGGTGTACTCCTTGAACGGCCGCGCGACGAAGAGCCACGCGATCGCGACGCCCATCACTTCGCCGAACACGACCCACAGCGCGTGAAAGCCGACCGCATACCCCATACCGGTCAGGCCGAGCAGCAGCCAGCCGCTCTCGCCGGTGGCGTTCGAACTGAACGCGATCACCCAGGAAGGCAGCTTCCTGCCGGCGATGTAGTAGCCCTCGAGGCTCGCGCCCTCGCGCCGGCTCCACAGGCCGAGGCCGAGCAGCACGAGCATGTACAGGCCCAGCGGGACCAGGACCAGGGCGCTCGCGGTCATGCCGCGCCGCTCCGTGGCGACGCCCCATCGCCGCGACGCCACCTTCCCTCAGACCAGCGCCGCAGGAGCAGCAGAGCGGGCCCGGCGCCGACCGAAACGGCCAGCAGCATCCAGGTAGAGATCGGCAGGCCGCCCCACATGGACCGGCAGGCTAGCAGCCAGTCCCCCAACCAGGCGGCTTTACGGCAGCAACCTGAGCCGGACTTGGGCGGGCTGTTAGCCTCACGAGTTCGTCGAGACCTGCCTGGGGAGAGACCGCCGTGCCGAAACCGAACTCTGCAACCGCCGCACTGGCAGCCGCCGCCCTCGCCGCTCTCGCCGCGCCGGCGCAAGCCTCGGACGGCACCCTCGACGAGACGACGTTCCTCGAACGTAGCCGGCGCCTGATCTACGAAGGCAAGCGCTCCGGAGAGGGCTACTTTTCCGCCGACGGGGGGCTCCTCGTCTTCCAGAGCGAGCGGCGGCCCGAGAATCCGTTCTACCAGATCTACCTGCTCGATCTGGCCACCGGCGACACCCGGGAGGTCTCGACCGGAATCGGCAAGACGACCTGCGCCTTCATTCGCCCGGACGGCGCGGAGATCCTGTACGGGTCGACGCACCACGATCCGCGCTCGGCCGAGCTGCAGCAGCAGGAACTCGACTTCCGCGCCTCCGGCCAGGAGCGCCGCTACGCCTGGGACTACGACCCGGAGATGGACATCTACACCGTGCCGATGGCCGG
>JAGWAG010000095.1:14314-21282 GCA_021296535.1 Acidobacteriota bacterium | reverse complement strand
CGAACCTGCTGGAAGTCGACCCCGCCTACTTCGGCGAGATCTACATCATGCGGGCCGATGGCAGCGAACAGACACGGCTCACCGACGTGCCCGGCTACGACGGTGGCCCCTTCTTCTTCGCCGACGGTTCCCGCATCGTCTGGCGGCGCTTCAGCGAGGACGGCCTGATCGCCGACGTCTGGTCGATGAATCTCGACGGTTCCGATCAGCGCCAGTTGACCGACTTCGGCGCGATGAGCTGGGCCCCGTACCAGCACCCCTCCGGCGACTACATCTTCTTCGCTTCGAACAAACTCGGTTTCGAGAACTTCGAGGTCTTCATCGTCGACACGGAAGGGACGAAGGAGCCTGTCCGGGTCACCTACACCGACCGCTTCGACGGGCTTCCCGTTCCGTCGCCGGACGGCCGCCAACTCGTCTGGACCTCCAGCCGCCACGGTGGCGACGGCGGCCAGCTCTACATCGCCGACTGGAACCACGAGGCGGCGCTCGCCGCGCTGGAAGCCTCGCCGGACCGTGTCTCCTCTGGCCGCGGCGCCGAGCCGGCCGACCCCAGATCAGCGCTCGAGAGCCACGTGACCACCCTCGCCTCCCCCGAGTTCGGCGGTCGGCTGACGGGCACGGAGGGAGAGCAGCGAGCCGCCAGCTACCTCGCCGAACAGCTCGTTGCACTCGGCGCCGAGCCGCTGCCCGGCGAGGACGACCTGCTGCTCGACTTCGAGTTCACCTCCGGCGCCCGCGACACGGGATCGACGATCCAGGTCGAGACCGAAAGCGGCGCCGCCACGTTCAGCGACCAGACGCAGATTCAGGCCCTCGGCTTCTCCGACTCGACCGAGGTCGAAGGAGAGGCGGTGTTCGCGGGCTACGGCATCCGGGTCCCCGACTCCCAGGACTTCGGCTACGACAGCTACGCGACCCTCGACGTGACCGGGAAGATCGCCGTCGTCCTCCGCTACGTCCCCGAGGACATCGAGGGCGAGGCGCGGTCCATCCTCAACCGCTACTCCGGACTCCGCTACAAGGCCCTGACGGCACGCGAGGCGGGCGCCGTGGGGCTCCTCGTCTTGACCGGGCCGCGCTCACCGAACGCCGGCGAGACGATCCCGATGGCCTTCGACACCGCGGCTGCCGGCTCCGGCGTCGCCGCCGTCGCCAGAGCGCTGTTCGCCGGCACCGACCGCGATCTCGAGGAGATCCAGAAGAGCTTCGACGACGGCAACCCGCACACCGCGGGCTTCGACCTCCCCGGCACGCGAGTCACCCTGAAGACGGCGATCGAGCGCGAACGCAGCACGGCAAGGAACGTGGTCGCCGTCCTGCCCGGCAGCAAGGCCGCAAGCCTCGCCAAGCCGTGGGTCGTCGTCGGCGCCCACTACGACCATCTCGGCCGGGGCCGCGGCGGCAACTCGTTGGCACGGCCGGACGAGAAGGACGCCATTCACCTCGGCGCCGACGACAACGCCTCGGGAACGGCCGCGGTGCTCGCCGCCGCACGCCAGTTGCGCGAGATGGGCCACGACCGGAACGTCGCGCTCGCCTTCTGGTCGGGCGAGGAACTCGGGCTGCTGGGCTCGGCGGACTTCGTAGGCGACGCCGTCATCCCGACCGACCAGATCGCGGCTTACGTGAACCTGGACATGGTGGGCCGCGTCCGCGACAACCGCCTGACCGTTCAGGCGGTCGGCTCGAGTCCCGACTGGACGGGGCTGGTCGAAGCGGCCAACGTCCCGGTCGGCTTCGATCTTGGCATGCAGACCGATCCGTACCTGCCGACCGACACCTCGAGCTTCAACGGCGCCGGGATTCCGACCGTCAACCTGTTCAGCGGTTCCCACGAGGACTATCACCGGCCGACCGACACGGCGGACCGGATCAACTACGACGACCTGGAGCGGGTGGCCCGTTTCGCCGCCCTGCTCACCCGCCGCGCCGCGAACCAGGCCGACCCCCTCGAGTTCGCGAAGGTAGAGCGGACCCTCCAGCAGGGCGGCAGCCGCGACACCGTGCGCGCCTACACCGGCACGATCCCCGACTACGCGAGCGAGGTGGAAGGCCTGCTGCTGGGCGGCGTGATGGAAGGCGGCCCGGCGGCCGAGGCGGGGCTTGAGGCCGGCGACGTGGTCGTTGAGTTCGCGGGCCAAAAGATCGCCAACATCTACGACTACACGTACGCCCTGGACGCCGTGAAGATCGACGAACCGATCGAAGTCGTCTACGAGCGCGACGGCGAGCGGCACACGACGACGCTGACGCCGCGGGCCAGGCGATGACCCGAGTAGAGACCTCCTGGACCGGGTGCGCCGGCCTGCCATCCGTGCGCCCGATGACGGGCGCCCGGACTGGTTCGCGGGTGGCGCGGAGCCGCGCCACCCGGGTTCCGGCCGGCTCCGGGTCCCGACCGAAAGCTCCCCGAAGGAGACGCGTATGAGCCTCAATCGCCACATCGGACTGTTCGCCGCCCTCGTCACGGGCCTCGCTCTCCTGGCCGGCGCCGCCGGCGCTGCACCTCCCCCCACAGCCGCCGATCAGGCGGGCGCGGCACCGTTGCCGATCGCCGAGCCCGAGAGCGTCGGCATGTCCAGCGAAAGGCTGAGGCGCCTTACGGACGCGATGGCCGGCTACATCGACCGCAAACAGGTCGCCGGCACCGTCACTCTGGTCGCCCGCCGCGGGAAGGTCGTCCACTTCGAGGCCCAGGGCGAACGCTGGCCGGAGGAGGAAGCCCCGATGACCCGGGACACGATCTTCCGGATCGCGTCGATGACCAAGCCGATCGCCTCGGTCGCTCTGATGACCCTGTACGAAGAGGGACGGTTCCAGCTCCGCGATCCGATCGCGAAGTACCTGCCCGAGTTCGCCGAGATGCAGGTCGCGGTCGTCCCGGACGACGACGAGTACCTGGGCGAGGCCTACAAGCTGGTGCCCGCCAGGCGACCCATCACGGTTCAGCACATCCTGACCCACACGGCGGGCTTCGCAAACAACTACCGCGGCCTGCTCAAGGCGGACTACACGAAGCTGCGGACGAACCGCGATCCCGAGTGGACCGTCGGCGACTTCGTCGCCGCCCTGGCGGAACTGCCGCTCGAGTTCCACCCGGGAGATGCCTGGCAATACGGGCCCTCCGTCGATGTCGTCGGCCGGCTGGTCGAGGAGCTCTCCGGCCAGACGTTCGACGAGTACCTGAAGGAGCGGATCTTCACGCCCCTCGGGATGACCGACACGTACTTCTATCTGCCCGAGTCGAAGGTCGACCGCCTCGCCGCGCTCTACCGCCCCGACGAGGACGGCACGATCGTCCTCACCGAGAAGCCCGATCTGAACGCCCGCCACGTGCGCGAACCACACAAGTACTTCAGCGGCTCCGGCGGCCTCGTCTCGACCGCCGCCGACTACTACCGCTTCCACCAGATGATGCTCTCGGGCGGCGCATTGGACGGGAACCGCGTGCTCGGCCGAAAGACCGTCGAGCTGATGACGGCGAACCACACCGGCGACCACGGCCTCTGGCTGCGCGGCCCCGGCTTCGGTTTCGGTCTCGGCTACAGCGTGGTCACCGACCTCGGCCGGTCCGCCGCGCCGGCCTCCGTTGGGTCGTACTCCTGGGGCGGCGCCTACTGCACGGTGTTCTGGGTCGACCCCAGGGAGGAGTTGATCGGCATCCTGATGACCCAGGTGAGGCCCTACACCCACCTGAACATCCGGCAGGATCTCCAGACCCTGACCTACCAGGCCATCATCGACTAGCCGGTCATCGACGTCGCGGACACCGATGGCGACCTGGGCGATCGGCGACGTCCACGGCTGCTTCCGCACGCTGGAGGCGCTGATCGGCCGCATCGGCCTCGACGTCCGCAGGGACCGCCTGTGGATGGTGGGCGACCTGGTGAACCGGGGCCCCCGTTCGCTCGATGTGCTTCGTTGGGCCCGCGCGCGGGACGACGAGATGGGCGACCGGTTCCAGGTCGTGCTCGGAAACCACGACCTGCACCTGATTGCCAGGTATCTCGGGATTGCCACGGCACGGCAAAGCGACACGCTGGAGGAAGTGCTCCGCGCCACCGACGGTCCCGACCTCGTCGAGTGGCTTCGCCTTTGCCCCTTCGTCCATTTCGAACGGATCGGCGACGACGACTTCGCGCTGGTCCACGCCGGACTGCGGCCGGGGTGGTCACCCGAGGACGCAGCGGCAGCTGGGAGGCGACTGGAGCGGCGTCTCCGGGGCCCGGGAGCCTTCGACCTCCTGGGCAGCCGCAACGACGACACCCTCGCTGCGTTCACACGGATGCGAATGCTCGACGCGGACGCCAGACCACACGACTACAACGGTCCGCCTGAAGAGGCCCCCGCCCATCTCCGACCCTGGTTCGATGTCGAACCGCGAGGCTGCAAGGGTCACACCGTCGTCTGCGGCCACTGGGCTGCGCTCGGAGTTCGTCTCCGTCCCGACCTGATCGCGCTCGACAGTGGCTGCGTCTGGGGGAACACGCTAACCGCCGCCCGACTCGACGATCGGGCCGTTGTGTCAGCCAAGTAAGATCCGAAACCGGAAACCAATCGGGGCGCCGATGCGTTGTACCTTCTGAAGGCACCGGGTTCATTCTCGGGCAACGGACCGGAGGAAGGCGATCGACATGAAGGATGCATACGCGATCTCGCGGATCCTGCTGGCCGATGTCTACGACGCGACGGCCCAGGAGGAGTCGGCCCCGGCGCCGCCCCGCCAGCGTCTTCGCCGACTCGCTCTGACCCTGTCGACCCTGCTCTTCGCGGCCGCCCATGCGCCTGCCGCCAAGCGGGCGGCACCCGACGAAGCACTGGACCACCTCAACGAGATGACATTGACGATCGGCGCCTGCGAGAGCGGAGGTGTGCTCTCGGCCGCTGAGGCGGAGCGCCTTCGCCAGATGAGCGAAGCGCTGGATCGCAGTTTGCGCGACGCCTAGCGAGGAAAAACTGGGTGCGCCGGCCCTCTGCCGGCATTCGGCGCAAAGCGCCGGCTTCCGGTCGTTCCGCCGTGCTAGAGCAGACCGAGCCGGCCCGGGAGTTCTTCCGTCATCAACTGATCGACGTGCTCCCGGTTCGACCCGATCGCCACGACGTCGAACTTGCCGAACCGCTCGAGCGGCCCCACGTTGTAGAGCAGGAAGCGCCCCGCGTCCAACCTGCGATCACGCAGCGAGTCGCCCATCAAGTCCCGGAGCTTCTCGAAGGTCGTGCCGGCCAGATCGTCGTGGGCGAATCCCTGCGCCTGGTAAGGGGGGCGGCCGTCCGGATACAGCCGGTCGACAAGGTTCATCGGCGTGCTCGTACCGCCCCACCGCCCGTTGCATTCCGTGAACACGACCCGGCCCTGCGGTAGGACCAGGTGATCGAACGAGCAGCGGCCGACGTAGCCCAGACCGTGCAGGACAGCCGCCACCCGGCCGGCCTGCGACACGATCGCCTGCTCGACCTCGCCCGGCAGCGTGCTCGGCCGGCTGCCCACGAAGATGCCCTCCTCGCCCGCCAGGATCTGCTCGTAGACACCATCGAGCCGCGGACCACCGCCGCCCGGCGGCGGCAGCCACCACTGGGTCGATGGCGAAGACGAGGCTTCCTCCCAGGCAACGGCGAGCACCTCTTCCCTGCCGTCCCAACCCGTGCGCTCGAGGAATCCCCGGACGATGTCGAGCACGCCCGCGGACCCCTTCCGGCGCAGGGTCGCCGACTCGAACACCTCGTTGCCCATCGCGGAAGCGCACCGCAACCGCTTGAGTGCCACCGCCGGGCTCACATCGGCCAGTTCGAGCAATCCCCGGGTCAGCGACTCGGCGCACGCCGAGCGCCGGCTGGCGGGAAGGAAGCCGGGGCCCAGCACCGCCGTCACCAGATCTTCGAAGCTCGCCTTGTCGTTGGCTATCCAGGCGACCGGCGGCGGCGGCGCCAGCACGCGCACGTTCGTCCCGGTGTCGGAGGCCAAAGCCGCCGCCAGTTCCCAGATCACTTCGACGCCCATGAACGGCTCGATCCCCAGTCCCCCGTGTGCGGTCGCGAGAGCGGCCAGACGGGACCTGGGAGCCCCGGCCATGCAGGCACGCGCGACCGCGAGCCGGTCGCGACCGGGATCAACCTCCAGCAACTCGACGGCCCCTAACCCCAGAACGTCCCGGAAGTACCGCTCGTACCCGGGAGACGAGGGAGTCGTCGCGGCGACGAGATCGCGCGCGCCCGGTGCTGGTAGGACTCGACACCCGCGATGCCGTCGAGAAAGGGAATCCCCGTGAAGTCGTCGATGTGCAGGGCGGGCGTTCCGCCGCAATCGCCCCGGTACCGGTACGGCTCGAAGGCGGCCAACCGACGCCCGAGGTCCAGCCGATTCTCGAAGTCGTCCACCACCCGGCGAACGCTCATCGCAGCGCCTCCGCCGAGGAGGCGTTGTCCGATTCGACGAGCAGAAGACGGCAGGCCCGCCGGTCCACCTTCCCCGAGGGCAAAAGCGGCAGGCCCTCGACCACTCTCCAGGACCGCGGCCGCTTGAAACCTGCCAGACGGGCCCGGAGGTGGTCTTCCAGGGCAGCCAGACCGCCGGCAGCCTCGAAACGGCCCGCGTCCACCACGACCGCCGCCACCCGCTCACCCCACTCGTCGTCGTCCAACCCGACGACGCAGGCCGCCTCCGCTCCCGGCCACTCGACCACGGCCGCTTCGACTTCTGCCGGATCGACGTTCTCGCCGCCAGTCAGGATGCGGTCCGATCCGCGACCCAGGATGCGAAGTCGGCCGACACCGTCGACGACTCCCAGGTCTCCGGTGTCGAACCAGCCGTCCGCGTCGAATGGCCGGACGAGCGGCGCGTCCGGTTCGGAACCGAGGTAGCCGTCGAACAGCATCGCGCCGCGAATCCGAACCGAGCCGCCAGCCCCATCGGAAGGCACGATCCGCACCTCCACCCCGGGCACAGCCGCACCCACGCCCCAGAGCGC
>JAGWAG010000095.1:10534-14186 GCA_021296535.1 Acidobacteriota bacterium | reverse complement strand
CCTCCCCTCGCCACGATCCAGCAGCCGGCCCAGCATCGTGGGTACCACGGACAACAGGGTCACCCGGTGACGCTCGATCGTCCGCAGCGCACCTTCCGCGTCGAAGGTTCCCTCCGCTTCGCGACCGCCCAGGACGATCGTCCTCCGCGCCAGAAGCGATCGGACGACGATCATGAGGCCGCTCACGTGCGCTGTCGGCAAACTGAGCAGCCAGCGATCGTCCTCGCGCCACCCGAAGACCCCGGCGTGGGCCTCCGCCGAAGCGCACAGCGCGGCATGGTCGAGGACGGCTCCCCGTGGCCGGCCCGTGCTGCCCGAGGTGAAGACGACCACGGCGCGGCTGCCGAGCGGGCTCTCCTTCGCCGCGGCGCCCGGCAGCGTCGTCACGGCACCGTCGTCCTCGATCACGAGCGAGGCTCCCGACATCGCCAGCGCCCGGTCCCTCTCGGCCCGTCGCCATCGCGGATGGAGCAGGACGAAGGGCACCCGGTCATCCAGCAGGGCCAGGATCGCGGTGACCGTCTCGACGCCCATGCCGCCCACGACCGCGACCACCTGATGCCGCGCGCTCTCGAGACGCCTCTCAACAGAGGCTCCGACTCGATCCGCGCGCTCCGCCAGTTCGGTCCATGTCAGCACGCCCCCGCCGTGGACGAGCGCTTGCCGTTCCGGCGCCTCGTGGGCCGCGGCGCGAACTGACAATTCGGTTCTCAGTTTGCTGCCCCCAGGATGATGCCGACCGACAGCAGGACTCCGAAGACCAGGAGCAGGCGGGCGGTCGCCGCCAGGGACGCGTTCAGAGCCCCGCCCTCACGACGCGACACGGACCGCGACAGCGCCACCGCGAACGGCAACGCCAGCCAGGAAAGAAGCGGCCAGAACCCCAGGTGGGGCACCAGCGGCAGCGTCGCCAGGTGGGCGACCAGCAACAGGGCCGCATACTCGAGCCGCGCGAAGCGGGGGCCGAAGCGCACCGCCAGCGTCCGCTTGCCGGCCAGCGCGTCCTCCTCCCGGTCGCGCAGATTGTTGACGACCAGGATCGCCGTCGCCAGCGACCCGACCGCCAGGCCGGACCACCACGCCGCAACCGGTATCTGGAGCGCCTGCACGTACACCGTGCCGCACACCGCGGCGAAGCCGAAGAAGAGGACGACGAAGAGATCCCCCAGGCCGGTGTACGCCAACGCCCAGGGCCCCGCGGTGTACAGCAGGCCCGCGGCGATCGACACCGCGCCGACGACGAGGACCGGCCATCCGGCCACGGCCGTGAGGTAGAGCCCGCACACCACGCTGATCCCGAACGCGATCCAGGCACCGGCCCACACCTGACCCCGGCTCAGGAGCCCCGACTGAACCGCCCGCGCCGGGCCGACGCGGCGTTCCGTGTCCGCGCCACGATCAAAGTCGAGGACGTCGTTCGAGAGATTCGTGCCGATCTGAATCGAGATGGCGACGCCGAGCGCTGCCAGGGCGGGACCGGGGGCGAAGCCGGAGACGGAGACGGCGCAGGCCGTGCCGACCGCGACCGGCGTCACCGCGGCCCACAGGGTCTTCGGCCGGCTCGCCTGCACCCAGGCGCGGAGGCCTCCGCCGTGGCTCATGGATAGCGTTGGAATTTCGAAAAGTCGGGCTTCCGTTTCTCGAGAAACGCCTGGCGGCCCTCCTGCCCTTCCTGCGTCATGTAGAACAGCAACGTCGCGTTGCCCGCCAGCTCCTGGAGCCCCGCCTGACCGTCGCAGTCGGCGTTCATTGCCGCCTTCAGGCAGCGCAGCGCCATCGGGCTGTTGGCCAGCATCTCGCGGCACCACTGGAGCGTCTCCTCCTCGAGCCGCTCCAGCGGCACGACGGTGTTGACGAGCCCCATGTCGAGCGCTTCTCGGGCATCGTACTGGCGGCACAGGAACCAGATCTCCCGCGCCTTCTTCTGGCCCACGATCCGCGCCATGTAGGAGGCGCCGTAGCCGCCGTCGAAGCTGCCCACGCGCGGGCCGGTCTGGCCGAAGCGCGCGTTGTCCGCCGCGATCGTCAGGTCGCAGACCATGTGCAGAACATGACCGCCACCGATCGCATAGCCGGCCACCATGGCGACGACCGGCTTCGGCAACGTGCGGATCTGGCGCTGCAGGTCGAGCACGTTGAGGCGCGGCACACCGTCGTCCCCGACATACCCCGCGTCGCCCCGGATCCGCTGATCGCCGCCTGAACAGAACGCCATCGGCCCCTCGCCGGTCAGGATCACCGCGCCGACTTCGCCGTCGTCCCGCGCCAGGTCGACCGCCGCGCTCATCTCCTTGACCGTCAACGGCCTGAAGGCGTTGCGAACCTCCGGCCGGTTGATCGTTATCTTGGCGATCCCCTCCGGTGCTCCATCGACATAGGACTTCTCATACCGAATGTCGGTGTATTCACCGGCGCTTCGCCACTCCTGGCTCGATTGTCCGCTCATCCCGCTCGCCTCCTTCGATCGGCGACACTACAACGGCCCGAGGCTCCTGGACCGCGACTCCGGACTCGTCTCAGCTACGGTCGGCCCGTCCGCCTGCGGCGTCGTTCAGCAACCGGGCCAGTTCGGCCGGCGCTTCCAGGGGAACGTTGTGTCCGACGCCGTCGACGAGTCGAACGGCGCCCTGGGGCAGATACTCGGCCATCTGCCCCACGAGAGCGCTGAACTTCACGTCGAGGCCGCCCGCGATCAGCTCGACCGGGCAGGCGACGGCGGACAGGGCCGGGCGATAGTCGGGCATCGCGCCGAGGCTGAGCGTTCTCATCGCCGCGGCCAGGCCGGCCGGATCGTGGCCGAGGCGGATCGTCCGCTGCTCTTCAACGAGGGCGGCATCCAGCCCTTGCTGGCTTCGAAACAGGGGCAGGTTCGACCACTCGCGATCGAACGCCTCCAGGCCCCGCTCTTCGATGAGGCACGCCCAGGCCTCGTCCGCTGTTCTCCTCGCTTCGCGCTCGTCCTCGCCATCGATGCCCGGGTTCGCGCCAACCACGGCAGCGCCGACGAAGAGATCCGCATGGCGGAGCAACAAGCCGAGAGCCAGCCGGCCACCCAGGGAGTAACCGGCGAGGTATCGAGGCGCCGGTACGGCAGCTCTGATCCCGGCCGCTAGCCGCTCGACTTCCGCCTCGAACGAGTCCGCGACCGAGGCGCAGGTTCCATGCCCGCACACCGCGGGCGCATAGGTCCTCACGCGAAGTCGATCGGCTACGCGCCGCCAACCTTCCGGGCTGCCGGAAAAGCCGTGGATCAGGACGGCTGTAATCACCGGCTTGAGCTAGCGACGACCAGCGACACGCCCCGCCGGCTGGCAGCGGTCTCAAGCTCAGAAACGAGCTCATGGAGTGCGTCCGCCCGGGCGTACCTCAGGCCGAAGGCCTGCGCCAGCCCGGCGAAGTCGACCCCGTGAGGGGTGAGCCAGTGCTTTCCCTGCGGACCCCGGAACAGCTCGGTCGACGCGATCGGCAGACGCTCGAAGATCCGCCCACCCCCGTTGTCGATCACGACGATCAGGGCCGGCGGACCATCGCCGTACGCGGAGGCGAGCGTCAGGCCGTCCAGGTCGTGCAGCAGACTGACATCGCCAAGGAGGAGGACGCCGGCCGGGAATCCCCCGGTCGAGAGCGAGCCCAGAAACCCTGCCACCAGGCC
>JAGWAG010000095.1:0-10419 GCA_021296535.1 Acidobacteriota bacterium | reverse complement strand
GCCGCCCGCGCCGCATGCCCATCCTGGAAGCCGCCATCTTTCGACCCGGTGCCGGGGGCCGCGGCCGCCTCCCGGAATCGGCGGCACAGGGCCAACACTTCACGACGCCATCCGCTGCCGGCCGAATCGGACGGCGCTGTCTCCAGCCGCGAGCAGACTCCGCCAACGGAGGCCGCGACATCTCCCGGCAGAAACACGGAGGCCAGTCCGGCCGGATCGGTCCAGGGTCCGTCCGACAGCACGATCTGAGGCGCAGCGCAGGCCTCCAAAAGCCGTTGCGCACCGGCCGACACGGGCGGCGCACCGACCTGCAGAACGACGGCAGGGTCTCCCCGCCCCGGGCGGCCCAGGCCGCACCCAGACCGTCAGCGAGATGGCCGGCTTCACCAGCAGCCGTTCCTGCCGCGAAACGGCTCTGGCTCGTGGCCTCGGCAAGCAGCGGAAAGCCGGTACGGCGGGCCAATTCCCGGAGGCCGAAGACATCGGCGTCGGCCTCGCGAGCCTGCGGCGGGGGCAGGGGCAGGGGGCCGGCAACGATCAGGCCCCGTTCCGCCTGCCGGCAGAGCCGAGCCGCTCGATCCAGCGCGTGCGGGTCGGGCCCAACACTCGGAGCGCCCACATCGAGCGGTTCCCCGAGCAACTCGTCCACCGTAGCAGCGGCTGGATGCCGCTCCCCGGCTTCCGGCCGTTCCAGGGGTTTTCTTGCTCGCACGTTCAGATGCACCGCCCCGCCTCGCGGCCAGCGCGAGCGGAAGACGGCCTGTACCGCGGTACGGCGCAGCGCCCTCAGACTCAACGGGTCCATCGGACCGCCCAGGTCGATCTCGGCGAAGGAATTGACCGCGGTGCCGAACATCTTCGTCTGATCCGTCGTCTGCGGGGCCGCGCAGTCCATCAACTCGACCGGCCGATCGGCACTCAGGACGATCAGCGGCAGGCCAGCCTCGCGCGCCTCCAGGATCGCCGGCAGATAGTGCGCCGCCGCGCTGCCCGAGGTGCAGATCAGGACCGACGGCAACCCGGTGGCCCGTGCCTGGCCCAATGCGAAGAACGCGGCGGCTCGTTCGTCGATGACGCTAACGAGGTCCAGCCCGCGGGACATCCCCGCGCCCCCGGCAGCCAGCGCCGCCAGCACCAGCGGAGTCGAGCGGGAACCCGGACTCGTGACCGCTCGTTCCACCCCTGCGCGCACCAGGGTGCCCACCAGGAGCCGCGCGCGCTGGAACTGCACCTCAGCCTCGACCGCGCGGACTCCTAGCCCCATGCGCCCAGGATTGCGTCGAGCTTGAGATTCGTTTCGGCCAGTTCGCGGTCCGGATCCGAATCGGCCACGATGCCGGCGCCGGAGTAGAGCAGGCCCTTGCGGCCGGCGGCGAGGCACGAGCGCAGCGCGATCGAGAACTCGCCGTCGCCGCGGCCGTCGAACCACCCGACCGGCCCTGCGTACCAGCCGCGATCCCGGTCTTCCGTGCGCCTGATCGCGGCCAGCGCGTCGACGGTCGGGCTGCCCGCCACTGCCGGCGTCGGATGGAGGGCCCGTACCAGCCTCAGCACGTGAGGCGGTTCGGCCGCTTCCGCAAGCGCGGCACGAATCGGCGTCTCCAGGTGGAGCACGTTTCGCAGCACGCGCACCCCCGGCGCGGAACTCGGCGCCGCGGCGCCACAACTCCGGTCGAGGCGCTCGACGAGAAAACGCACGACGAGGTCGTGCTCCAGGCGGTCCTTGGCGCTCTCGAGCAGCAGCCGCTCCAGCTCCTTGCGTCTCTCTGGCGATGGATCGCTGGCGATCGAACCGGCCAGGGCCAGGGTCTCGATCCGCCGACCCCGGCGGCTGATGAGGAGCTCGGGGGTTGCGCCGAAGAAGATGGACCCGCCGCGAAGAAAGGCGAAACAGGTGCAAGTGGGCATGTGCTTTCGCAGCCGCTCGGCGATGCGGGCGAGATCCAGCGTCCCGAAGGGTCGGTCGAGTCCGAGTTCGACCGTGCGGGCCGCGACGACCTTCTGGAGCCGCCCGTCGGACACGTCGCTCCGGAGTTCGTCCACCCGTCGCATCCACTCCTCGACGGCGGGCTGATCGCAACTTTGCAGAATCCCGGGCAGCGCAAGCGGGCCCCCGTCCGGAGTGCTCCCGTTGCCGCCGGCTCCGTCCGCCGGGGCGATCCCCCGCTCCAGTTCCTCGCCCAGGCGTTCGAGCCGGTCCCGCCACCCGGGCCCGGCCGCAATCTCCGCTCCCTCGAGAACCGCGTACAGGTGAGCCGACTCCGCTTCCGCCACGTAGCCGACCCGCGGCAGGACGAAGCTGCCCGCCCCGAAGTCGTCCCAGGCGGAGTCGGTGCAGCGCGCCGAATGCCGGCCAAAACCCGGGTGGCGCGGATCCGCGCCGTGCGCCCGTCATCGGGCGCACGGATGGCAGGCCGGCGCACCCAGTCAACCGGGCCCGACCGCCCTTCCGCCAATCCCGCATCGAAGGCGAGGCCCCCGTACAGCCTGAGAGCCAGCGGGTCAGCGTCCGCCAATTCGGCCCAGAGTCCCGAAGCCCGCTCCGCCAACTGATCGATCGCCGCGCCCGCTGTGCGTCCGCCGGGGTCCGACACCCCGGCCGCGAAATCGGCTCCCCCGTTCGCGCCAGTCGCCTTTCCGCCCGGCGCTTCGGCCTCGAACTCGAAGCGCCGCGCCGCGCCCCAGCCTGCACACCGCATGCCGTCAGACGGCGACCACAAATGCCCCACCGGCTGGCACTCGGGAAAAGCGCCGGCCACCAACCGCAGGAACCTCTCAGGCGGCACTCGCGGCGCGTCGACGCGCAACGTAGACAACCGCGCCCCCGGCGCCCGGGTCCTCGGAACCAGCCGCGGTCCGGTGACCGGCGAAGTCACGCGTCGGCCCCTGCCACGGTCTTCTCGCCGGCCGGCTGGGCAAGGAACAGGTTGCAGGCCCCGAAGGTCAAACTGCGGGTCTCTATCGGCTCCAGGCCGGCAGCGGCCATCGTACGGACGAACTCGGCAACCGGCGGGAAGGCGCGAATGGAACGTTCCAGGTAGCGGTACTCCTCGGCTCCCGCCAGGAGCGCACCGACGAACGGGACGACGACGTGAATGTAGAAGCGAGCCAGTAGACCCATGAGGCCAGCCGAAGGTTCGCCGGCTTCAAGCACAACCACGCGCCCTCCCGGCCGTGTAACGCGCGCCATCTCGAACAGGGCGCGGTCACGGTCCGGAATGTTGCGGATACCGAAGGCAATTGTCGCGGCGTCGAAGAACCGGTTGGGGAAGGGAAGCTCCTGAGCGTCGCCGTCGCTGAGCGTGACCCGATCCCCCAGACCTGCCTGCTCGACCTTGCGTCGACCGATCTCGGTCATCCCTCGGGACGCGTCGATTCCGTGGACAGCGGCGGCGGGGTACCGACGGGCGATCTCGATCGCAAGATCTCCCGTACCGGAAGCAACGTCGAGCACCCGGACGGGCCCGCGAGCCGAAGCGTCCAGTTCCAGCACTTCTGCCGCGAGGCGACGCCAGCGCTGATCGCCGCCGAGCGAGATGATCCGGTTCATGAAGTCATAGCGGGCCGCGATGCGATCGAACATCGCGCCCGAGCCACCGCTACTCACTCTTGCTGTCTCGACCATAGACGATCCGGGGATCTTCCGGCGCCGGTGCGCCTACCGTTCTCGCAGGGCACTGGCGTACGCCACCGCGGTGAGGGCCCGTCGGGCTTCCCCATCAGGGATGCCTGCCAACGCCGCAACTCCCTGGTCGACGTAGTTCGCGGCAAGGCCCCGGCAGCTTCTCTCGACGCCGTGGCGCGCCATTGCTTCCAGCACACGCCTTTGCCGACTCGAGACCTCATTGGCGGCGCCGTCGCCGTTGCTCGGCCCGCCGTTGACAGGTCCGTCGCCGTTCGTCGGTCCATGCGAGAACCCGGCTTCATCCACGTCCGGGCCAGACGCGTGGTCTTCCGCGATGGCGCGAATCGTGTCCACGAGCTCTGGCTCGCGGTCGAGTACCGTGATCAGGGGATAGGTGACCTTGCCCTCCGACAGATCGCTGAACAGCGTCTTGCCGGTGTTGCTGTGGTGACCCACCAGATCAAGCAGATCGTCGATCAACTGGAAGGCCACTCCGACCGACTCGCCGTAGTCCTCCAGCGCGGCGCAGACCTCAGGCGGCGCGCCGCCCGTCGACGCGCCGGCCCCCAACGCCCAACGGAACAGCGCCGCGGACTTGCCGCGGGCGACCTCGAAGTAGAGCTCCTCCGACGTATCGAGCCGGCCGCGGTTCTCCAGTTGGAGCGACTCGGCGCGGATCATCGCGCCGATCGTCGCGAGCAGCCCCTCCATGACACCCGGTACACCCGCCCGTTGTACACGCTGCAAGGCCTCGATCAGCAGAAAGTCACCGGCGAAAATCGACGCCGCGTTGCCGAGTTCAACCCGCGCCGTGGGCCGGCCGCGCCGGCGGTCCGCGTTGTCCACCACGTCGTCGTGCAGCAGCGTCGCATTGTGGATCAGTTCCGCGGCTACAGCTATGTCGCGCACGGCCGACCCCGAGGCGACCCCAACCCGAGACGCCAGAACGACGCAGAGCGGTCGCAACCGCTTGCCACCGAGGTGAACCAGGTCGACTCCGGCCTGGCCCACGAGCGTGTCGCGCGTAGCCAACGCGGCCAGTTCGTCCTCCACTGCCGCTAGATCGTCACGCACGAAACCAACCAGCCCCTCCATCGTAGCGGCGAGGCCGCCCAAGCCGCCGTCGACGCAGAGATCGCGGAGCCGCACCAGCACCTCGTCGGCCACCGCGTGGCCTGTCCGTCGGTCCGGGAGCATGGTCAACTCTCCTGTTCCTCTACCTCGAGATCCCCGACCGGTTCCGGCGGCGCCGTCGATTCCCGCCGCGAGAGGGCAAGGTTTCCCAACCTGGCGGCGACGGCCCCGGCGCCGAGAACCGCCTTGAGTCCGAAGTCCGTCACCGTGCCGCCCTTGAGCAGGAACTCCGCGATCTCATCCGCCCGTCCCATCACCGTATCGATCGCGCGCAGGCGTTGAAGGAACACCGCCGTCTCGGGAGAGGAGTCGGGCTCAAGAGCCGGAATCCAGTCGCGCATGTTCTCACGGATCGGATCCCACTCCCGCCGCTTGCGCATCTGGATCACGTTCCGGAGCACGCGCTCGAGGTCGGTTTCGGGACGATAGACAACGCGCCGCGCGCCGGCGACCCGCTCGGGGGCAATCAGTTTCCATTCGCGGAGTTCCCGGCACGCCATCGACACCGCGCCGCGGCTGAGTTCCAGGCCCGCCATGATCTCCTGGGCATCGGCCGGCTCGCTGCGCGACATCAGCCAGCCGAAAACCCGCGCGGTGGTCGGCGGCACGCCCCAGAAAGTCCCCAGCGCTCCCCAGAGCTGCACGAACTCTTCACGAACCCGATCCACACTCTCGGAAGGTCCGTCCGTCACGAACACCGCCCTGGTTCTGTCTGCATGTCACTGGTTCCCGCGGAGCTCAACGTGCCGCAGCCTTACGGTGACCCGGCCCGCAGGCGGGAGCCTACCGCTAATCGACACTGGCAGTTGGAGTTCTCTCGCCGCGAGGATCTCGATCGCGCCTTCCAACCCCAACAACTCGAAGTCCTCGGCCCTTCCCTCGTCGCCGACCGCGACCGGCGTCAGGGTAAAGCGAACCAGGGTCAGTTCCTCCGGAGGCGGACCGCCCGCGATCGAGAATCCGGGCACAGCCGGGACCGGCTCCGGATCGCGGTCGATACGAACGGCCAGCACCTGGCGATTCGAAAACACCGGAACGGTCCGGCTGCTAGCGGCTCCCGGTTCGGCCGGCAACGCAGCCAGCCGCCCAACAAGGTGTAACAGCACCGACGGCTCCGACAGGGGCGCTGTGAGTCCCGCCGGCACGTCGTGAACGAGCGGGTAGCGATGCGTCCACTCCCCAACAGGGAGTTCCGCCTGCCCTGCGTTCGGCGTCGCCCGTTCCGCTTCCACGCTGCCGTGACAGAACGTGTAACGCTTGTAGCGGTTCCGGCTGCCCCGCTCCTCTTGAACGCGGATGTGGGCCTTGAGACTCTCCGGATCGAACCACAGCGAGGACTGCGAACGCCGGCCCAGCATCGAGGACTCGATGCGAATCCGCGCGGCAGAGGCCGGCAGCGCAGGCCGACCAGCGCAACCGTCGTCCGCCGGTAGCGCCGCCGAGGCTTCGAACTCGACCGCGGCGTCCGCGGAGAGAAAGAGCTTCTTCGCCCGGAATTCGAGCCGCTGCCACGGCGGCTCACTGCCGGCCGCCGCAACCGGCAACGCGACCGCCAGGACGGCCAGGCCTGCGGCAGCCGCCCTCAGCTCTCGCTCCACGCCGAACACGGCGGCTTGCGAAAGGCCCAGGGTCGAGCCCCCTCGAGCTGACTACTCAACCGCAGCAACTGCCCCTCACCTCCCATGGGGGCAGCGAACTGAACGCCGATCGGCAGACCGCCATAGGAATCGGTCCAGTAGAGCGGCACGGACGCGGCCGGATTCCCTGACACGTTCATCAGTTGGGTGAAGCCGATCGTCTGCAGCAGCGCGGGCAGGTAGTCGTCGCCCCGATTCGACAGCGAGAGAACGCCGAGCTTCTCCGGCGGCGCCGCCATCGTCGGCGACAGAAGAACGTCGTAGCCGTCCGAGAAGAAGGCGGCTACCTGGCGGCCGACCGCATGCACGGTTCGCGTCGCGCGAACGTAGTCGGCGACATCGTGGTCCTCCGCGACACTGGCCATGGCCCAGGTCATCGGTTCCAGCTCGTCTTCCCGCGGTTCGCGGCCAAGCGCCTCCGAGCGTTCCGCCACCGTGGCGCGGATGTTCGCGGCCACGATCAGACGGGTAGCGTTGCCCAGCGCCACGGCATCGATTTCCGGTGCCGCCTCCTCGACCTCGTGACCAAGTTCCAGACAAAGGCGAGCGGTCTTCTCGGCAGCGGCAACGCAGGACGGATGAACTTCCGAGCCGTTGAACGCTCGCGTGGTCAGTGCGATCCGCAGCCGGCCCGGCTCCCTTCCCACTTCCTCCAGGAAGGGACGTTCCGGCGCCGGCGCCGCGTACGGATCGCCCGCCACCGGACCGGCCACCGCATCAAGCAGCGCGGCGCTGTCGCGGACCGTGCGGCTCACACAGTGCTGGATCGAAAGGCCGGCCCAACCCTCCCCGGCATCCGGGGCCAGGGACACGCGGGCGCGGCTCGGCTTGAGGCCGAACAGCCCGCAGCACGACGCCGGGATCCGGATCGACCCACCGCCGTCGCTGGCGTGGGCGGCCGGCACGATCCCCGCCGCAACCGCGGCGGCGGCGCCCCCCGACGAGCCGCCCGCGATGTGCTCCAGGTTCCAGGGATTGCGAGTCTGACCGAAGATCGCCGACTCGGTGCTGGTCGTGAGACCGAACTCCGGCGAAGCGCTTCGGCCCGCGATCACCAGGCCGGCTCGGCGGGAACGGCGAACCATCTCGGAATCGTGGTCGGGCACGTTGCTGGCGAAGAGACGACTACCGTTCGTCATCGGCAGACCGTCTGCCGCTGCGTAAAGGTCCTTCAAGAGGTAGGGGACCCCGGCGAAGGGGCCACCGGCCGCCACCGCTTCCGGCGCCGCCTCCACGGCGCGCTCGAAGTCCGAGTACACGATGGCGTTCAGGCTGCCGTTCAACTCGGAGGCAATGGCGGCGGCACACTCGACCGCCTCGGCCGGAGCCAGCTCGCCGGACCGCAGCAGGCGCGCCAGCTCCAGTCCGTCGCTCTCCAGGTACGTGTCTCTCAGACTCACAAGGGCTCCCTCCGCATCCCGACGGATCGCTGTCCGGCAGATCGGAAGCGTACCGCGTGCCAATCGCCCTACGTATGCACGATCGTCTATAGTCTCTCCATGATCCACGTCCGTTCGCTTGCCAGCCTGGTCTTTGTCATCACGATGGCCGCTGCGGCCATCGCACCTGCCGCGGCCCAGACCGCGCCCCCGGGCAGTCTCGTCCACTGGCCCGGCGAGGGGATCGAGCGCTGCCTCGTCGGTGATCGGGCATTCGCCCCAACCGAGATCGACGGCCAGTCCGGATGCCTGGTACCGGTCGGTCTCACCCGGACCGGCGACATCGTGGCCGAGCGCGACCGCGACGGCGGGCGGGAACGCCTGAGCATCGGCCTTGGCGAATACCCCTACTCTGTCCAGCGGCTGACGATCAAGGACCAGAGCCGTGTCGATCTGTCGCCCGAGAACCTGGCACGCGTACAGCGCGAGAACGCGCTGATCGCGAAACTCTGGGGCCGGCAGGGCAGTTCCCGGTTCACGCTGCCCCTGGGGCCGCCGCTCGAGAAACTGCCGGCCGGCGGCCGCTTCGGCGCCAAGCGCATCATCAACGGGGAACCCCGCTCCCCGCACACGGGTGCCGACTACGCGGTTCCGCAGGGAACGCCGGTGCTGGCGGTCGACGACGCCGTGGTCGCTCTGACCGGCGAGTTCTTCTTCTCCGGCAACGCCGTCTTTCTCGACCATGGCAACGGCCTGATCAGCATGTACTTCCACCTCCACGAGGTGTTCGTCGAGCAGGGCGAAGAGGTCTCCCGCGGCCGCCTGATCGGCACCGTCGGTTCGACCGGCCGTTCGACCGGACCGCATCTTCACTTCGGCGTCCGCTGGCAGGGCGCCCGGGTCGACCCCTCGCTGCTGCTCGGCGGGTCCGAGAAGATCCCGACCGTTCGCTGACGGCCGGCAACGAAACCGGCAGCCCGGCTTCGGGCATCTCTGACGTGACCGTCTTACCCGACGGCTGCACCAGTCGTGGCGCGGACTCGTCTACGACGGCGCTTTCCGGCCGTAGAGGCGGGTGGTATTCACCCTTACCGCGGCAGCAACCCCCTGTTCGTCCATCCCCTTGATCTCGGCGATCGCCCGCAGTGACACGAGCGCGTTCGCCGGCTCGTTGCGGCGGTCCCGTTCAGGCCCCAACACGGGGCTGTCCGTCTCGAGCAGGAGGCAGGAAAGCGGCAAGCGGCGGACCAGCTTCTGCTTCTGCGGCGAGCGCACGACGGACGGCGGCACGGAGAAGAAGTAGCCCGCCTCGACCGCGGGCTCGGCGCGGGCGGCGCGGCCGTCGAAGGCATGAAGCTGGACCCGGTTCGCCCCCCGGTCGCGCAGCAGGTCGATTGCGTAGTGGCCGGCGGAGCGGGAGTGAACGTTGAGCGGCAAGTCGAGTTCGATCGAGAGATCGATGAAGAGGGCGAAGATCTCCCGCTGGAGCTCCAGATCGCTCTCCTCGCGGACCTTCCAGCGGTCCAGACCGACCTCACCGATCGCTGCGAGCCGGGATCGCTCGCGGCGGATCAGGTCCGCGACCCTCTCCGCCTCGGCCAGATCGAGATGGGTCGGATACAGCCCGGCCGTCGGACGAACAACCCCCGGATATCGCTCGGCCAGTTCCAGGTTCCGCTCGGCGTCCGCGAGCGTCTCGCCGACCGCGACGACCGCCTCGACCCCCGCATCGCAGGCTCGCGTCAGCACGTCGTCAAGGTCCCTCGAAAACGCGGCAGCGCACAGGTGGGCGTGGCAGTCGGTGAGTCCGGAATGTTCCGCCGACACGCTCATCACGCTCGCACCCTAGCGAGTCGCGGCACCGCCGGGGCCCAGGCGCTCCTCCAACTCCTCCACCGTCCTGGGCCAGTCCGCCTTCAGCAGGCGCGAAAGAGCCCGATCGGCGAGGAGCCGGCCGCCGGTCTGGCAGCGAGCGCAGTAGTTGCACTCGTTTTCGGCGTAGACGATGCGCTGAACCGGCGCGCCGCAGGCAGGGCACGGCTTGCGGTATCGGCCGTGAACCGCCATGTCGTCGTGAAAGGCGGTGACCTTGGCCGGAAACCGGCCGCCGGCCTGATCGCGCAGCCGATCGGTCCACTCGCTCAGCACCGACATCGCGGCCCGATACAAGTCGTCGATCTGCTCCTCATTCAGCCGGGTCGTCCAGCGCATCGGCGACAGACGAGCGCGATGGAGGATCTCGTCCGAGTAGGCGTTGCCGATGCCGCTGAAGAGCCTGGGGTCGATCAGCGCCCGCTTCAGGGTGTGGTTCTCCGCTGTCAGCCGGGCCCGGAACGCCTCCAGACCGCACTCCAGGACTTCAAGGCCGCCGCGATCGAGGCTCGCCAGCCCTTCCTCGCCCGCCACGAGGTGCATGGCCGCCCGCCGTTTGCTGCCGGCCTCGGTCAGAAGCAGCGTGCCGTGCTCGAAATCGAACGCCGCCTGACCCACGCGGCCGGGGAGCTTCGCCGCGCGCGCACCCCAGCGGAAACGGCCCGCGATCATCAGATGGATGGAGAGAAACAGGTCGCCTTCCAGGCAGAGCACGACCCGCTTGCCGAGCCGCCGCACGCCGACGACGACACGGCCCTCCGCTTCCTTCAGC
>JAGWAG010000094.1:16671-17205 GCA_021296535.1 Acidobacteriota bacterium | reverse complement strand
TCGCGATCGCGCTCGGCATCGAGGCCGCCAAGCGCCGCTACCGGGTCTGGTTCCGCAAGGCCTCCGACCTCGTCCGCGACCTGATCGAAGCCCGCGACCAGCGGGAGCTGGGCCGCCTCCAGCAGAAGCTTCACAGGGTCGATCTCCTGATTTGCGACGAGCTCGGCTTCGTCCCCTTCGACCGCGCCGGCGGCGAGTTGCTCTTCAACGTCTTCGCCGACCGTTACGAGCGCCGCTCCACCATCGTCACCTCCAACCTCGCCTTCTCCGAGTGGGTCCGCGTATTCGGCGACGAAAAGCTGACCACGGCTCTGCTCGACCGCCTCTCCCACCACGCCCACATCCTCGCCACCAAGGGCTCCTCCTATCGGACACGGCTGCGGAAGAGCACCTCGTGAATCCCGATCGCACGACCCAGAAACGGCCTGCCGCAGCACCGGCGCTGACCGGACCGCAACCGCGGAAGGCTGCGGAAGCTGCCGGCGCCGCGGAAAACGGCAGACCGTTTCCCGCACCACCTTGGAAAACCGGCAG
>JAGWAG010000094.1:0-16641 GCA_021296535.1 Acidobacteriota bacterium | reverse complement strand
GAGAGCGAAGACTCGCGTACACTCGAACACGGCCGAGGTGGCTCACTTTCCAAACGTTGGGTGGCTCACTTTCCGAGCGGTACCGACAAAGTAGGCTCGGTGCCAGTCCGCGAGGCTGTGTCCTATCTCATGTCCCTCGGCCCAGCGCTTCTTGAGATTTGGAATCTCGTTGTCGATCAGGATTCGTCTGCCGTCAAGGATCCAGAGAGCCGAGAGTTGCGCCTTCCGCACGGCATCCAAGAGCAGCGTCGGCCTGGAGACAATCTGGCGGCCAGCGCGACGCAGACGGCCTATCATCTCCCCGAGACAACTCGCGTCCGCTGTACTGTAGAAGTGCCGATCGAGCCTCTCGAGTTCGCGCACGAGTTCCAGGCGGAGGGGAGGCTCGGGGTGTCCGAGTTCCCGAAGCACCCGCTCGACCTGACGGTCGATGTCCCGAGCTTCCCCAACGCCAACCGGCGTGTTCTTCATCGCCGGCTAGCCCGTGCAGTCACTTGGGCGAGGAACTTCACGAAGTGGCTCAGATGGCGTCTCTCTTCTCGCGTTAGCTTCCTCATCGAGACGGACTGAGCAGCGAACTCCAGCACTTCCTCCTTGAATGAGCTCTCCTCCTCGACTTTCACCACCCCGGCGAGAATCGCGACACTGCGACTTGGCAGATCGAAGAAGCGCTCAAGCCGGTAGATCGTCCTCGGACTCGGCTCGTGCTTCGGGTCTAGCTGAATGCGTCGGAGTTCATCCACGCCAACCTCAGCCCGCTCAGCAAGCTCGTCCTCTGAAAGGCCTTCCCGACGCATGAGCAGTCTTAGCATTGTCCCGAGCCCCAAGTGGAGCTCCGGGGCGCTGCTCTCCGCAAGCGGCTCAACGCCCGCACGCTGGAGCGCTTCCCGGATCACGGCGTGAGCTTGCCTTGAATCTTCAGCGAACTGCTCTTCACCAAGGGCTTCCAGGAGTTCCTCTCTAGACGTCTCTAGAACGATGTCCGCCAGTGTGCTCCGCAGCGAGCCGTCATCCACCGTCTGTCGCCTTCTCTCGCTCATAGGCTCCTCCGTTTCTTGAAACTGGCTACCTTGCGCCGATAGCGGCGTGCAACCCCTTCGATCCGAGATTGTTCTATGCCCAGGTCTGCCGCCGATTCGGACTCCGACATCCCCTGACTACGCCTCACGAGGAAGTCGAAGGCCTCCTCGTCAGCGCCGAAGTGCCGCCGCAGTTGATCTAGCAGTTCCTTAACCTGCACCGCCCCAGCAGTGACGGCCTGATGGAGCAGCGACGCCTGCTGCGGGATGTCGTCATTGGGCTCTACTTCGTGTTCTGCCAGTCGCAGGCGCTTACGAGCCAGGTGCCCGGAAACACTCTCCATTGCTCGCTTCAGGTGGTACATGATGTCGACTCCGACTCGCCATCGCTTCCCGCCCTCCTTCAGGGTTCTCAGAATCGCCTCATTTAGAAGTTCCTCAGGGCTGCCCCATCGGTCACTAAGCCCCCTGTTGGCCCAGAACATACGAGCGACGATCATCAGTTTCACGCGCTCTTCCTGGGTAAGAGCACCGAGAGCTCTAGCCGCCTCAGCCTGCGTTCTGTACCTCGGTTGGTCGTTGGGGTCGGGCTCAATCGCCATGTCTTCACTCCGGACTGCAGCTTCAAGGGTTGCGCTCCCAATGAGGCACCCACTCACCACTTACTGCCCGCCAAGCACTGCTCTCCGGACATGGGAGCGTCTAACGGTGCACATCAAGGCGTGCCTGAGTGAGGATCGAGCTACGTGACGAGATCGTCGCCGAGTGCGAAGCGACGCCAGCGGCGCTCCGCTACTGCCTCGATCGGTCTGCGCCGGCCTGAGCCTCAATGGTGCCCGACGCGACCGGTCGGGCATCCTAGACGAGCCGGAGGCGCATGCCGCAGATCGTCACGAGATCGTCTCCGGTGAGGCAACCCGCGTCTTCGGCGTTGGCTAGCGCCCGCCCACGGTCCGTCACGTGAATGTCCAGGCCGCCGAGACCTTCGGGACGGCCGTCACGCAGGGGCACGAAGCGGATCTCCGCGTCCCGCAGAGTGATCGTCGGGACGTCGCCGGCGCTGACCGGCTCGTCGAGCACCTCGCTCCAGCGCGCGGCCAGCGCCGCCGGATCCGCGGTCTGGATCTCGGCGGCGCGCAACCCGTCGACGATCTCCGTGTGCTTCGCCCGTTGCCAGTTCTCCCCGGCAGGCCACCAGTCGCCGTCGGAGCGCTCCTCGTCCACGTTCCAGCGCAGTTCCGGGATGGCGCCGGCTACGTCCTTCGGGTGAAGCTGCATGCCCATGCCGCGCTCGTTCCGACCCGGCTCGGAGACCAGACGGATTCCCAGATCGGCGACCCGCTGCTGGTAGCCGGCGTAGCTGTCGCGCGGGACCTGCATGATGACCATGTAGCCGCCATCCCCGCCGCGGCGCTTCAGGTAGCGGCCGCCGGGCGTGTCGTGCTCGCCCGGCTGCGGCGAGACCGTCTCGAGGAACTGGTCGCCGAACGGGATGAGGAAGTTGTGCAGCCCGTACTTGCCGACCCCGGGGTCGCGGTAGCAGACCTCGACACCGAACACCGACTCGACCTGCTGCTGGATGCGATCGAGGTCGTGGGCCACCAGGCAGATCTGGCGCATGCGGATTTCAGACATCGGGACCTCCCTCGTGCTGGTTGGAGGGAGGCACTCTAGGAGCTTGCGCCGTAGAAACGCAACAGAGTGAGGTTCGCGGCGGAAGCTCCTAGTGAGGTGGGGGCTGGGGCCAAACCCGGAGCCTGCGACAGGTTTGGCGGCGCTACGGCAACGCGAACACGAACAGATTGCTGCCACGACCGGGGCGGAGTTCGGGCGTCATCCGAGCGTTGGTCAGCCGGCCCGGACCCGTGTTGACGGCTACGTACTGGCGACCCGAGACGGCATACGTGACCGGGAAGCCCATGACCGGGGCGCCCAGGTTGATCTCCCACAGCACCTCGCCGGTCTCCTGGTCCAGTGCTCGAAAGCGTCCGCCCTGGTCGCCGCCGAACAGGAGACCGCCGCCGGTCGCGAGCAGCGAGAAAGTCGCGGCCCGCGTCTCGTAGACCCACCGGGTCTCGCCGGTCTCCGCCGAGATCGCCCGCACCGTGCCGAGCTGGTCCGTGCCGGGCGCCACCCGGTGGTTGGCGCCCAGGGCGTAGTGCGCGACGGTCTGGTCCAGGGCCTTGACCTTCTCGCTCTTGAAGTCGGTCGTCACGAGCATCTCGGCGCAGGCCTGCCGTAGCGGGAAGTACATCGTGCGCGTGAGTGGGCTGTAGGCCCCGGCTTCCCAGTCCTTGCCGCCCGCCCACGAGGGGCAGATGAACATCACCTGCTCGAGCTCGCGGAAGATCACCTCTTCGTTCAGGCTCACCTCGCCGGTGGCGCCGTCGATGCCGGTGATCACGTTCTGCCGCACCGTCGGAGTCGCCCAGAGAAACTCCCCGGTCGCGCGGTCGAGGGTGTAGACCAGGCCGGTCTTGCCCGGGATACCGGTGACGACCTTGCGTACCTCGCCCGCCTTCAGCCGCGGGTTGATCCACTCGACCGCTTCCGGGTCCGGCGAGACCTCCGTATCGAGCAGGATGCGCTCGAACACATGGTCCAGGTCCCAGGAGTCGTTCAGGTGCTGGTAGTACCACCGAATCTCGCCGGTCGAGACATCGAGCGCCAGGGTCGAGTTGTGGTACAGGTGCGTGAGATCGGTACCGCCGAGCATGAACCTCGGCGCCGGGGCGGTGACACCCGTGCCGATGTAGACGAGTTCCAGCTCCGGGTCGTAGCTCGGCGGCATCCAGGTGCCGACGTGCCGGCGATCCTCGTAGGGCACCGCGCCCCAGGTCTCGTTGCCAGGCTCCCCGGGCGACGGGAGGGTGCGGCGCCGCCAGAGTTCGCGGCCGGTCTGCGCGTCATGGGCGAGGATGACGCAGGCGTCGGGTCCCCCGAGCGGCCTGCAACTCCGCCCCGAGATCAGCTTGCCGTTGGCCACGATCGGCCCGGCGCTGTGATGGGCCGGGTTGGCCTTGTAGTCGAGGATCCGCGTCTGCCACGCGAGCTCGCCGGTCGCAGCATCGAGCGCGTACGCGTACAGGTCGGCGCTTGTGCCGAGAATGAAGCTTCCCCAGATCGCGATATTGCGCGTCTTGCGAGCGAGTGCGCCCGTGTAGCCCCAGACGTCGTCCGGCAAGTCGCGCCGGTGCTCCCAGATCAGATCGCCGGTCGCGGCCGAGAGCGCCTGGATGACGTCCTGCGTATTCGCGACGTACAGGACGCCGTCGTAGGCCAGCGGCGTCGTCTCGGCGCTTCCATCGGCCATGGTCCTCGTCCACTCCATCCGGATCCGCCCAACGTTCTCCCGCGTGATCTGGTTGAGCGGGCTGTAGCCCCAGGCGTCGAGGGTGCGGCGGAAGCTGAGCCAGTCTTCCGGCTCCGGGTTCTGCAGCATCGCGTCGGTCACGGGAACGAAGTCGCCGGCTGAAGACGGCTGCGCGCCAGCGGTCGCTCCGGTCAAGGCCGGCGATGCAACCGCGAGGACGGTCCACAGCGCGAGGAGAGTGACGCAGCGCCCGTTCATCGCCTAACAATAGACCTTCCCGGCGAATGGCCGACGCAGACGACCAGCACCATGCGTTCTTCGTGGATCGTCCAGCGCAAGGGCTGTCTTGTGGATTGGCCATCGGCTACCGTTCCGGTTCGACCAACGGAGACGACACTTATGCCCCAGGGATTCACGGACCGCGACGTACCCGAACAATCCGGCCGGACCTTCCTCGTCACCGGTGCGAACACCGGCATCGGCTTCGAGACCGCGAAGGTCCTGGCGAAGCGCGGTGGCCGGGTGCTGCTGGGATGCCGATCCGAGCAGCGCGCCGCGGATGCGATCGCGAAGATCCACGCGGAGTCGCCCGACGCCGACGTCGAGTTCCTGCCGCTCGATCAGGCGGACCTCGGAAGCGTTCGCGCCGCGGCGGAGCAGGCTGCGGCCGAACCGCGTCTCGACGTGCTCGTCAACAACGCCGGCATCATGGGCGTGCCGCACACCCTGACCGTGGACGGGTTCGAGGCGCAGTTCGCTGTGAATCACCTCGGCACGTTCGCCCTCACCGGACACCTGCTGCCGAAGCTCGAGGAAACGGAAGGAAGCCGCGTCGTCATCACCGCGAGCCTCGCCCACCGAGGAGGCCGCATCCACTGGGACGACATCGACGGCGCGAAGCTGTACGGGCGCCAGGCTCGCTACCAGCAAAGCAAGCTGGCCAATCTGCTCTTCATGGTCGAGCTCGACCGGCGGCTCAAGGCTCGCGCGTCCGGAACGATCGCCGTCGCCTGCCATCCGGGCTTCGCCCAGACCGAGATCGGCCGCGCGTTTCCCCTGATCCAGATGGCGGCGCCCCTGGTCCGGGCGTTGTTCAACACGCAGGCTCAGGGAGCGTGGCCGACGCTGTTGGCGGCGACCGCGCCCGGCCTCACCGGAGGCGACTACTACGGGCCAAGGAACTGGGGCGAGCTGAGCGGTCCGGGCGGCGGAGCCTGGTCGTCGCCGGCCAGCCGAGACCCGGAACTGGGCAGGCGGCTGTGGGAGCTGTCGGTCGAGATGACGGGAGTGGATCCTGGAATCTGAACGCGTCGAGACGCAGGTGCTGATCGTCGGCGGCGGTCCGATCGGCCTCATGGGCTCGCTGCTGCTGTCCCGGCTGGGCGTCAGGTCGCTGGTCGTCGACCTGCGCGGGCGTACCAGCACCCACCCGCGGTCCCGACTGCTCGACGCCCCGTCGGTCGAGCTGATGCGGGAGGTCGGCGTGGAGCAGCAGGTGATCGACACCGGCCTGGGTCCCGACTGGACCGAGTACAACCGCTGGTTCGACAGCCTGTCGGGCAAGGAGATCTGCCGCGTCCCCACGCCGTCCTTCCACTCCGTCCGGACCGAGCGCAGTTCCTCCATGCCCGTCATGACGGCGCAGGACCACGTCGAGGCGATCCTCTTCGACAAGGCCCAGGACGACCCGAACGTCGAGCTCCGCTTCGACACCGCCGCGAGCCGGCTGGCCCAGACCGACTCCGGCGTCACCTGCACGATCCGCGACAACCGTACCGGGCGCACGGCCCTTGTCTCCGCCGAGTACGCGATCGGCGCGGACGGCCTGCGCAGCTCGACGCGCGCGGCCATCGGAACGGAACTCGATGCCGACTTCATGGACGTGTTCTTCCAGGACGTCATCTTCAAGGCGGACTTCACCAGGTACACCAGCGACCGGCAGGGCGGTCTGCTCTTCATCGCCCACCCGATGGGAGCGGCCGTCTTCCAGCCGCTCGACGGCGTGCGGCGCTGGCGCTGCCAGATCGGCGGTTTCGACCGCACCCGGAAGATGACCGCGGAGTTCGCCGAGAACTGGATCCGGTCAGCGCTCGGCACGGACGAGCCGGTCCCGATCGAGGTGCGGACGATGACGGAGTGGCAGTTCCAGCCGGGCCGCGTCGGACATCTCGGCAGGGGCCGCATCTTCCTGGCCGGCGACGCGGCGCACGTCTTCATCCCGACCGGCGGCCTGGGCAACAACACGGGCTTCGTCGGCATCCGCAACCTGGCCTGGAAGCTCGCCTTCGTGCTGCGCGGCGCCTCGCCCGCATCCCTGCTTGAGACGTACGACATCGAGCACCAGCCGGTCGCCGAGCAGCGCGTCGCGGCCGGGCACCGCAACGCGCAACTGTCCGGAGGGATCTTCCGAGCATTCCACGCCGGCGGCGACACGGAAGCGGCCGCCCGAAACTGCCGCCAGTACGGCGACTACGACGGGCTGATCTACGGCTACGAACTGGCGTCAGAGCTTTGCGCCCGCGACGACGAACCCGCCCCCGCGGTAGACAATCCCGTCTGCGACTACGTGCCGGTCGTGCGCTCCCGCCGCCGGGCGCCGAACCTGTGGCTGGACGAGAGCTGGACCCGTTCCGTCCTCGACTGGAACGGTCTGGGCTACACGGCGGTTCTTGGGGCTCACGTGGACCCGCCGCCGTGGCAGGCGTGCGTCGACGCGACGGCGGCGACCGGCTTCCCCATCCGGGTCGAACGGCTGCCTGAGGTCGACGCCGCGTCGCCCTACGACAACGAGGAGATCGTCCTGATGCGCCCGGACGGCATCGTCGCCGACCATTGGGATGCCGCCGGCGTAGAACCCGGCGACGAGGAGGAGCGCCTGACACGCATGCTGCCACTGGGTGCGCCGGCGCCCCCTCCGGCTCAGGAGTAGCACGAGGCCCCACACTGGGTGCGCCGACGTCCCCGTCGGCTCTCGGGCGACGCCGCGAAGCGGTGGCGACCGAGGTTGAATCGCGAGGCCGAAGGCCTCTCCTTCTTGGAGGACGGCGCAGAGGGCAAGGAGCGAGGCTGACGCCTCGCGCGTTCTTCCCGGAAAGCCGACGGGGACGTCGGCGCACCCAGTGCGGAGCCTCTTCCCCAAGGCCGACGGGGACGTCGGCACACCCAGTGCGGAGCCTCTTCCCCAAGGCCGACGGGACGCCGACGCACCCATTGCTTCCCATCCAGACAGGAGGTCGACCATGTCGAAGCCGTTCTCCAACGCCGCCTTCGTCGCCGGGCAGAGCCGCCGGCGCTTCCTCTACTCCAGCGGAGTGCTGGCCGCCGGCGCCACCTTCGGCGGCTCGGTGGCACCGTTTCTTTCGGCTCGGGCCGATGCGGCGTTCCAGCCGGACGACCGGGCCATCGTCGAAACGAGCGCCGGCAAGGTCCGGGGCGGCATCGCGGACGGAGTGCGCATCTTCCGCGGCGTTCCCTACGGCGGCTCGACGGCGGGCAGGAACCGCTTCATGCCTCCGAAGCCGGCGGCGTCCTGGGGCGGCGTCCTCGACACGCTGGAGTACGGCGACTCCTGCCCGCAGACTCCCTACAACCTCGAGCGTCCCTCGGGCATCTCCTGGTTCACGCCGTTCTGGAGCACGGGGCAGTCGGAGGACTGCCTCCGGCTCAACGTGTGGACGCCCGCGCTCGACGACGGCAAGCGACCGGTCCTCGTCTGGTTCCATGGCGGCGGCTACTCGCGCGGCTCCGGCAGTAGCTCCATGTACGACGGGATCAACATGGCGAGCCGCGGCGACGTCGTGTCGGTGACGGTGAACCACCGGCTCAACGTGTTCGGCTACGCCGGGCTGGGCGGTGTGCTGGGCCCCGACTTCGAGCGCGCCGGCAACGCCGGCATGCTCGACCTCGTCCAGTCGCTCGAGTGGGTACGCGACAACATCGAGCGGTTCGGGGGCGATCCCGGCAACGTGCTGATCTTCGGCGAGTCGGGTGGCGGCGCGAAGGTTTCGACCCTGCTCGCGATGCCCGGGGCCGCCGGGTTGTTCCACCGCGCGGTGATCCAGTCGGGGCCGGCACTCAGGGTGTCGACCACCGAAAGCGCGACGATCACCGCCCGGCGCCTGCTCGACGAGTTGGGCGTCGGCCAGGGCGACGCGGACAAACTGCGCAAGGTGCCGGCCGAGCGCCTGCTCGCGGCCAGCGGCGCCGCGGCCGCAAGGGCCGGGAGCGAAGGCGGCGCGGGCTTCCGGCCCGTGATCGGCCCCGACATCCCGAACCACCCCTTCGACCCGATCGGCCCGGAGGTGTCCGCTTCCGTACCCGTGATGATCGGCTCCAACCTCCACGAAGTCACTCTGTTCGTGGCCAACGACCGGGAGCTCTTCGAGCTCGACGACTCCGGACTCGTCGAACGCACACGAGGTATCTACGGGGAAGACGCCGAAGAGGTCCTCGACACGTATCGCGCCGCCTACGCCGATCTCGGTGCATCCGACCTCTACTTCGTCCTCGCCTCGGACGGAACCCGGTTCCGCTCGATCGAACTCGCCGAAGCGAAGATCAAACGCGGTGGTGCGCCGACGTACATGTACCGCTTCGACTGGCTCAGCCCCGCCTGGGACGGACGCTTCCGCGCGGCCCACGCTTTCGAGATCCCGTTCGTGTTCGGCAACGCGCAGCTCAGCGACGAGGTGACCGGCGGCGGTCCCGATGCGGTCGCCCTCGCGGCGAAGATGCGGGACGCCTGGATCGCCTTCGCCCGCAACGGCGATCCGGGCCATGCCGAGTTGCCGGCGTGGCCCGCCTACGACACAAAGACGAGGGCGACGTTGCTCTTCAACGACGTCTGCACGGTCGCGAACGATCCGGGCAGGACCCAGCGGATGTTGTGGGAGAAGATCCAGGCGAGGACGTAGCCCCCCAGCGAGGAGGCCCATCATGCCGCGACGGCGGTAACCGCCGGCCGGTCGGCATCGTCAGTCTTGCAGGGGCGCCTCCGCCCCTGGTTCGGAGACAATGTTCCCGCAATGACCAGAGCCAGGATCGCCGGCGGCACCGCCGCGCTCTTGCTGTTCGCCCTTCTTGTGGCTCTCGGCCTCGTCGCGGCGCGTCTGCTGCGGAACCCGGATAGCAAGCCTGACGCCACGGCCTCGCCCGCGGTGGCTCGCTCACCCGCGACGTCGGCCAAGGCCCACCAGGGCTTCCTCTACGGACGCGTCACGACGAGGAGCGGCGCCGTCTACGAAGGGCGCCTGCGTTTCGGCGGCGACGAGGAGGCGTTCTGGGGCGACTACTTCAACGGCTTCAAGGAGGAGAACCCCTGGGCCGGGGACGTGCCGCCCGAGCGGCTGACGGAGAGCCGGCCGGTCACGGTCCTCGGCGTCGAGATCGCCCAGCGCACGCGAAAGCCCAACCTGGGACGGCCCTTCATGGCGCGCTTCGGCGACGTCAGACGGATCGAGCCGAGCGGGCGCGCGCTCCTCGTCACGCTCAAGAGCGGGACCGAGTTCGTTCTCAACCGCTTCGACGCCGACGACTTCGCCGACGGCGTACGGGTGTGGGACGACGAGCAAGGCGTCGTCGACCTCGGCGAACGCCGGATCCGCGCCATCGAGCTTCTCCCCACCGCCGACCTGGAGGCCACTCCGGACCGGCTGCACGGCACGGTACGCACCGCACACGGCAGCTTCACCGGCTTCGTCCAGTGGGACCGGCAGTTCGGCGTCGGCTCCGACGAGCTTCAGGGCCGGGCAGCGGAGGGCGAACTCAGTCTGCGGTTCGACGCGATCCGCACGATCGCGCGCGACTCCGAGAACCGCGCGAAGGTGACACTGCGCGACGGCGGCGAATTCGTCCTCTCCGGCACCCGCGCCGCTGGCCGCGGTAATCGCGGCGTCTACGTCGACGACGCACGCTACGGCCGGGCGCTCGTATCGTGGGAGGCCTTCGAACGCCTCGACTTCGCCGAAGGCGACGGCAGCGGCCCCGCCTACGACGACTTCCCGCCGGGGCAGGCGCTCTCAGGCACCGTCACCACTCGTACGGGCAGTCGCCTTACCGGTCGGCTGGTCTTCGACCTCGACGAGAGCGAAACGACCGAGACGCTCGACGCGCCGGCCGGCGGCGTCGACTACACGATTCCCTTCGGCCTCGTTGCTTCCATCGAGCCTCCGGATCAGGAGGAATGCGACTCGGGCCGCGGTGTGAGCGTGGCGCTCCAAAGCAGCGAGCTTCTGCAACTCGACTGCGCCGGGGACCTCACGCCGTCCAATCCCGGCATGCTGATCTTCCTCAACGGGAGCGAAACCACCGAGTTCGTACCGTGGGCCAACGTAGCGCGGATCGCCCTCGATCGCGGCCCAGCCGAGATTGGCAGCAAATAGAACACACTTGCATGCTATTGTGTTCGCCATGAGCAAGACGATCACTCTGAGGCTGGACGAAGCGACCTACGAGGAGTTCAAGGAGGCGGCACGCGCTGAGAATCGGCCCCTGTCGAATCTCATCGAAACGGCGGCCCTCGCCCAGGTGCGCGAACAGCAGTTCGTCGACGACGCTGAGATGGCCGAGATCCTGGAGAACGAGGCGCTACTGAACCGGCTGAAGGCGGGCTCGCGCGACGCGTCGCGGCGCAAGGGCGCATTTGTTGACTGACTATCGGCTGTTTGAGACCGACCAGTTCAGTCGCGACGTACGCCGGATCTCCCGGGCCGGCCATCGGGAGGTCGTCGACAAGCTGAGAAGGGTCGTGTACCCCCAGTTGCGTCAGCATCCTCACATGGGCCCGCACATTCGACGGCTCAAAGGCTACGAACCGCCGACGTGGCGCTACCGCATCGGTGCCTGGCGCTTCTTCTATGAGATCGACGAAGAGAAACGGCTCGTCTTCCTTCTCACCGCCGCACACCGGGGTTCCGCGTATCGTTAGCGTCTCGAACCGGGCCGAGAGTGCCCAACCAGCTCGATTTCGAGACCGTCGACTTCCGAAGCGCACCGCCTTGAGGCGGACGCACGGACAGCAAGCCGGCGTCCCCGGTCAGAAGATGAGCTGGAGCCCCTCGCCGTCGACGACGGCTGCGGTGCCCCGGTTGCTCCACCACCTCGGCTCGGCGAGTTCGCTTTCCCAGGCGTCGAGGGCGTTCTGGAGCTCTTCGAGGACTTCGCTCTCCTCGCCGGCGACGGTGTGGAGCTCGCCGAGATCGGTTGCCAGATCGTGAAGCCGCAATACCTGGCCGAGCGGTGAATCACGGGGCGCCTCGAAATCCCGGAGCAGGTCGCCGGTCCGTGTGATCTGCGAGAGGCGCTCTTCGGTTGCGCGGTTGACCTCCCACAGCTTCCAGTCGCCGCGGCGGACGGCGCGGTTCGGGCCGGCGCGCCAGAACAGCGCCTCGTGCGGCGGGCCGGCCTGCTCGCCGCGGACGTAGGGCAGGAGGTCCACGCCGTCGAGCGGCTTCTCGGGCAGCGGCGCACCGGCGGCGGCGGCAAACGTCGGTAGCAGGTCGAGCGACGAGACCGCCGGCTCGCACACCTGGCCAGACTCCACACCCGCCGGCCAGCTCAGCAGGAAGGGTACGCGGATGCCGCCTTCGAAGAACCAGCGCTTGCCGCCGCGCAGCGGACCGTTCGTGCAAGCGCCGTCGACGTACAGGGCACAGCCGTTGTCGGAGAGGAAGACGATCAACGTGTCCTCCTCCAGTCCATGCTCGCGCAGCTTCGCCACTACTTCGCCGACGCTGTCGTCGAGCGACGAGACCATCGCGGCAAAGATGCGGGTCTTCTGGTCCTCGATGTGGCGGTACCGGTCGAGGTACTTCGCGGTCGCCTGCAGCGGCACCTGGGGCGTGTAGTGCGCTAGGTAGAGGAAGAAGGGTTCCTCGTGGCGCCGGTCGATGAAGTCGAGGGCCTCGCGGGTCAAGACCTCGGTCAAGTACTCGGTCTCTTCGACCACCTCGCGGCCGCGAAAGATGGGCCGCCGCCTCGTCTCGGAGATCCGCTGCGGATTCCAGTTCTCCACTCCTTCGGCGGATGGCTCGATGAAGATCGAACCGGCCTGCATGCCGAAGAACTCGTCGAAGCCGCGGTCGAGCGGGTGTTTCCCGCCCTCCCAGCCGAGCTGCCACTTGCCGACCGCCCCGGTGGCGTAGCCGGCGGACCGCATCACCTCGGCCAGCGTCGTCTCGTCGAGGTTGAGGCCATAGTCCTGGACCGACGCGTTGAACTCGTAGCCGTGTCGCTGCGGATACCGGCCAGTCATCAGCCCGGCGCGGGACGGGCTGCAGACCGCGGCGGTCACGTAGCCGGCCTCGAAGCGCACGCCCGAGGCGCCCAGGGCGTCGATGTGCGGGGTCTCGATGATCTCGCTGCCGTACAGGCCGAGATCGCCGTAGCCGAGATCGTCGGCGAGGATGAAGACGACGTTGGGTTGGCGCTGCTCGTTGTCGCCAGCGGTGTCGCCGGCCGGATCCTGAGTACAGCCGAACGCGGCGCAAACAACCATCGAGACGACCATCGGGCGCTGAAACGACATGTGGCTCCAATCCTGGGAACGCGGGCATCCTGCCCGCATCTGGCGCGAAGCGCGGGCTACACTCAGCATCCTACCTCCCAACCACGTTCGAGAAAGCACAGCATGAGATGGACACGTCTTCCCGCCCTCGCGGTCGTCATCCCGGGCCTGCTCGCCGGCTGCGGAGGGTCGGCCGAGGACGCCGGCGCCGGGCCTGACGCGCCGGACCAGGCGAGTGCGCCGCAGCCCAATCCGCTGCGCAACGCCTACTTCGGCGACCTGCACGTCCACACCCGCTTCTCGATGGACGCCTACATCTTCGACGTGCGAGCCACGCCGGACGACGCCTACCGCTTTGCGCGCGGCGCGCCGCTCGTTCACCCCGCCGGCCACACGATGCAGCTCCGGCGACCCCTGGACTTCCAGGCGGTGACCGACCACGGCATCCTGCTTGGCGTGCTGCCGGCGATGGACGACCCGGAGGACCCGCTGTACGACGTGCCGATCGCCAGGGAGCTACGCGAACTGGGACCCGCCGAGGGTTTCCGGCGGGGGCTACAGGCCTTCCGAAGCGGCGAGTTCCACGAGATCGATGGCAGCGAAGCGAACCGTTCCGCCTGGCAGCGCATCGTCGAGTCCGCCGAGCACCACAACGACCCCGGCGCATTCACCACCTTCATCGGCTACGAGTACACGACCACCGCCGCCGACACGGGCAACCTCCATCGCAACGTGATCTTCCGCAGCAGCGATGCGCCCGACCTCCCGTTCACCGCGATGGATTCGAACAACCCCGAGGACCTCTGGGCCTGGCTCGACACCCTCCGCGACGACGGAATCGAGGCGCTCGCCATCCCCCACAACTCGAACGGCAGCAACGGCAACATGTTCAGCCTGGCGACGTTCGAAGGCGACCCGCTCGACGCGGAGTACGCCGAGACGCGGATGCGCAACGAGCCGATCGTCGAGGTCACCCAGGTCAAGGGCACGTCGGAGGTCCACCCGATGCTGTCGCCGAACGACGAGTGGGCCGATTTCGAGATCATGCCCTACCGGGTGAGCTCCACCCTCCCCAGCGAACCGAAGGGGAGCTACGTGCGCACCGCGTATCTCGACGGACTGCTGCTCGAGGAGACCGAGGGCTTCAATCCCTTCAGCTTCGGCCTCGTCGGCGCCACCGACAGCCACAACGCCGGCGGCACGCCGGACGAGGACGACTACCACAGCAAGGTCGGCAGGCGGGACGGCACGCCTCAGCTTCGCGGCTCCGTGCCGCTCGACGAACCCAACCCGGACGGCTCCCCAGCCTACGCCCAGACCTACTTCCAGATGTGGAGCGCCTCCGGCCTGACCGGCGTCTGGGCCGAGGAGAACACGCGCGATTCGATCTACGATGCATTCCGGCGCAAGGAGACCTTCGCGACGACCGGGCCGCGGATCCAGGTGCGGTTCTTCGGCGGTTACGACTTCGACGCCGATCTTGCCGACGACCCCGAGATGATCGCGACCGCCTACGAGCAAGGCGTGGCGATGGGCGGCGATCTGCTGGCGGACGGCGACCGCCCACCGAAGCTGCTGCTCTGGGCGTCGGGCGATCCGGAGAGCGCGGGATTGCAGCGGCTACAGGTCGTCAAGGGCTGGGTCGCGGACGGCGAGGCGCACGAGACGGTCATCGACGTCGCCTGCTCCGACGGCGGCTCGCCGACGGGCGACCCGCCGCGCTGCCCCGACAACGGTGCTGTGGTCGACCTCTCCGACTGCAGCATCTCGCAGGACCTGGGCGCGGCCGAGCTCCGTGCCGTGTTCGAGGACCCGCGGTTCGACCCCGGCCAGCGGGCGGTCTACTATCTGCGGGTGCTCGAGAACCCGACCTGCCGCTGGTCGACCTGGGACGCGATCCGGGCCGGCGTCGAACCGCGGCCCGGCGTGCCGCCGACGATCCAGGAACGGGCCTGGTCGTCGCCGATCTGGTACCGGCCATGAGCGGTTCGCTGGCCGGGGCAGCAGAGAGGAGCCCGGCCTTTGGCCTCGCGCGCTTCCTGGCCGCCTGCGGCGGCAGCCGACGAGGACGTCGGCGCACCCAGTGGGTGGCCTCCTTCCTTGCAGCCGCGCTCGCAGTAGCCCTGCCAGGCTGCCAGACCACCGAACCCCCCTCCTCCAACCTCGTCGCCGACACACCGAGCCGCGCCCAGTCCGCGAACGGCCAGTGGATCTCCTGGCGCGAGCACATCATCGACGACGTGGCGGTCGGCGGCGTACCGATCCGTGGCGGCGACGGACTCGAGATGGCCGATCTCGACGGGGACGGCCATCTCGACATCGTCTCGGTCCACGAGTCGGACACCGAGTACGGCAACGAAGGGGCGGGTCACGTCCGGCTCGCCTTCGGCGGTCCCGATCCCGCCACCTGGCACCTGGCGACGCTCGCCGAAGGTGACGAAGCCTCGGCCGCCGAGGACGTCGCCATCGCCGACTTCGACGGCGACGGCGATCTCGACGTCGTGGCCGCCTGCGAGCTGGCCCACCTGATCTACTTCGAGAACCCGGGCACCGACACCGAAGACGCGGCCGCCGCCCTGCGCAGCGGCGACTGGCCGAGGGTGATTCCGCCGGTCACGAAGGACCGGGGCTCCTACATCCGCGTGTTCGCCGGCGACCTCGACGGCGACGGCCCCCGAACAAGGGGGCGCAGAACCCGGATCGGCGGAACACGGCAAAGAACCCGATCTCCTGGTTCGACACGACGGACGAACCCCTCTCCGGCGAGTGGATCGAGCACGAGATCGTCCAGGTCATCTGGCCGATCAACTCGCAGACCGTCGATCTCGACGGCGACGGCGACACGGACATCGTCGCCGGCTCGACCGGCGAGGGCCGGATCTTCTGGTTCGATAACCGCAGCGCGGGCGATGGCGACGTCGCCCTCGTCGAGCACCCGATCCAGGTCGAGGGCACGACGACCACCGCGGACACGCCCCGGCCGCCGAACGCACCTCAGGCCGGCGCCCTCCTGAACGGCTTCAACATGGCGTTCGTCGACCTTTCCGGTGACGAGCGTCTAGACCTCGCGACGGTCGAGTTCGGGGGTGTCCTCGTGTGGCTGGGGCAGCCGGCCGATCCGGCGGACTCCTGGCAGCTCCGGCCGATCGGCCGGCTGACCCCGGACAACCTGGTCGGCTTCGCCTTCGCCGACATCGACGGCGACGGCGACCTCGACGCGATGTCGGGCGCCTACAGCCGCAGCGGGCGGGCGGAAGACGGCGAGGTCGAGCCCGACACGCCGCTGGGACGGCTGGCGTGGTTCGAGAACCCGGGCGACATCGACGGCGAATGGACCCGGCACGACATCTCGCGGCGCAAGCGCGGCATGTTCGACAGCTTCGTCGCCCGCGACCTGGACGGCGACGGCGATGTCGACTTCGCCGGCACCCGCGGCAACAGCGCCGAATTCGACGGCGTCTTCTGGCTCGAGCAGGTCCGCACCGAGGAGCCGGTCGCCGCGTTCGACCAGGCGCGAGAGACCGAGAGCGAGCAGATGCCGCTGCCTTGAGGACTGGGTGCTGGGTAGGCCCCACACTGGGTGTACCGCTCCACACTGGGCGCGCCGACGTCCCCGTCGGCTTTCACGAGCAGCACGACGCCGCGCACTGGGTGCGCCGACGTCCCCGTCGGCTCTCACGAGCAGCACGACGCCCTCCTACTGGGTGCGCCGACGTCCCCGTCGGCTTTCGGGCGACGCCGCGAAGCGGTGGCGACCGAGATTGAATCGCGAGGCCGAAGGCCTCTCCTTACTTGAGGCGGCAGAG
>JAGWAG010000093.1:17031-21634 GCA_021296535.1 Acidobacteriota bacterium | reverse complement strand
ACGACCGGCACGCCGATCGCCTTCCTGATCGAGAACCGGGACCAGCGGCCCAGGGACTACAGCGAGATCAGGGACAAGTACCGGCCCGGACACGCGGACTACACGTTCGACGCGAAGTTCGGCTTCCGCGACTACCGGGGTGGCGGGCGCTCGAGCGCCCGGGAAACCTCGGTGCGGGTGGCGGCTGCAGCGGCAGCGAAGAAGCTGCTGCGGGAGCGCTGGGGGGTCGAGGTCGTCGGCTACGTGAAGAGCATCGGCGACATCCAAGGGCGGATCGACGATCCCGCCGCGGTCACGCTGGATCAGGTCGAGGCGAACCCCGTGCGCTGCCCGGACCAGGAGGCCGCGGCGCGGATGGCGGAGCTGATCGAGCGGATGCGTTCGGAGCGGGACTCGGTCGGCGGCATCTCGGAACTCGTCGCTACCGGTGTGCCGCCGGGATGGGGCGAGCCGGTGTTCGACAAGCTGAAGGCGGACCTGGGGAAGGCGCTGTTCAGCCTGCCGGCGGTGCTCGGCGTCGAGTACGGCGCCGGCTTCGGGGTCGCCCGCGCCCGCGGCAGCGAGAACAACGATCCGTTCGAGATGCGGGAAGGCAGCGTCGCCACGCGGAGCAATCGCCACGGCGGCATGCTCGGCGGCATCTCGTCAGGCCAGCCGATCGTCCTGCGCTGCGCGGTCAAACCGACCAGCAGCCTGCCGCAGCCGCAGGACACGCCACAACGATCGCCACGAAGGGCCGGCATGACCCCTGCCTGCTGCCCCGCTTCGTGCCGATGGGCGAGGCGATGATTGCGCTGGTGCTGGCCGACCACGGCCTGCGCCAGGTCGCGGTCAGCGACGTGCTGGGCTAGGGCCGCAATATGGTCGCCGCTTCGCGGCGCGTTGTTGCCCGCGGGTCAGAAGACCCGCGGCTACAGCCGGCCAGAACCCGGGTGGCGCGCTCCGCGCCACCCGTGAACCAGTCCGCGCGCCCGGCAAAGGGCGCGCGGATGGCAGGCCGGCGCACCCAGTGATTTACGGGTCGACCCGGGCAGTCGCCTTGCCCATCACGACGACATCGCCGTCCTGGTTCACCGTCGTGACGGACAGGTCGACCAGGCTTTGGCCATCCTCCTCGCGGACCGCATCGACCTTCGCCGTCGCGGTCAGGGCGTCGCCCGGCCACACCTGGCGCGTGAAACGGACGCCGTAGGCGGTCAGCCGGCCGTCGCCGACGAAGCGGCCGGTCATGCCCATCGTCAGCATGCCGTGGGCGAAAACGGTGGGGTAGTTCGCTACCTTGGTCGTGAAGATCTCGTCGGAATGGAGCGGGTTGTAGTCGCCCGAGGCCCCCGCGTACTGGACGATCTGGGTGCGGGAGAGGTCTTCCGTGAGCTTCTGGGTGTAGGTGTCGCCGACCTGGACTTTGCTTGCCTGAAGTGCCATCTGTTCTCTCCTCAGTCGCTTTCCACGACCTTCTCGGTGCGCACGCCGACGCCGGTGGCGCGCACGACGAGTTCGCCGGATTCGTCGAAGTACTCGGTGATGTTCTCGCTGAACGTGAGCTTGCCGCCGCGCTTGCCCTGCCGCTCCCAGGTCTTGCCGGGGCGGGCCTTGATGGTCAGGGTCTCGCCCGGGCTCACGTGCCGGAAGTACTCGAAGCGCTGCTCCGCGTGCAGGCCCGTACCGCCGTCGCCGCCGGTGCGTGTGGGCGGCACGCCGGTGGGCTCCTTGCCGGAGCCGAACCACGGTTCGCCGATCTTGGGGCGCAGGAAGTAGTCCGGGTCGTACTGCGCCGAGGCCTGGTAGAAGGTCGGCGGCGCGATCACGTTGCCGGGCTCCGTGTCCGCCGCCGCGTCCGCGTCGTGATAGATGGGGTTCGGGTCGCCGACCGCGCGGGCGAACATCATGATGTGTCCGGCCTCGATCGGGAACTTCTCTGCTGCCATACCGTTCCGTCCTCCTCTGCCAGTGGTCTCTGGAGCGCAATTCGATGCGTCGTTTGAGCGCGTGACTGTAACAGGATGAACCTGCTTCTGTTGGAGGACGAGGACTTCGATCCGGGAGCCGGCGCGGCCCGACGGGCGGTGGTGGGCGGCGAACGCCTCCGGCACGTCCGCAAGGTGCTGCGGGCGGCGGTCGGCGACACGCTGGAGGTGGGCCGGCTGGGCGGCGGCATCGGCCGCGGGCGGATCGTCGAGCTGAACCGGGAGCGCGTCGTGCTGGAGCTGGGGCCACTCGATGGCGAGCCGCCAGAGCCGCTTCGGGTCACGCTGGTCCTGGCGTTGCCGCGACCCAAGTTCGTGGGCCGGATCCTGCAGGCCGCGGCAGCGATGGGTGTCAAACGGATCCTGCTCGTCCACACGGCCCGGGTGGAGAAGAGCTATTGGCAAAGCTCGGTGGTGCGGCCGGAGGCGCTGCGGCGTCACCTGATGCTGGGCCTGGCGCAGGCGCGGGACACGGTGCTGCCGGAGATCGAGTGTCTGAGAGGACCGCGCGATCTGACGGAGTCTTTACCGGGCCTGGTTCGACGCCACGACGAGGTGCTGGTCGCCGACGCCGGCGGCGCCGAACCGTGCCCGCTGGGCATCGATGGACCGACCGCGCTGCTGATCGGTCCCGAAGGCGGCCTGCTGGACGAGGAACTCGATCGATTCACGGCGGCTGGTGCACGGACGGTCAGTCTCGGTCCGCGGACGCTCCGGGTGGAGCATGCCGTGGTGGCGCTACTGTCGCGCCTGGCGATCTGAGGCCGGGAGGGTGGTGCGCCCCGGCGTTGCTCGCCGTGGCTCCCTGGGGCGCTACTCCACCGCTCGATCTGCCCCAGGATGCGCCGGCGGAGCTTCTTAACGTCGCGGTCGCGCAACGTGCGGTTCGGGGCCCGGAAAGTCAGGTGGTAGGCGAGGCTCTTCGAGCCCTCGCCTACGCCAACGCCGCGGAAGACATCGAACAACTCGACACCGCAGAGCAGGGGCTTGCCGGCCGCGAGCAGGGCGGCCTCGACGGCCGCGGCCGGCGTCGCCTCGTCCACGATCAGGGCCAGGTCCTCGAGTACTTCGGGGTAGACCGGCACCGGGTCGACTTTCAGGGAGTCGGGGATGCGCTCGAGAATGCGGTCGAGTTCGAGTTCAGCAGCCAGGACGGGCCGTTCCGGCGCCGGCTCGAGATCGAAGTTCGCGGCGACGGCCGGGTGGACTTCACCGAGCGTGCCGACCGGTTCCGGGTCGCCCGCGAGCAGGACAGTGGCGGTGCGTCCGGCACGGAAGGCGGTTGCCGCCGAGTGCGCCTCGGGCTCGCCGAACTCGACCGTCAGACCGAGGCGATCCAGGACCGTCTCGACCACTCCCTTGACGTCGAAGAAGTCGAAGCAGTCGTCGGGGTCGGCGTGCGCCTGCCAGTGGTCGGCACGACGCGGACCAGTGAGCACGACGGCGGCCCACTGCCGCTCCTCGGGCAGCGAATCGCCTTCCTGCACCGGGAACACGCGGCCGACCTCGAACAGGGCAAGCCGGTCCTCGAAGCGGCTGTTCGAGGCCGCGGCTTCCAGCACCGAGGCTGACGACGCGGTCCTGGGTCGAGGGATTGGCGAGCCGGACATAGGGCGGCGGCTCGGCCTCCTCGAGTAGCAGTTTCGCTTCCGCCTCCGGCGTCGTCAGCCGGTAGCTCACGACTTCCTGGAGACCAAGGTCGGCGAAGGTGTCCTTGACCCGGTCCTCGAAGGACTGCTCGCGGTTGCCGCGTTGGGGCGGCAGCACGTCGCTGAGCACGGTGGAGGGGATACGGTCGAAGCCGTAGATGCGGCAGACCTCCTCGACGAGGTCGTGGGGGCCCTTGATGTCGAGGCGGTGGTCGGGAACGGTGACGCTCAGCTTGCCGGTATCGTCCGCCGGCTCAGCTTCGAAGTCCAGCCGGCGCAGCAGATCCGCCGTCTCCTCCGCGCCGAGGTCGAGGCCGCTCAGGTGGCGCAGGTAGCCGAGGTCGAAGTCGACGGTGACATCAGGCGCCGGTTGCGGATAGTGATCGACGATTCCCTCGGCGATCGTGCCGCCGGCGTGAAGGCGCAGCAGTTCCGCGGCTCGCCGGGCGCCAAGCAGAGCCTGGCTGGGATGAACGCCGCGGCTGAAGCGGAAGCCGGCCTCGGTGTGGACGCCGAGCTGGCGCTGGGTGCGCCGGATGCTCCTGGGCTCCCAGGCCGCTGCCTCGAGCGTCTCCGCGCCGATCTCGCTGTCCCGGCCGCCCATCACCCCGCCGACGCTGAGGGAGCCGGCCGGATCGGTGACCATGATCTGGTTCGGCCGCAGTGTCCGCTCGGTGCCGTCCAGCGTGGTCAGGCGTTCGCCGTCGCGAGCCAGCCGCGTGACGATCCGCACCGGGCCGCCGTCCGCGTAGCCGTCCGCCCGCTGTCGCAGCAGGTCGTAGTCGAACGTGTGGTTCGGCTGGCCGACTTCGAGCATCACATAGTTGCTGATGTCGACCACGTTGCTGATCGGCCGCTGCCCCGCGAGTTGAAGCCGGTGCTGCATCCAGTACGGCGAAGGCCCCTGCTCGATGCCTTCGATCAGAAGGCCGACGAAGCGCGGATTGAGTTCCGGGTTCTCGGTGGCGATCTCGACCCGGCCCGCGA
>JAGWAG010000093.1:13519-16718 GCA_021296535.1 Acidobacteriota bacterium | reverse complement strand
AGCTCGCGCCGGCGAGCAGCAGGGCTCCCCAGAGGTTGGCCTCCGCCGGATTCCTGCCCAGGTCCTTGCCGAGGTACGGAAACAGGTTCGGTGCTCCGGTGACGACCTGGCGCGTTGAGTCCGCGCCGTTGTCAACAGTCGCGAGGACCAGGCGGTCGGCGTCCGGCACCGGGTCGACGCGCAGGATCTTCGCGGCCATGACCAGGTCGGCCGGCCACGGCAGTTCGGCGCCGGCGACGCCGAAGCGGTCTATCGCCTTGACCTCCAGGCCGGCGTTGGTGAGCAGCTCGGCGAGTTCGTCCGGCGAACCGTCGAGCTCGACGAAATCGCCGAGCCAACTGAGCGGAACGCGCACGCAGGAAACGCAGGTCGTTAGACCAGAAGTAGCGGATGTCACGGATGCCGTGCCGCAGCATGGCGATCCGCTCGGGACCCATGCCGAACGCGAAGCCGCTCCACTCGTCCGGGTCGTAGCCGCCGTTCTCGAGCACGGTCGGGTGGACCATGCCGCAGCCGAGGATCTCGAGCCAGCCGGTCTCCTTGCACAACTGGCAACCCTGTCCGTCGCAAAGCAGGCAGGCGATGTCCATCTCGGCGCTCGGCTCCGTGAAGGGGAAGTAGCTGGCTCGGAAACGGGCGCCGCGGCCTTCCCCGAACAGGCGCTGGGCGAACTCGGTCAGCGTACCCTTCAGATCGGCGAAGGTGATCGCGGGGCCTACGGCGAGCCCTTCGATCTGATGGAACTGGATCTCGCTCCGCGCGGTGATCTGCTCGTTGCGGTAACACATGCCCGGCAGGATGACCCGTATTGGTTCCGGGTGGCGCTCCTGCATGGCCAGAATCTGGCCGCCGCTGGTGTGAGTGCGCAGCACCACGCTCGGGTCCGTTGTGTAGAAGGTGTCCTGCATGTCCCGCGCCGGAGCCGAAGTTCAACTGATCCGTGACCACGTCCGGGCTGCGGTAGGTCTGGAAGCCCATGTCGCCGAAGATGCGTTCGATGCGGCGCATGACCAGGGTCGACGGGTGGAGACCGCCGAGAAGCGGCCTGCGGCCGGGCAGGGTCACGTCGAGCCGGGCCGTGTCGCCGTCGGTTTCGTGCGCCGATCGCTTCAGAGCTTCCTGACGCGCCTCGAAGGCGGCCTGGAGTGAGGTCTTGATCTCGTTGATTCGCTTGCCGAACGCGGGGCGGTCGGCGGGCTCGATCGCGCCCATTCGCCGCGTCAGAAGCTGGACTTCGCCCTTGCGGCCGATCGTCGCCCGGCGCCATTCCTCGAGTTGCTCCAGATCGGCGGTCTGGTCCAGCGCCGCGGAGACTCGCGCTTCGATGTCGTCGAGCTGGTCGATCATGGCGGTGTCAGGCGGGTCTTCGTTCGGCGCCCTTTCTCGGGCCCGGTGCGGTGCCCGACTCTACAAGCCTGCGCCGGGAAACGGCATAGCGCGCGTCCTTCGGGTTACGCGGCGAGGGCCGCCAGCACGATCTGCAGGATCGCGCCGACGAATAGCAACAGGGGGAGAATCGCGGCGAGCAAGGCCGCTCTCGATGCCTTGACCCCCTGGAGTACGTGAAGCCCGACCGCGAACAGTCCCGCGCTTCCGACGATGGCCAGAACGTCGCCGACAACCGGGACGGCGGTCAGCAGAAAGGCGCCTGCTGCGTAGCAGGCGGCGACCCCTGTGCCGCGAAAGCCATTTGGCCTTGGCGAGCGGGTGATGATCAGAAGCAAGTGCGCGAATCCGGCGCTGAAGAGTGATGCGAGCAGACCGAAGGCGAAGACGAACGGAAGGAACAGCAGGAGGAGCTGCAGACCGAGAAACGGGAGAATCCGCTGGAGGAAGGAATTCCCTTCCAGGCCGGAAACGTCTGCCGGCTCGCCGAGCAGCTCCATCCGGCTGACCAGTTCCAAGACCGCATCGGGCAGCGTCAGTGTCAGGACGAAGAGGATCAGGCCGTTCAGAAGGGCGCCCAGCGCGACGACCAGACCGGCGAAGAGAAGCGGCCCCCACCAGCCCGCATCGACTCTCGTTCCTCCAAAGAACCCGCGGGGAGACGTAGCCAGGAGGGCCAGGGCGGCGACCAGGGCCGCCACCCTGCCGCGGTCCTTCCGTTCCTCCCACGGATTGACGACATCCGTACCGGCCCTGGAGGCGGTGTTATCGTGATCGGAGTTCACGACGAGCACACTACCGGAGCAGTCCCCCAGATTGTCGGAGGCGCGACAGCAGAAGACGGCCGCCGTCCGTGATGTTGGTGCCGGCGCCGGGGCTCTGGTCGTCGGCGTCGCTGCTGCCAGCGCCTTCAACGAGTTCGTGCCGGAAGGGCATCGGCCCGAGGACGTGCTGCCCGGTGCGAAGAGCGTGGTCGTCGCGGGCAACCAGGGGCCGACCGCGGGCGCCTGGCGGAGTCCCGACCATCGGGTGATGGAGATCACCGGCTACGATTTCCGCGAGAACGTGGCGGTCCACGTGATGTGCGACTACATCGAGCGGGAGCACGGTCACCGCGCGCTGCAGGCGCCGTCGCTGCCGACCGCCGGGCACAACCCGCCGATGAGCATGATGCTGGCCGCGGTGCTGGCGGGCCTCGGCACCCGGTCGCTGGCCGCGAACATCATCCTGCATCCGCAGTACGGCCTCCTGTACTACGCGGCCCTGGTCACCACGCTCGACCTCGAGCCGGACCACCCGCTCGAGGAGGACGTCTGCCCGTCGAAGCCGTGCATCCAGATGTACGAGAAGCTGGGCACCACGCCGTGCCTCGCCTCTTGCCCGAAGGACGAGGGCGGCTGCCTCGATGGCGCGATCGACGAGAATGGCCGGATCAGCTACTCCTACTACGACCGCGAGCGTTGCACTTCCCGGTCGATGAACTTCGGCATCGGCTCGATCCAGAAGTCCCTGGTCCAGATCACGTCCGAGGAGGACCGGGAGCGCCGGCGGTCGATGATCTACTCCGACTTCTTCACCCAGTCGCTGTCGTCGCTCAGCTACTACAAGGAGAGCGTGGCGCAGTGCTTCGAGTGCATGCGGGTGTGTCCGGTCGGCATGCACGAAAGGCGGTTGCAGTGACCGTCTCCGCGGCGGCTGCCACTCCGACGGCGGACGAGGCCGCGGCCGCCCGCGGCCGTCTGGCCGCCATGGTCGAGCGCGGCGGCGCGCTGGCCTGGGGCGTCGCCGACGCGGACGCCTTCGACGAGGCGCC
>JAGWAG010000093.1:0-13396 GCA_021296535.1 Acidobacteriota bacterium | reverse complement strand
GGCCTGAAGACGGCGAAGTTCATCGAGGCGGAGTTCGGCTACTACGCGCTGTTCGTGCCGCCGGGCGTGCGTCGCGGCAACCGGCCGTTCCTGAGCGTCGCTCTGGCGGCGGAACTCGCCGGGTGTGGGTCTCGCAGCCTGGCCGGGCCGGTGCTGCACCCGGAGTACGGCCTCCTGTTCTACTCCGCGATCGTCACGACGTACCCGTTCCCGGTCACGCCGCCGCTTGGCGAGCCCGCCTGTCCGGCGCCCGCCTGCGTCGAGATGTGGGAAGCGGAAGGGGCTACGCTCTGCACTCGCGTGTGCCCGCTCGGCGACGGCGGTTGCCTGGACGGGCGGATCGAGAACGGCCGGCTCGTCGAGCGACGCTACGACGCGGCGCGCTGCACCTCGCGCGTCTATACGCACTGGATTCCCGGTTTCCAGAAGGGGCTCGAACTCGCTCTCGACCAGGAGGACCCGGAGGCCCGCAAGATGGTCCTCTACTCGAGCCACTTCACGAAGACGCTGTGGTCGATGACCTATGCCGCTCAGAGCCAGGGCCAGTGCTGGGAGTGCATGCGGGTCTGTCCCGTGGGCGCCGAACATCGGGCCAAGGCATAGGCAGATCGGGGAGGCAACGGGTGGCTTTCTTCTTCATCGATCCGGAGACCTACCGGCGCCACCGGGACGAGATCCTGGAGCTGTCGAACTCGATCCAGATCGATATCCACGAGCATCTGCCGGGAGAGAAGCGGCGCCGTGGACTGTCGGACCGGGAGATCGCGGAGCGCCTCGACCTCGACGAGCGGACGGTGCGCGAGATCCGGGTCGTCGCGGAGCGCGACTACTACGACATCGAGGAGTGGGACAAGGCGGTCGAGTTCAAGGACAAGGCCTGCCGCGCCTTCGCCGAAGAGGGTCTCTCCTACGTCTACAAGCGCCGCTCCTAGCGAATCGCCACTGAGACGTTTACAGGCGCCTCGCCTACCTCTTCAAGGGCCGCCGCGGAATCGGGAGCGGCCCGTCCTCAGGCGACGCGGGGCAGCACCTCGTCCGTGATGAGGGGCGCCAGCAGCAGGTAGTCGAGGAACATCTCTTCCTTGAGCCGCGCGATCTCATCGACCAGCTCGTCCGGCGTCCCGTAGATGATCACGCCGTTCAGGTAGCGGTCGATCGCGGACTGCTCCGCCGAATCGACGAAGATGTGGTCCTGTGCCAGGTCGCTGAGCTCGCGGTTGAGCCTGGTCTTGACTCTGGCTGCGCGCACGCCCTTCTTTCGGTGCGAGCCGACCGTCCATTCGGCCCCCTGACGCGCGATCTGCTCCGCTTCGGCCCGGGTCGGTGCGCAGGCGATCAGGCGGGCCATGGGGATCTCCCGCCCCTCGATCGAGTGGCCGTGCTGTTCCAGGATCTGCCGGTACAGCTCCCGTTTCTCGGCAATGCGGCCGTGGTCCGCGTGCGGATCGAGCATGATGGAGAACCCGTTCCCGGCGGCCCAGTTCATTGCCTCCGGGGATGAGGCGGCGAGCCACACGGGCGGGTGCGGCTTCTGCGCCGGCTTCGGCAACACCTCGACCTCGCCCGCGAAGGTCACGCGCTCCTCGGTCCAGGCGCCGATCACCGTCTGGACGTGCTCGCGGAACACCTCGTAGCTGCGCTGCGGGTCGACGCCGAACGCCTTGAACTCGCCCTCCTGGTAGCCGCGGCCCACGCCCCAGTTCACGCGGCCTCCGGACAGCACGTCGAGCAGCGCCACTTCCTCGGCAAGCCGCAGCGGGTTGTAGAAGGGCGCCAGAGAGACGCCGGTGCCGATGCGGAGGTTCTGCGTCCTCGCGGCCACGTGGGTGCCCATGATGTGGATCGACGGGCAGATGCTGAACGAGCTGAAGTGGTGCTCGGCCAGCCAGACGGCGTCGTAGCCGTTCTGCTCCATGATGTCGATGCGTTGGAAGGCCCGGTGGTACACCTGATCCAGCGGAATCCGCCGATCGGGCCAGGAAAAGAACTGGAGGACGCCGACCTTCATCGGCCGGCAATGGTTTCACACGGCGGCCAGGCCGCCTTGCGGGGTTGGCCCCGGACGCCGAATGGGTGAGAGTACGGCTGTGACCGCTCAGGATCCCTTCGACCGCTTTCGCCACGTCTTCGAGCGTGCCTTGTCCACGGGTCTCTCCGAGCCGAACGCGATGGTCGTCTCCAGCGCCGACGCGCGGGGCCGTCCGTCGTCGCGGGTCGTCCTGCTCAAGCACTTCGACCGGGAGGGCTTCGTTTTCTACACGAACCTCGAGAGCCGCAAGGGCCGAGAGATCCTGGCGCGCCCGGACGTGAGCCTGAACTTCTTCTGGCGCGAACCGAAGGAGCAGGTATGCGTCTTCGGCCGCGCCGAGCTGGTCAGCGACGCCGAGGCCGACACCTACTTCGCGACCCGCAGCCGGAACAGCCAGCTCGGCGCCTGGGCATCGCAGCAGAGCCGGCCGCTTGAGAACCGCGAACAACTCGTAGCCGACTTCGAGGGGGTCAGCCGGCGCCGCGGCCGCCGCACTGGACGGGGCTGCGGGTCGTGCCCCGTCGGTTCGAGTTCTGGGTCGCCCGGGATCACCGGCTCCACGACCGGACGTTCTACGAGCGCGACGGCGATGCGTGGCGGATGGGCCTGCTGTACCCCTAGTACACCCGCGGCACGATGCGCCACGGCACGCGCCGCCGGTACTCGTCCCACAGCGCGCCGTACTTCGCGGCGCAGAGCCGGTCGTCGTCGCGCTCGCGCGGCACGAGCAGGAGGACGTAGTAGAGAGGGTAGAGCCAGGAAGCGAGGAGTGTCGGGTAGCCGAGGCTGAGCGCAAGCCCGGTCGCCATCAGGATCTCGCCGAGATAGTTCACGTGGCGTGACACGCCCCAGAAGCCACTGCAGAGGAGGCGGCGCTCGCCGTCGGAGATGGCTTCCGGCCGGAACAGGCCGAGGAACGTCCGTTCGGGATCGAGCTTGAAGTGGAACTTCTGCATGTTCGCGCCGCGCGCCAGCGACCAGCCGGCGAAGAAGACGAGGGCGGACAAAACGAGCAGCCAGATCGGGGCGTGCGGGTTGGGGAGATCGGCGGCGGCCCACAGGCCGACTCCGTAGAAGTAGGGATAGAAGAAGAGGCAGCCCCAGACGAGCTTGAAACCGACCCGCTCGGCGAACAGGTCGTAGGTGTAGAGGTGGACGGGCTCGAAGACCAGGTAGTCGCAGATGAACCAGGTGAAGAGCGCGACGTACAGGAGGACGGCGGGCGACGGATCGCCGGGAAACGTCGAGTAGTGGTGGACCGCGAACGAGAGCAGATTCAGTTCGAGGTAGGTGGCGCCGAACACGTAGAGGAACATCTTGGCGTCCACGCGGCCGCCGAACATGCGCGGGTTGAGGCGCCTGCCGAGATAGAACTCCTTCAGGACGGAACCGCCGCGGCCGGGCGCCGTCAGCACGACCACTGCCGAGGCGACGATGCCCAGAGCCAGGGCCCCCGCGGCGCCGCTCCAGCGGTGGGCCCATAGCCAGTCCCAGGGCATGGGGCCGCTGTAGCCCGCCAGGAGCCAGAGACCAATCGTCACGACGAACACGAGCGGTCCGTTCAGGCGGTACCGGAGAAGCTGGCCGGTCCGTTCGTCGCGGACGTAGCCCAGAACGCGGCGGGCGGGCAGCACGACGCTGAGACCGAGGACGACGGCGGAGACGAACCAGGGCGTAAGGAAGCCAAGAAGTGGGGTCAGGTCTACGATGTAGAGCTTCAACCTCTACGCCTCGGCCAGCTTGACCCACTCGAAGTCGCCGGGCTTGTGGTTGATCCGGATCCTCGGTTCGGCGATCCAGGAGGCGTAGTGGCCGGGCCGGAACTCGGGCTTCATCAGGGACTCGATGAAGGCGCGGTCGGCATCGTCGGGGAGCCACTCGTGGCGACGGCGGTTCCAGTCGTCCTCGGACACAAGATCGCCCTCCGGGGTCGCGTGCAGGTCACGGTAGACGCCGATCTGGCGGTGGAAGGCGACGTGGGGCAGCGTGATCTCGAAGTCGACGCCGCTCTCACGGATCGTCTTGTTCCAGCGGCCGACACCGAGATTGCAGTCGTCCGTGAAGTCGTCGCGAAGCCGCGCGTTCAGGGCGTTCAGAGCCGGGTGCAGGGCGACGCTCCAGCCGCCGTTCGACGGTTCGGGGATGCCGTAGGTCGCTTCGTGCAGGCGGTGGTCGTCCTCCAGCCGGTGCTCGCGGAAGCGGCCCTTGAGCCCGGCGTTGAAGAAGTTGGCGGAGTTCGTCGACAGCTCGGAGCCGAACAGGTCGAGGGTCAGGGAGTAGTGGAGGTTCACTTTCTTCTGGATCGTCGGCAGGTCGATCACTCCGAGTGCACGCACTGCTTCAACGTCGGTGGGGTCGTCCATTCCTGCGGCCGTCATCGCCTCGCAGGTGCGCTGGACGATCCGGGTGACGCCGGTCTCGCCGACGAACATGTGGAACGCCTCCTCGGTGAGCATGAAACGGCAGGTGCGGGACAGCGGGTCGAAGCCGGACTGGGCCAGGGATTCGAGCTGCATCCTGCCGTCGCGGTCGGTGAAGAAGGTGAACAGGAAGAAGGAGAGCCAGTCCGGCGTCTCCTCGTTGAAGGCGCCGAGCATGCGCGGCGCGTCCTCGGAGCCGGAGCGGCGGCGCAGCAGCTCGCCGGCCTCCTCCCGGCCGTCGCGGCCGAAGTACTTCTGCAGCAGGTAGACCATCGCCCAGAGATGGCGCCCCTCCTCGACGTTGACCTGGAAGAGGTTCCGCATGTCGTAGAGCGAAGGGGCCGTCTTGCCCAGGAAGCGCTGCTGCTCGACCGACGCGGGTTCCGTGTCGCCCTGGATGACGATCAGCCGGCGCAGCATGGCCCGGTACTCGCCGGGGACTTCCTGCCAGGCAGGCTCGCCGCGATGGCGGCCGAAGGGGATCTTCCGGTCCGGGTCTTCGGGTGCGAGCAGGATTCCCCAGCGGTAGTCGGGCATCTTCACGTAGTCGAAGACCGCCCACTTGTCCGCGCCCTTCGACTCGACGCGCACGGCGGTGCGGAGATAGACGTCGGAGGTCTGGAAGCCGTCGGGCCCCATGTCCATCCACCAGTCGATGTACCCGGGGTGCCAGCGCTCCAGCCCGCGGCGGACGCGGGCGTCGCTGGCGAGCGCGACGTTGTTCGGAATCAGGACGTCGTAGTCGACGGTGCTGTCGAGGGTGGTCATCGGTTCAGAGTACCTAGATTCGTTCCCGGTCGAAGCGGGGGCGGAGCGCCCCCTCTTCGCCGACCGCGTTGGGACGCTGGAAGATCCAGTTCTGCCAGGCGCTGAGGCGTCCGAAGATTCTGCTCTCCATCGTTTCGGGACCGGGGAAGCGAAGGTTCGCTTCCAGCGCCGTCAGGGCGTCGGGCGAGAAGCTGGCTCGCTCTTCCAAGGCGATGCGCACTTCGTCCTCCCAGTCCAGGTCGTCGAGGATCTCGGTGACCAGCCCGGCCGCGTCGGCTTCCTCGGCCTCGAGAGGCGAGCCGGCGAGCGAGCGCAGTTGCTCGATCTCTTCTTTCCGGCCCAGGAACCGGGTCTCGATCCGGCTCAGCCCGTTGGGGGTCGGGAAGGCGCCGAAGTTCAGCTCGCCTAGAGCCACCTGTGGCGCCGGCCCGCCGTCTTCGGCCTCACCTTCGAACATGTAGGACCGGTCGGCGGCCAAAGCGAGTTCGAACAGGAACCCGGCAAAGCAACTCCCGGGCTCGATCAGGGTGAAGACGCTCCGCGCGGTCAGATCGAGCCGCTTCAGCACCCGCTTCCAGAACAGCAGCACCTCGCGTACTAGCCAGTGCCTGCGTTCCCGGTGAAGGAGCGCGTCGAAGGCGGCCACGGCTTCGAAGTTGCCCCGGGACTGGATCACGAGCTGCCCGATCCGGGTCTCGTTGAGGCGCAAGTGGAGCAGGGCGTCGTCGAGTTCGCGCGCGAGGATCAGCGGCCAGAAGACGTCGTCCCGGGCCAGCGCTTCGGAAGCTCGGCCGGCCGGCGGCTCGGTGGGGCCGAGCACGGTCAGGCGCGCGGCGCCGAGCTCGCGGTCGAAGTCGATCCGGAGCGTTGAGTAGGCGAGCGAGTCGGATTCGAGCTCCGGTGCGATCTGCGGCCAGACCACGCCGCCCGCGTCCGCCGGGCGGTCGCTGCCGGCGGCCAGTTCGAGGGCCCGCGCCGCTGCGTCCTCGTCGAAGGAGGATCGCGGGAGCAGTTCGTCGACCAGGTTCCATTCCACCGCTCGACGGCCCTTGATTCCCTCTTCCAGGGTGCACAAGAGGTCGACCCGGTCGCGGCGGACGCGGCGCTTGTCGAGCAGGCGGGTCAACCCCCCGGTGCCGGGAAGGACGCCCAGCAGGGGCACCTCGGGCAGGGAGACCGCGGAGGAACCGTCGTCGGCGAGCAGGATGCGATCGCAGGCGAGCGCGAGTTCGTAGCCGCCGCCGGCAGCCGTGCCGCGGACCGCGCACAGGTAGCGCTGGCCGGAGTGCCGGCAGGCGTCCTCGATTGCCAGGCGGGTCTCGTTCGTGAACTTGCAGAAGTTCACCTTCAACTGGTGGGACGATGCTCCGAGCATGCCGATGTTCGCGCCGGCGCAGAAGATCCGTTCACGGTCGGAGCGCAGCACGACGGCGTGGACTTGCGGGTGCTCGAACCGGAGCCGCTGGGTCGCGTCGTAGAGCTCGAAGTCGACTCCCAGGTCGTACGAGTTCTGCTTGAGCTGGTAGCCGGGCTGGAGCCCTGCCTGCTCGTCGACTTCCAGGGTCAGGAAGGCGAGCGGCGGCTCGATCTTGAGCCGCCAGTGGCGGTAGCGGTCGGGGTGGGTGCGGAAGTCGATCGGGCTGCTCAAGGTGGCGATTGCCGAGTATAGTGACGGCCCCGTGAGCGTCCCTGTCCCTGACGAGCGCGGCGAGAGCGCCGTCCCCCACGTTGAGTTCGTTGGCGTAGACAAGAGCTACGACGGTCGCAACCTCGTTGTGCGGGGCCTGGACCTGGAGGTCGAAAGAGGCGAGTTCCTGACTCTGCTCGGGCCGTCAGGCTCCGGCAAGACGACCTGCCTGATGATGCTCGCCGGATTCGAGGCGACCACGGCGGGCACGATCCGGATAGGCGGCCGGCCGATTCACGACCTGCCGCCGCACAAGCGGGGCATCGGCATGGTGTTCCAGAACTACGCCCTGTTCCCGCACATGACGGTTGGGGGCAACCTGGCCTTTCCACTCGAGGTCCGCGGAGTCGAAGCGGCTCTTCGGCGGGAGCGGGTGGAGCGTGCGCTCAGCCTGGTGCAGCTCGAGGGCCTTGAGGACCGGAAGCCGTCGCAACTGTCGGGCGGCCAGCAGCAGCGGGTGGCGATCGCCCGTGCCCTCGTCTTCGAACCGGAACTCGTCCTGATGGACGAACCGCTGGGCGCTCTCGACCGCCGCCTGCGCGAGGAAATGCAGTACGAGATCCGGCGGATTCACTCGACCCTGGGCGTGACCGTCGTCTACGTGACCCACGACCAGCAGGAGGCGATGACGCTCTCCGACCGGGTGGCGGTGTTCCACAACGGGATGATCGAGCAGGCGGCGTCGCCGGAGGTCCTGTACGAAGAACCCGAGAAGGCCTTCGTCGCCCGGTTCATCGGCGAGAACAACCGCCTGGACGGCGTCGTCGTGAGTGAGGGCGACGGGGTGTGTGATGTCGACGTCGATGGCCTCAGGATCCGGGCGATGAGCCTTGGCCTGTGCCCTCCGGGCGCGCGGGCAACGGTCGTCATTCGGCCGGAGCGGGTCGCCGTCTCGGCGCTCCCCGGCCGCTACCGCAACGAGGTCGAGACGAAGATCGACGACATGATCTTTCTCGGTGACCACCTGCGCGTGCACATGACGGTGGGCGGTTGCTCCGACTTCATCGCCAAGATCCCGAACGTCGTCGGCCACGGTGCCGTATTGCCCGGCGATACGGTGACGGTGGGGTGGGCGGCCCTGGACTGCCGGGCGCTCGTGCCCGAGGAGCTTCGCGAGGGCGAGGAGGAGTGGTGATGCCGCTCGGGCGCTGCGCCCCTGCGTTGGCCTGCGCGGCAAGAGCGGCTGCCCGAAGGCGGGCGCCGGCAAACGCCCGCCGCGTCGCCGGGGCCTGCCTGCTCGCGGCCGGCGGCCTGCTGGCCGGCTGTGGGCCGTCCGGAGACGCTCCGGCCGGCGAGGCCCCGGGCGCCGCGGCAGGTTCGCAGGAGCGGTCCCTCACCGTGGTCTCCTGGGGCGGCTCCTACGCCCGCGCGTGCGTCAAGGGCTATCACGAGGCTTTCACGGCCGAGACGGGTATCGAGGTGAACCTGGCGGACTACAACGGCGGCCTGGCCCAGATCCGCGCCCAGGTCGAGGCGGGAGCGGTCCATTGGGACGTGGTCGACATGAACGTTTCCGAGTCCGTGACCGGCTGCGACGAGGGCATTCTGGAACTGATCGACCCCTCGATTCTGCCCTCAGGCCCAAACGGCGAACCGGCGGCGGATGACTTTCTGCCCGAGACGAACACCGAATGCGGCGTGGGCACGCTGCTGTTCTCTACCATCTACGCCTACAACCGGGAAACTCTAGTCGGCCCCCCGCCGACGACGATCGCCGATTTCTTCGACCTGAAGCGTTTCCCCGGGCGCCGCGGCATGAACCGGCGGCCCGACGCAAACCTGGAGTTCGCCCTTCTGGCGGACGACGTGCCCAAGGAGCGGGTCTACGAGATGCTGTCGACTCCGGAGGGCCTGGACCGGGCGTTCCGTAAGCTGGACACAATCAAGGACCAGGTCGTCTGGTGGGAAGCCGGCGCGCAGCCGCCGCAGCTTCTCGCCGACGGAGAGGTCGTCATGAGCACGGCCTGGAACGGACGTATCTTCAATGCCCAGGTGCTTGAGGAGCAGCCCTTCGAGATCGTCTGGGACGGCCAGATCATGGACCGCGGCCAACTCGCCGTCGTGGCCGGCACGCCCAAGCTCGACGAAGCGCTGGAGTTCATGCGCTTCGCCGCCCGCTCGGAGTCGATGGCGGGCGTGGGGCGTTACATCTCGTACAGCCCGGCGCGCCGCTCCGGGCAGCCGCTGATCGACCGGCAGGCCGAGACGGGCACCGAGATGTGGCCGCACATGCCGACGAACCCCGAGAACATGAAGAACTTCCTCATGGCCGACTGGGAGTGGTGGGCGGACCACAGCGACGAGATGCAGGAACGCTTCGCTGCCTGGCTGGCGCGATGAGCATCGGAGCGCCGCGGTGACGCCTGGAGAAGCCTCTACTTCCCGGTCGCCGGCTCGGCCGCTGTGGCGGCGAGCCCTCGGCCCGCGGTTGCGTGCCGCCGGCCTGGCCTTGCCATTGGTCGCGTTCGTGACCGTCACCTTCGCGGGCCCCATGCTCAGTTTGCTGACGAAGAGCTTCTACGACCCCGAGGTTGCCGACGCTTTGCCGGAGACGATCGCTGCGCTACGCCAGTGGGACGGCGACGGCGCGCCGCCCGACGCGGTATTCGCGGCCACGGCGCGCGAGTTCGTCGCGGCGCGGACCGAGCGCACGCTCGGCCGCACGGCGAACCGGGTCAACCGGGTCGTCAGCGGCATGCGCAGCGTGATCATGGGCGGCTCGCGGCTGATGGTGGAGGCGGCCGCCGAGGCGGAGGCGGCCGGGGTGACGACCGACGGCGCCTTCTGGCGCGAGACGATGATCGGGATCGACGCCCGCTGGAGAACGCCCGAGCCCTGGCGCGCGCTTCGGGACGCCGGCCAGCGCTTTACGGCTCGCCACTACCTGAAGGCCCTGGACTTCGAGCGCGGTCCCGAGGGCGGCTACGTTCGCCAGGCGGAGGAGTGGCGGATCTACGTGCCGTTGTTCTGGCGCACCCTGAAGGTGAGCCTGGGCGTCACGCTGCTGTGCCTGGTGATCGGCTATCCGATCGCGCATCTGATCGCCAACTCGCCGCCGCGGCGGGCGAACGTGCTGCTGCTGCTCGTCCTGCTGCCGTTCTGGACTTCGCTCCTGGTGCGCACGACCTCGTGGATCGTCCTGCTCCAGAACCAGGGAATCGTCAACGACTTTCTGGTCGCCGTCGGCCTGATCGGCGACGAGAACCGGATCGCGATGATCTACAACATGACCGGCACCTTCATCGCAATGACCCATGTGCTGCTGCCGTTCCTGGTGCTGCCGCTCTACTCGGTGATGCGCTCGATCCCGCCCGCCTACATGAGCGCGGCCGCGTCTCTGGGTGCGACTCCGCTTCAGGCGCTGCGGCGCGTCTACTGGCCGCAGACGTTGCCCGGCGTCGGCGCCGGCTGCCTGCTCACGTTCATCCTGGCGATCGGTTACTACATCACTCCGGCCCTGGTCGGCGGCCAGAGCGGTCAGTTGATCTCGAACATGATCGCCTACCACGTGCAGACCTCCCTGAACTGGGGTCTGGCGGCGGCGCTGGCGGCGTTGCTGCTCGGCGGTGTAACCGCGCTGTACGTCGTCTACGACCGCCTGGTCGGCATCGACCGGCTCGGGCTCGGCTGATGGCCGGCGCCGCTCTCAGCCCCGGATACAAAGTCGCCCGCTGGGGCTACCTGGCCTTCTGCGTCGCCACGTTCATCTTCCTGATCGCGCCGATCCTGGTCCTCGTCCCGTTGAGCTTCAACGCCGAGCCGTACTTCACCTTCACGGAGGGCATGCTGCGGTTCGACCCGGACGCCTACTCGCTGCGCTGGTACCGGAGCATCTTCGACGGCGACGAGTGGACCCGCCCTCTATTGAACAGCCTGGTCATCGGGATCTCGGCGACCGTGGTCGCCACCGTGCTGGGCGCGGCCGCGGCGTTGGGACTCGCGCACCCGGCAATGCCGGGCCGCCGGATGGTGTCGGCGTTGCTCATCTCACCGATGATCACGCCCGTGATCATCGCCGGCGTCGGCATGTTCTTCTTCTACTCGAGCCTTGGGCTGGCGCAGACTCATCTCGGGATCATCCTCGCGCACGCGGTCTTCGGCGCGCCCTTCGTCGTGATCACGGTGAGCGCGACGCTGGCCGGTTTCGACTGGACCGTGATGCGCGCGGCCGCGAACCTCGGCGCGAATCCGCTCGTTGCTTTCCGCCGCGTCCAACTGCCGCTCATCCTGCCGGGCGTCATTTCGGGCTCGCTGTTCGCCTTCGCCGCGTCGTTCGACGAGCTTGTGATCGTCCTGTTCATGGGCGGCCTCGAACAACGCACCCTGCCGCGCCAGATGTGGTCCGGCATCCGGGAGGAGATCAGCCCGACCCTTCTGGCCGTCGCCACCTTCCTGATCGTTTTCGCGCTCCTGGCGCTAAGTACGGTGGAGTGGCTGCGGCGGCGGGGCGAGGGAGCGGCTAAGGTGCGGAGTTGAAGTGAAGATCCTGCGATCCCTGGTCAACCGAAAGAGAATCGGTGACCAGGGTCGCGGGCATGAGTTGTTCGGCGGCCAGAGGATTCGGCTCGACCGTCCTCTCGCGGCCGTTCTGAAACGGCGACTGGCGGATCGTTCGGCCGCTCGCCCCCTTGCGTTTGCCCCTGTTGTCGTGTTGGCGGCTGGCGTTTTCACGCTCTTCTCGGTCTCGCACTTCACGGTTCAGGTAGCGAGGAACGCAGCCGTCGTCGCCCGCTATGAGGGGCTTGAAGAACGTGAGCGGATGGACTTCATCTTTGGTCGGTCCGGCCCTCGGGCCGCGGGCTTCATCGAGCGTGCACTGTTTGACCGCGCGATGAACGTCATGATGGCTGTACCGCGGCACCGCTTCGTGCCGGAGAGTCAGCAGGACCACGCCTACCGGGCCGTGGCGTTGCCGATCGGTGGGGGCCGGACAATCCCTGATGCGTACACCGTGGCGGTGATTGCCGCGCTCGCTACAAGCGAACGAGCGGGAAAGGTGCTGGAGGTCGGCACCGGCGCCGGCTACCAAGCCGCGGTGCTGTCCGAAATGATGGACCACGTGTACACGATCGAGCCCGTTGAACCCTTGGCCCGGCGGGCGGCTTCCACGCTCGGAGACCTCGGCTACGGCAACGTGACCGTCAGGGTGGATGACGGTGACCAGGGGTGGCCGGAGGTCGCGCCGTTCGACTCGATCGTCATCAAGGCACCGGTGGATCCCGTGCCGCAGGCGCTGATCGACCAGCTTTTGGTGGGCGGGAAACTCGCGGCGCCGGTGGGTCCGCCGGGAGGCCCGCAGGAACTACAGTTGCTTGAGAAACGGGCCGACGGCTCGTTGGAGCGAACCACGGTCCTGGAAGTGCACTTCCCTCCGTTGACCGACAACCGTTGATCAGGTCGACCGATACCGCCACAGCCCGGTCGCGGCCATGCTGTAGAGGAACAGCAGCACGGACACCGCCATGCCCGGGACGAGCCCGGCGAGCGGGCCATACTGCTCGACGATCCAGCCCAGGATGACGGCGCCGAGCAACGGTGCGCCGAGCAGGCCGAGGCCGAAGACGGACATGACGCGGCCGCGGGTCTGCGGTTCGGCGGCTTCCTGGACGATGGCGCGGGCCAGGGTGGTCGTGACGCCCATGTTGAGGCCCCAGGCGATCACGGCAGTGACGACCAGCCACCAGGCCGGTTCGATCCAGATCAGGAACAGGACGACGACTCGGGAGAGCTGGAAGAGGATGAACCAGCGCCCGGGCCGCGCCAGCGGCATGAAGCGGAGCATGATCAGGTTCGAGACGACCGCGCCGATGAAGAAGACGATCATCAACCAGGACAGCAACTGCGCGTCGCCGTCGTAGACCTGGCGAACGATGAAGGGGAAGGCGGTCAGGAAGCCTCCGGCGTTGAAGATGCTGGAGGCGAAGTTCACGGTCATCGCGTCGAAGACCGGCCGCTGGCGGTGGGACGCCCGGAAGCCCTCCAGGATGCGCCGCCAGGCGGGTTCGGCGGACCCGGCGTCGTTCAGGGGCTGGGGCCCGATGCGGCGAATCCAGAGCGCCCCTCCCGCCAGGCAGATCGTCTGAACGATGAGCACCTGCCGGAGGCCGATCCGGTCGAGTTGGCCCGCCGCGCCCAGGCCGAGCGTGTACGTGAACATCGTGATCGCGGTCGATGCGGTTACGGCCCGCTGGAGGTCGCGGCCCGCGATCCGGCTCAGCACGGCTTGCTGGGCAGGACCGGAGAACGACATCGCGGCGCTGATACCCAGCCCCCAGGCGGTTACGGTCCACACGCTGAAGTGGCCGAGTTCGAGCGCCAACACCAGGCCGAGGGGGACGATAGCCGCCGCGCCGAAGACCCGGGTCAACACCGCCCGGGCGTCCGTGCGGTCCGCGCTCGCGCCGCCCCAGAGCATGATGATGATGCCGGGCAGGCCGACCGCCGCTTGCAGCGGCCCCACGCGGTCGGCTGGCAGTTCCAGCACACCCAGCA
>JAGWAG010000092.1:2574-14123 GCA_021296535.1 Acidobacteriota bacterium | reverse complement strand
GGATCAGGATGTCGCGGGTCGCGTGATAGTCGCGGTTCGCGATGTCGCCCTCGCTGAGGTCCAGACCGAAGAAGAAGCCCGCCGGCGCCATGATCCAGGTGCCGGCCAGGATGAGGAGCACGACCCAGACGACGTCGAGTTCGAGTATGTAGTGCCACAGGCCGGCCACGGTCAGCCGTTCCCCGTGGCGGCGGAACAGGCTGCGCCGCAGCCGCTTGCGCGCCTCCCGCCGGCGGTCTGATCGACGGCGCCGCGGCGTCTTCGCCGACGGGCTCACCGCTCCTCCCGCCGCGCCGGGTCGGAGCCGAAACGCGCCTCCCAGCGATCATAGGCGCCGACGATCCGCTGCACGAGTTCGTGGCGAACCACGTCGGACCGCCCGAAGCGCACGAAGGCCATGCCTTCCTCGCCCCGCAGCACCTCCAGTGCGTGTTTGAGGCCCGACTGCTGGCCAGGCGGCAGGTCGACCTGCGTGATGTCCCCGTTGACCACGGCCTTCGAGTTGAAGCCGATGCGGGTCAGGAACATCTTCATCTGCTCGGGCGTCGTGTTCTGCGCCTCGTCGAGAATGATGAAGCTGTCGTTCAGGGAACGCCCGCGCATGAAGGCGAGCGGCGCCACCTCGATCACCTCGCGTTCCATCATCCGCGCAACCTTGTCGAAGCCGATGATGTCGTAGAGGGCATCGTAGAGCGGCCGCAGGTAGGGATTCACCTTCTCCGCCAGATCGCCGGGCAGGAATCCAAGTTTCTCGCCCGCTTCGACCGCCGGCCGGGCCAGCACGATGCGCTGCACCTTCTCCTGCTTGAGCGCGGAAGCCGCCATCGCCACCGCCAGGTAGGTCTTGCCCGTGCCCGCCGGCCCGGTCGAAATGACCAGATCGTGATCCAGCATAGCGCGCAGATACCGCTTCTGGTTCAGGCTGCGCGGCGCGACCAGACGACGCGACGCCTGAATCAACGCGCCGGTCTTGAAGAAATCGACCAGCGAGGCGGCCGGTTCCTCGGCCACGACGCGCAGCGCGGTCGCCAGGTCGCCGCCGCTGAGCCTGCGGCCGCTCGCGGCCAGCGTGCCAAGGTCGGTGAGCAGGCGCTCCGCCTGACCCACGGCCTTCGCCGCGCCCTGGATCTGAACCGCCGACCCACGCACGCCGAGGGTCACATGGAGCGCCTTCTCGACCCGCCGCAGGTTCTCGTCGTGCGCGCCGCAGATCGCCTGCACCGACCCTTCGGGCAGGACCAGTTGCGCCCTCGTCCGCGCTGGTTCAGCGGTAGTCAAAGAACCCCTTGCCGGTCTTGCGTCCCAGGTGTCCCGCCTGGACCAACTGCTTCAGCAACGTCGGCGGTGCGAAGCGCGTCTCCCGGTACTCGTCGAACATGATGTTGGCGACCGAGTACATCGTGTCCAGCCCGATGAAGTCGGACAGCGTGAACGGCCCCATCGGATAGCCGCAACCCAGCTTCATCGCCGTGTCGATGTCCTCCATGCTGCCGATGCCGTTCTCGTAGGCGCGGACCGCATCCAGCAGATACGGAATCAGCAGCCGGTTGACGATGAACCCGGAGTTGTCCTTGCAGGCAACCGGCGTCTTGCCGACCCGCTGGGCGAGATTCCAGCAGGCGTCGTAGGCCGCGTCCGACGTCATCAGGGTGCGGACGACCTCGACCAGCCGCATCACAGGCACCGGGTTGAAGAAGTGAAGCCCCACGAACCGGTCCGGCCGCGCCGTCGAAGCGGCGAGTTGGGTGAGGGTCAGCGAGGACGTGTTGCTGGCGAAGATCGTGTTCTCACCGACGATGTCGTCCAGCGAAACGAACAGCTCGCGCTTCGTCTCCAGGTCCTCGACGATCGCCTCGACGACCAGGTCGGAACCGGCGAGATCCGCAAGATCGACCGTACCGCTCAGGTTCGAGATCGCCCGGTCGTGCTCCTCGGCGTCGATACGCCGCTTCTCCAGACTCTTGGCCAGGGATCTGCGCACCGCGCCGAGCCCCGCATCGAGCACTTCCTGGTTGATCTCCCTGACCGTGACCGGGATGCCGGCCCGTGAACAGATCTCCGCGATGCCCCGGCCCATGAGGCCACAGCCGACGATGCCTACGCGTTCCACTTCCATCGAACTCTCTCTCGCTTTCTCGTCTATCTACTCGACGAATCGACCGGTCCGGTTCCGGGGCGGGACTCTAGCAACGGTTCGAGCACCTCGATCGTCCGCTCCCCCGCTTCGCCGCCGACCTCCAACCGGACTTCCATCGCCGGCACGCGGTACGGCAGGCGGTCCGCCCACTCCACGACCTTGACACCGTCCCCGGCCAGCAGCTCCTCCAACCCGATTCCCTCGACCTCCTCCGGCTGAAGCCGGTACAGGTCGACGTGCACCAGGCGCACCGGGCCGCGGTCGTACTCATGAACCAGTGTGTAGGTCGGCGACTGGATCAGGGTCGCGTCAAGCCCCAGGCCCTCGGCGATGCCCTGGGTGAGAACCGTCTTGCCGGAGCCCAGGTCGCCGAACAGAAGCGCCGTACCGCCCGGCGTCAACCGCTCGGCGAGCTCGACTCCCAGCCTGCGGGTCTCGCCGGCGCTCCCGGTCCTGACGATCATTCCGGCTCCAACGACTTGAACGCCGGTCCCAGCTCGTCAACCAGGTCGGAAGCGGCCATCGATGTCTCGCCCCAGGTGGCGGCGGCCAGATCGCCCGCAAGTCCGTGGACGTAGACCCCCATCCTCGCCGCGGAAGGCGGCTCCAGTCCCTGGGCCAGCAGCGCCGCAATGACTCCGGTCAGCACGTCGCCGCTGCCTCCCGAAGCCATTCCCGGATTGCCGGTCGGGTTCACCCAGGTGCGCGTCTGGCGGCCCTTGAGGACGACCACCGCTCCGGTCTCCTGAGCTGCCCGCCGCGCGTGCTCCCACCGGGCCCTCACCACGGCATCCGTGGCGACACCCAGGAGACGGGCCAGCTCGCCGGGATGAGGCGTGATCACGAGGTCGGCGTCACGCGCCCGAAGCGCCCGGGCGTCACCGGCGAAGGCGGAGATGCCGTCCGCATCGAGAACGATCGGCGCCGTACTTCGAGCCACGACCTGCCGGGCAAGAACCGTCGCTCAGGCCGAGGCCCGGGCCCAGCGCCAACGCACCCGGCGATGCGCGCTCGCCGATCGCCTGCAGCAACGGTTCGACGGCTTCCCGTGACCAACCGTCCCCGTCCGGGGGCAGGCCCAGAGTCATCGATTCGAGCGAGCCGGCGTCGACGACGAGGGCAAGATGTTCGGGCACCGCCGCCGTCACCAGCCCGGCGCCGCCCCGGACCGCGGCGCGCGCCGCCAGGACCACGGCCCCCGTGTAACCGCTCCTGCCGCCGGCGACGACGACGTGACCGAACGTGCCCTTGTGCCCGTCGAGCGGACGCGCTCCGAGTCGACCGACCAGGTCCCGCCGCCGCGATCGGTAGAGAGCCTCCGGACCCGGCGGCGGTTCGGGCAACGGCACCCCGAGATCGCCGATCCGAAGCCGTCCGCAGGCGTCCGACGAGGGCGCCAGCACGTTCGCGACCTTGGGGAAGCCAAGAGCCACCGTGAGGTCAGCGACGACGTGCGGCCCTGGAGGCACGGACGTGGAGGCGTCGAGCCCGGTCGGCAGATCGACCGAAACCAGCGGAACGTCTCCCCTCCGCTTGCCCAGCCAGTCGACCCACCGGGCCACCGGACCCTCCACCGGCCGATTGAGCCCCGTGCCGAGCAGCGCGTCGACCCACAGGTCGACCGGGGCGCCGACCGCGTCGGACTCGGCGGGTTCCGGAACCACCGCCGGCGACAGGCCGAGCTGTTCACAGGACACGAACTGCTGCGTCGCTTCGGGGCTGAGCCTGTCGAGCGATCCGGCGATGAAGGCGGTCGCCTCGTACCCCCGGGTCGTCAGATCGCGCAGCAGGGCCAGTCCGTCGCCACCGTTGTTGCCCCGGCCGCAGGCGATGGCGACACGGCGCGCACGCGGATAGAACTCGGCTATCGCGTCGGCGGTGGCGCGAGCCGCGTTCTCCATCAGCACCAGCGCCGGCACGCTGAGGTCGTCGATCACCGCGGCTTCGGCCGACCGCATCTCGTCTGTCGTGACGACTCTCAACGCCGGCCCTCCTTTCCCGATGGATGCTTCGACCACGACGCGACGACTTCGGCCGTTCGCGGGCACATCGATCGCAAATCGGGCCGACGTTCGAGGGCGTCCCGGAATCGCGCCAGATCCTCCACCGTGTCGAGATCCTCCTCTTCCGGAAGCAGGGCCACTTCCAGCCCCAGTTCGCGGCAGCGCAACTGCGTCTCGCGCAACACCGACGGCGTGCTCCACGCCAGTCCATCGAACAGGCGACGGTTCACAGCCTTCCGGCAAAGTGCGATCAGGTAGTAGCCGCCGTCCCGGGCCGGGCCAAGGACCGCGTCGTTCCCGCGCGCCAGAAGATCGAACGCCGCCTCCACCCGCGCCGTACCGAGGTCGGGCTGATCGCTGCCGACGGCCGCGACGTAGCCGGCGCCCGACGCGGCCCATTCCAGCCCGCGGAAGAGCCGCTCGCCCAGGTCGCGACCGCGCTGCCGCCGCCAGGGCACGCCGACAGGCGCCAGGTCCGGCGAATCACCGCCCCGCGACAGCAACCACATCAGAATCAGCTCCCAACGCCCGGCATCGAGCCGCCAGCTCAGGTCCGCAACCAGGGCGGCGTGCAGGGAAGCGGCCTGGCCGGCAGTCAACCCGTCCGGCGCGATCAACCGGGTTTTCACCTGGCCGGGAACCGGCTCCTTGGCGAAGAGCAGCAGCCGCCGGACCGCAGCCTCGGCGGGCCACGGACCCGGCGCTCCCCGGACACCCGCGCCGTCGGCAGGGTGCGGACGACCGTCGGCCAAGTGGGTGCTCACCTCTTCCTGAGCCGTCGGAGCGACCACGCGATCGCGATGCCGACCGCGCCGGCAGCGACGGGCAGCACCCACGCCGCCCCCACACGGACTCTGCTCAAGTCGGTTCCGCCCACGTCGCCGAGGGCCCTGCGGACCTGCTCCACGGCCTCCTTCGCGTCGTCGCGCCGGCGCGCCAGCGCAGCCGCCCGCCTGCGCTCCTCCGAACGGCGGCTCACGATCCGCTACCCGATGACTCGTCGGGATCCCGTTCCGAATCCGCGTCGCCGGTACGCGCGGCCTCGTCCAGGACGCCCCGCCAGAACGCCAGGTGACTGCCAACGCGGCGCTTCACGGTGCCCACGGGCGACTCGAGACGGCGCGCGCGAACGCGGACGATCCAGAGCAGAATCAGCGCCAACGCCAACAGGCCCACTGCAACCGCCAGCGCGGCTGCCCAGGCCGGGAGCACCAGCGCGAGGCCGGCTCCGGCAGCGAAGAGGAGCGCGCCGAGGGCCCAGAAGACAATGCCGAACACCAGGGCGGCAAGCAGAACGAGGCCCAGAAAGCGGCGCCAGTTCCGGGCCAGGTCGAAGCGCAGTTGTTCCACTTCCGCTTCGAGCAGCGCCGCGGCGGAACGCGCCAGAGCGCCTCCGAGTCCGCTCAAGGCGCTCAACGACTCGACGATCTTCGTGGTCTTCACAACGGCTCAACCTCCAGGCAGACGCTAGCGGCCCGTATGTCGGCCTCGAAGAAGCCTACCCGCAACTCCCCGGTCAGACGTTCGTCAGGCGCCGACCCGCAGGTTCCGGGTGATGAAGGACGTCTCTCCGGCCACCTCGTCCCGCACCGCGATCGTCAGGCGCTGATCGCCTTCCTTCATGATCAGGGGCAGCCTGTAGGTGTAGAAGCTCTCCCGCGCCCGCTCCAGGTCCTCGGCCGGGATGGTGACCTCGAACGGCTCGACCTGGGGAGGCGAAATGTCTCCATTCGACGCCAGAGCCTGCACCCAGACACGCGCCCGCAGCAAGTGCTCGCCCGCCGTGCCCACCGGCACCAGGGTCATCTCGCCGATCGGCACCCGCACGTCGAGGTGGACGGTGTAGAGCCCGCGCTCCTCACGGCGGATCTCGTCCGACTTGACCAGGGTGATGTCCAGGTCGTTCTTCTCGTAGCCGAGCTTGAGCGCCGCCAGGGTCCCCTCGGTCATCTCCGTGTCGATCGACTTGTCGCGGTAGCTCAGGCGATGCCTCACGTTCCGGTCCCGCAAGCCAAGACGCCTCTTCGCCTCGTTCGTCAACTCGACGCGGAGCTTGTACCTCCGGCCGGTACCCGCGTGACCGGGCTGGAAGCCCAGCGAGTAGTAGCTGGTGAAGTCGAGGGCGATGCGGTTCAGGCCGTCGCGGAAGTTGTTCGTGTTGACGATGTACTGGCCGCCGGTTTCCTCCGCCATGTACATGACGGACGAGTGCACGTTGTCCCTGGCCACCGAGTCGATGTTCGACGAGAACGCCATGCCCTGCATGGAGGCGTCCCGCGAGTTGATGCCCATCGGCCCCGCGGCGACGACCGTGTAAAAGGAAACTTCGTTCCCGTTCGCCGTGTCGACCAGATCCTGAAAGCGCCGGCTCGAGTCGTACTGGAGCGAATCGAGGAAGAAGTTCTGGTTGTAGCTCAGGGAGTCGACCGTCCGCCCGCGCTCATCGAGCGCCTGCCACATGTCCGCGCCCGCCCGCATCGGCAGACCGTCCGAGACGTACATGAAGGCCTTGCGGCCCGGCAGGCCGGCCAGCGAGATCACCGTGTCCTTCAGGCCATCGAGGGTGAACTGCATGTCGTTGAAGATCGACTGCGAGTAGATCCGGACGCGGCCCTGGACGTATTCGTAGTGGCGGTCCTCCTCGCCGATGTCGCGAATGATGTCGGCCCGGTCGGAGTCCCATTGCGTCCTGCCGCCGGTGTGCTTCTCGAGTTCGTAGAGAGCGTTCGCGATCATCTGCGGATCGCTGGTGAAGTCCCGCTCGACCTTGACCGAGCGGTTGTAGCTCAACAGCATGACGCGGTCGTCCCGCGTGACGTCCTTGCGCAGGAACTCGCGCACGTACCGGAACACCCGATTGCGGTTCTGGGGCCGGATGTTCATGTGATCGATGTAGATCACCAGGTTGAGGCGTTCGTCCTCCGGCACGACGACCCGTCGACGCTCCAGGCCCGGCCGATCCACGAAACGGATTTCGGGTTCCTCCGGCACCAGGCCGGGAACGTCGCTCACCTTGACCCGATCCTGGACCTCGTAGAAGTTCGTGATCGTGACCGGGTCCTTCTCCTCTCTGAGAATGAAGTCCTTCCTGGTCAGACCGGTCACGGGATTGCCGTCCTTGTCCCGGACGAAGACCTGGACGTTGACGACCTTAACGTGGACTGACTCCAGGAAGGTGGCGCGAGGCGGCTCGGAGGAGCCCTCCCGGACCTGACCGGCGACCGCCCCTGTCAGCAGCGATCCGAAGATCAGACAACCGGCGCGCAGCACAAGCACTTGACGAAGTGGTCCAGCCATGAAGAGTCGATTATAGGCGACGGCGCCCCTTCCGCCTCCAGCGGGGCTTGCCTCGAACCGGGAACAATGCGGGCAGCCCGACCATTCCGTGCGGCCTCACCGGTGCCCCCGACGGCCCGCCATCGGGTCGAGGGCGCCGTGGCGACCGTTCCGGCCCAGGGGATACGACCCGCGAAGAGCCCTCTCGACGAAGGCCACGGCCCTCCGCACAGCCCGCTCGAGCGGCAGGTGCCAGCCGAGACCCGCCGCGATCGCCGCCGACAGGGTGCAGCCCGTGCCGCGCCGCCACGGGGTCCGGATTCTGGGGTGGACGAAGGCCTCGAAGCGATTCCCGTCGAACAGAAGGTCGGTCAGTTCGCCGCTAGCGCCACAACCAGCCGACCCCGCCGCGGCCGAGTAGCCGTGGCCCCCGGTGATCAGGACGCCAGGCCCCAGGCGCTCGATGCGCCGCGCGGCAGTCCGGGCATCGTCCGGACCTCCAATCGCCATGCCGCTCAACCTCTCCGCCTCGAACAGATTCGGTGTCACCAGCAGCAACCTGGGCAGCAGCCGTTCCACGACGAGGGGCAGAGCCTCGGCTTCCAGGAGTGCCGCGCCCGAGGTCGACCGGAACACGGGATCGAAGACCGCCGGCGTCGGCGGCAACGCCTCCAACCAATCCGCGACCGCCTCGACCGTCGCGGCATCGGTAAGCATGCCGATCTTGATCGCGTCGAAGCCGATCTCGGCGGCCGCCTCCAACTGGCGGCGCAGCAGTTCGGTGCCCACCGGTTCGACTGCCTTGACTTCGCCGGCAGTCTGGGCGGTCACCGCGGTCAGGGCGCACAGGCCGTGAACCCCGTAGGCCGCAAAGGTCCGCAGATCCGCCGGCACTCCCGAGCAGCCCCCGGAGTCGGAGCCGGCGATCGTCAGGACGCGCGGCGGCGGCGTAGCCATAGCAGGGCGACCAGAAGCAGAAGGGCGGCCGCGATCAACTGCGCCACGGTCAACGCTCCGATGAAGCGATCGTCCTTGGCGCGCACGAACTCCACCAGGAAGCGCTCGACCGACAGCAGTCCGACAACCGGCAGCACGACGCCGCCGGGCGGTGCGCCCCGCGCCAGGAGCCTGCGGCCGAGCCAGAAGATCAGCAACGCCGCCGAAGTCTCGTAGATCTGGGTGGGATGCACCGCGACGAGGGCGTCCGCCGCCAGGTCGGCCGGGAGGTCGACGCCGAACTCCCGCTGCAAGGCGCCCGCCGTGGTCGGGATCGGCCCCTCGGGAAACGTCATGCCCCAGGGAAGATCCGTGGGCGAGCCGTAGTCGTCGCCGACGAGCAGGCACCCGATGCGGCCGATGCCGTATCCGAGGGCCAGAGCGGGCGCCGCGGCGTCGGCCGTTCGCCATGCCGGCATCCGGCGACGGTGAATGACGAACAGAACCGCCGCGGCCCCGACCAGGAAGCCGCCGTACCAGACCAGACCGGCGCGGCTGTACAGCAGACGCCAGTCGCCGTAGAGCAACGCGTAGTACGCCTTGCCGCCGGCGATACCGCCGAGGGCCGCCGCCAGCAGAATGGCCGCCGCATCGTCCGCGGCCCGCGCGGCGCTCGTGCCCACCCGACGAAGGCCCCAGCGCAACTGCAGATTGCCCGCGAACAGGGCGACGACGAGCATCACGCCGAAGGGCGAGACCGAGAGCGGACCGATACGGAAGAGTTCCGAGATCATGAACCCGCATCCTACGCCGCCCCGGCCCACGAGCCGGCGCTAGCATGATCGGGATGCTAAGCGAGCTGGCCCAGAAGCGCTTCGCCGCCTTCCACAGCCACATGGAGGCGACGGATCCACGGGGGCGCTGGCTCGTCCTGACCCACGACAATCCGGATCCCGACGCGCTTACCGCGGCAACGATTCTGGCGAAGGTCCTACGCTCCGGATTCCGGCGCCGCGTGACGACCGCCTACCGGGGCATCATCGGTCGAGCCGAGAACCAGGAGATGGTCCGTTCGCTGGGAATGGAGTTCAGCCAGGCCAGGCGGCTCAAGCGCGAGAGCTACCGGTACGTAGCACTGGTCGACTGCCAGCCGGCGACCGGCAACAACCCGCTGCCCGATGATCTGGCTGCCGAAGTCGTCATCGACCACCATCCGCGCCGCCGGCGGACTCTGGCGTCGGCCTTCCACGACCTGCGAGAGGACTACGCCGCCTCGGCGACGATCGTCGCCGAGTACCTGCTGGCCGCCGGAATTCCGGCCACCCGCCGCGAAGCGACAGCCATCGTCTACGCGATACGCAGCGAGACCCTCGACTTCTCACGCGGCGCCGACGAGGCCGACAAGCGGATCCACGATCACTTCAGCGCCCGCGCGTTACCCCGCTTGCTGGGCCGGATTCAGAACCCCAGACTGCCGCTCAACTACTTCGAGACGCTACGCGAGGCCCTGGCGAATCTTCGCGGAGTCGACACGTTGATCATGAGCCGGCTCGGCACCGTGCCCCAACCCGACATCGTGCCCGAGATCGCCGATCTGCTGCTGCGAATGGAGGGTCGCACCTGGTCGCTGTGCAGCGGGCTCTACGACGACCGCGTCTACTGCTCGATCCGCACGACGAACGCCCGCGCGGACGCCTCCCGCGTCATGCGCCGCTTGGTCGGCCGCCGCGGCCGCGGCGGCGGCCACGGGATGATCGCCGGCGGCTGGATCCCTCTGGCCCGCGGCGGCGAAGCAGCCGTGCCGCGCCAGCAGGATCGCCTGGAGGCCCGGCTCGCCACGATTCTGCGCAAGGACCCGAACCGGATCGCACCGATCTCAGGCGCTTGAGCCACGGCGCCGCGACCGAACGGGCGCCTGACTCCGAGCCGTCCCTACTCCCACTCGATCGTGCCGGGCGGCTTGCTCGTCAGGTCGTAGACCACGCGGTTGACGCCGGTGACCTCGTTCACGATCCGCCCCGCCACGCCGCCCAGGAACTCATGCGGCAACTGGCTCCAGTCGGCGGTCATGAAGTCCTCCGTCTCGACCGCCCGCAGGGCGACGACGTTCTCGTAGCTACGGCCGTCCCCCATCACGCCCACGCTGTGGACGGGCAGGAGGACGGCGAGCGCCTGACTCACCCGGTCGTAGAACCCTGCCGCGCGCAACTCCTCGATGAAGATCGCGTCGGCCTCCTGCAGCACCGCCACCCGATCGGCGGTCACGTCGCCCAGAATCCGCACGCCGAGGCCGGGCCCCGGGAAAGGATGCCGGCCCACGAACTCCGAGCCGAGGCCGAGCTCCCGGCCGAGCTGGCGCACTTCGTCCTTGAACAGGTAGCGCAGCGGCTCGATCAGTTCGAACCCCAGCCGCTCCGGCAGGCCGCCGACATTGTGGTGGCTCTTGATCATCGCGGACGGGCCGAAGGCGGAGACCGACTCGATCACGTCCGGATAGAGGGTGCCCTGGACCAGAAAGCGAAACGCGCCGTTCCCTTCGCCGGCACGCTCCAGCCTCGCCGCCTCGCGCTGAAACACCTCGATGAAGACGCGGCCGATCGTCCGTCGTTTCTCTTCGGGGTCGGACACCCCGGCGAGCGCGCCGAGAAACTCCGTCGCGGCGTCGACGACGACGAGCTTCAGGTCGAGCCCCTGGCGCAGGCTCCGCTCCACCTCGTCGCGTTCGTTCTTGCGCAGCAACCCGTTGTCCACGAACACCGCGGTCAGGCGCTCCCCCACGGCACGCTGCACCAGGCTGGCCGCGACCGCTGAATCGACCCCGCCGGAGAGCGCGCAGAGAACCCGGGGGCCTCGATCGCAGCCGTCGCCTCGTCGGCGTAGGAGGCCATGCGCCACTCTCCCGCGGCGCCGCAGGCGTCGTAGAGGAAGTTGCGAAGCATCTTCGAGCCGCTGTCCGTATGCGTGACTTCGGGATGAAACTGGATGCCGAAGAGGGACCGTTCGCCGTCCTCGGCAGCCACCACTGGCACCGTCGACGTCGAAGCCGTCGCCTCGAACCCGGGCGGCAGTTGTTCCACCCGGTCGCCGTGTGACATCCACACGTTCTGCTCCGGCTCCAGCCCGTTGAACAGGTCGCCGTCCCTGGCCAGCAGCGTGATCCGGGTGCGACCGTACTCCCGCAGGCCCGATGCCGCGAC
>JAGWAG010000092.1:0-2412 GCA_021296535.1 Acidobacteriota bacterium | reverse complement strand
TGGATCTCGCAGTAGACCTGGAGTTCCCGGATCCGCCGGGCGATCAACTGCGTGTACTGGCCCCCGAAATCGAGCACCAGGACCGTCTCGTGCTCGCCTCTCCCCGCCGTCACATGGCGGACTCTACCTTGAGCTCCCGCCGCATCAGATCCCGGATCGCGGCCGCCGGTTCCTTGCCTCGGTAGAGGATCTCGACCATCTGCTCCGTGATCGGCAACTCGACCTCCTTTTCGGTCGCCAGCTCGAGCAGGGCGAGTGAGTTGCGCACTCCTTCGGCGACCCCGGCCCGGTCCGCCTCGATCTCCTCGAGGGTCCGGCCCCGGGCCAGCTCGAGACCCGTGCTCCGGTTGCGCGAGAGGCCGCCGGTGCATGTCAGCACGAGATCACCGAGGCCGCCGAGGCCGGCAAAGGTCGCCGGCCGGCCGCCGCAGGCCAGACCGAGACGCATCATCTCGTGCAGGCCGCGGGTGATCAGCGCCGCGCGCGTGTTCGATCCGTAGCGAAGACCGTCGAGGACCCCGGCGGCGATCGCGATCACGTTCTTCGCCGCGGCGGCGATCTCCACCCCGATCACGTCGGTCGAGGTGTAGAGCCGCAGCGCCCCGCCTGAGAGCAGTGACTGCAGTCGCTCGGCCGCCACCTCGGACTCCGACGCGACGACGCAGGCCGTCGGCAGCTCGGCGGCGAGTTCGGCGGCGAACGAGGGTCCGCTGATCGTGGCGAACAGGGCGTCCGTGCTGGCCGAGACCGCCTCTTCCCGACAGATGTCGCTCATGCAACGGAAGCCACCGCGATGATCGGACTCGATGCCTTTCGCACCGGAAACGAAGGTCACCCGCTCCGGCAACGGAGCACCGTCGCCGAGACCGTTCCGCGCCTCGAGAAACGATCGCACGACGGCACGGAAGCCGTGCGACGGCACGACGACGAGGACAGGGTCGCACACCGCGGCCTGCCGCAGGTCCCAGGTCACGCGAAGCTCCGCCGGCAACTCCACGCCCGGCAGGTAACGCTCGTTCACCCGCTCCTCCGCCAGAACCGCGCCGTACTCCGGAGAACGGGCCCAGAGGGTGACCGGTGAACCCGCCCGGGCGGCATGGACCGCGAGCGCGGTGCCCCAGGCACCCGCGCCGAGCACGGCGACGCCGCTGGCTGCGGCCGCGCTCGTCACTCGGCAGCCTCGGACGCCGGCCTCTGCCCTAGCCGGGACTCGGTGCCCGCTCGCAACCGGACCAGGTTGGCCCGATGCTTGACGATCACCAGGACGGCGATCGCGGACACGGCAGCCAACAGTGCCGGTCCGTAATCCAGGCCGTCCGCATCCTTGAAGGTGCCGCTCCACCAACGGGCAGAGGCGAGGACCGGCAGCGAAGCCGCCGCCGAAATCGAGCCAAGCGAGACATAGCGCTTCCAGGCCACGAGCAGGATGAACACCGCCAGCGCGCCAAGCCCGGCCCAAGGCACCAGCACCGCCAGCACACCCGCGGCCGTGGCCACGCCCTTGCCGCCGCGAAAGACGAGGAACAGGGGAAACACATGCCCCGCCACCGCCGCGACCGCGGCCGCCGCGAGCCACCAGCTCCCGACGTCAAGCGTTCCCGCCAGGAAGACCGCCGCCGCGCCCTTCGCCACATCGAGCAGCAGCGCGAGCAGGGCCGCCCACTTGCCCGACGCGCGCAGCACGTTCGTCGCGCCGGCGCTTCGGCTGCCGATCGTACGCACGTCGATTCCCCGGTGGATCCGCACGATCAGATAGCTGAACGGGATGGACCCCAGGAGGTACGCCACCAGGACGGCGATGGGACCGGTCGAGGTCACGCGGCCCCCTCTCCGCGCGGCGCTGCCCAGGGCAACAGGTCCCTTCCAGCCTCACGCGGCAGCAGCATCCGCCGCAGCAGCTCGAGGGCGAACTGGGTCGAGAGTTGCCGCACCCGCGCCCGGTCACCCGGGAATCGCGCCTCGAAGTGCGAACAAGCGGCAGCCGGTCCGGCGACCGCGATGTGAACCGTACCCACCGGCCGCGTCTCCGTGCCGCCGCCCGGACCCGCAACACCCGTGATCCCGATGCCGTAGTCGCTGCCGCAGCGTTCCCGGGCTCCCGCGGCCATCGCCAGCGCCGTCGGTTTCGACACCGCGCCGTATTCCACCAGGGTTTCGCGCGGCACGCCAAGAAGGCGCATCTTCAGTTTGTTCGAGTAAGTCAGCAAGCCGCCCAGGAAGTACGCGCTACTGCCCGCGGTGGCCGACAACCGCTGGCCGAGCAGGCCGCCCGTACAGGACTCTGCGACCGCCACCGTCTCGCCGCGTCCCGCCAGCAGGTCGCCAACCGCGGCTTCGAACTCGATGCCGTCCTCGATCGCGCCGACGTAGAAGACCGCCTCGCCCAACGCCTTCCGGACCGCTGTTTCCATC
>JAGWAG010000091.1:16484-32721 GCA_021296535.1 Acidobacteriota bacterium | reverse complement strand
GCCTCATTCCGCTTTCCGGAAGCGCATGACCCTGTACTGCTTGATGCGGGCGAAGTGTTCCGGGTCGATGAGCCGGTCGAGCCGGTCGAGCCGGCCGGTGAGCGGCCGCGCCAATCGCCATCCGGCGCCAGCCAACCGCGGGAACCGCCGCGTGGAGGCCTCACGCAGCAGACTCACGGTGCCGCGGCCGAAGCGGTCGAGCATCGCCCGCGCGAGCCGCAACATGGGAAGGACGGATTCGGTCACGTCCTCGTCAATCTCGAGAACGAGCCCGCTGGCCTCGGCCCGAGCCAGGAACTCGTCCAGCGGGTGGCCGCTCCTCGAGCTCTCGCTGCCGTCCGGGCAGGTAACGAAGTAGTCGCACAGCAGCACGTGCCCACCCGGGGCCAGCGACCGCTGTACAGCCTCGAACAGCTCCTCCAGCCACACGTACTGTGCCGACTCGCAGAGGAACAGGAGGTCGTAGCGCCTGTCCGGCTCGAACTCCTGAAAGCGCCCCAAGTGAAAGCGCCGATCCGGAAGCCGCTCCGCAAACAACTCGCCATGGTACGGATCGGGAGACAGTCCTTCGACGTCGTAGCCGAGAGCGGCCAGCCCATCCGAGATCACACCGGTACCGCAGCCGATGTCGAGCACCGAGGAGACACCCGGCGGCATCAGCTCGAACAGCCGCGCGACCAGTCGCTCCTGGGCGCAGCGCAGACCCGCCAGGTCGAGCGGGTCGCCGGCGCTCCACATTCCGAAGTTCAGGTACTCGAGCCCCACGATCCGGTGGAGGAACTGGAGCGCGATGCTGGTCTTGACCTGACGCGGACTGCTGCTGTCCGTTGCCTGGCGAAACAACTGGCGCCGGCCCCGCGTCGGCGCCGAAGTGGCGTCAGGAGTAGCGCTCGGACGCGGCGACGGTGGCACGATGCGCAGACTCACTGGCTGTGGAGTCTACAGCCCCGTCGTGAACGCGATAGGTTGCCTCCGGCCGCGCGTGGTCGAACACCGTCCACGCGATCGGAACCCAGCACGCAAAGGAGCAAAGATGAAGTTGTCGCCCCCACTCTCCATCCTTCTCGCCATCGCGATCTTCTTCGGGCACGCCGCCGCCGCGGTGGACCATCCGCTCGATCCCCTCAGCCACGACGAAATCTGGCGCGCTCTCGTCCTGCTCCGCGATGCCGGGCATATGGACAAGGAAACGAAGTTCTCCCAGTTGGCTCTCCAGGAACCGGCCAAGCGGGACGTGCTGGCCTGGCGGCCGGGCGACCCGATGCCCCGAATGGCCTACGCTCTGTTGCGCAAGGACGCGGACTCCTTCGAGGCGGTCGTCGATCTGACAGCGGACGAGGTCGTGTCCTGGGAGCCGCTCGAGGGCGTGGAGCCGAACTGGCACGGGGGTGAGTACGACTCGCTGACCGACAAGGTCCTCGAGCACCCAGACTTCATCGCGGGCCTCGAAGCCCGCGGCATCAGCGACCTCACATTCATCGACTGCGGGGCCGGACCGCGTGGCTACTTCGGGGCCGAAGAGGAACAGGGACGGCGCATCGCCCACGTGAGCTGCGGCGAACCCGACGGCGTCAGCGAGCACGCGATCGAGGGCCTTGTCGCGGTCGTGGACCTCGAGTCGGAGGAGATTCTCCGTGTCGTCGACGAGGGACCTGAACCCATTCCCGCGGTCGAAACGGACTTCCGCGAGATGCTGGGCGACGAACGGGAAGCGCCCGGGCCGATCGAGATCCGCCAGCCGCTGGGCCACGGCTTCGAGCTCGACGGCTACCGGGTGACATGGCAGAACTGGAACTTTCACCTCCGGCCCGACCAGCGCACCGGCCTCGTCGTGTCCCAGGTCGACTACCGGGAAACCCCGGAGACCGAACCGCGCTCCGTGCTCTACCAGGGCTACCTGTCCGAGATCTTCGTGCCTTACATGGACCCCAGGTACAAGTGGTACACGCTCAACTACATCGATGCCGGCGAGTTCGTCGCCGGCGGTCTCGGCAAGCCGTTGATGCCTGGAGCCGACTGCCCCGACCATGCCGTGTACGTCGATTCGACGAAGACCGGCGCCAATGGCTATCCCAGCACCGTGCCGGGAACCATTTGCATCTACGAGCGCGAGACCGGCGATCCCTCATGGCGCCACTGGTCCTCCGAGGGTGCCGAGAGCCGCAGAAGCCGCGATCTGGTCGTCCGCCTCGGCGGAGTCGTCGGCAACTACGACTATCTCGTCGACTGGATCTTTCGCCAGGACGGCTCGATCGAGGTCCGGGTGGGCGCCACCGGCATCCTGGCCTACGAGACGACGCCCGCGACCTCGGCAGTGACGCCGCAACCGACCGCCGGGCCGGCGAACGCGGCCGCAGCCGATGCCGTACTCAGAGGCTCGCGGGCCGACTCCTACGGCCGCTTCGTGCAGGAGAACGTCGTAGCGGTCAACCATGACCACTACTTCAGCTTCCGGCTCGACATCGACGTCGACGGCGCCGACAACCGCTTCGTCGCCGACCGTCTGGTCGCCCGCACGCTTCCTGCCGACCATCCCCGACGCAGCCTGTGGGTACAGGAACCCCAGGTCGCCGCGAGCGAGCACGACGCCCGGCTCAACATCGACCTGAATCGGCCCACCTTGTGGCGGGTACAGAGCACCAGCCGCACCAACGCCGTCGGCTACCCGACCAGCTTCCAGGTCATGCCGGGTCGCAACACAGGGATCCTGTTGTCGGCCGACGACTATCCGAGGCGGCGCGCCGGGTTCATCGATCACCATCTCTGGGTGACACCACAACGGGACGACGAGCGGTTTGCGGCCGGCGATCATCCCACCCTGAGTGAGCCCGGCATGGGACTGCCGGAGTGGACGGAGGCCAACCGGGCGATCGAGGACACCGACATCGTTCTCTGGCACACCGTGGGAATGCACCACGTTCCGCGCGCCGAGGACTGGCCGGTGATGCCCACCCTGTGGCACGGCTTCGAACTGCGGCCGTTCGACTTCTTCGACCGCAACCCGGCGCTCGACCTTCCCTGAGTCCGGCCCGGCAGGAGTTACAGTTCTGTCGCACACCCGACCCCGGCCGAACAGGAATGTTCGGCCAGGATGCCGGGCCTGCATCCTGACCCCGGAACCGCCGGTCACCCGCTACCCCTTCGCCGCGCCCTCGATTCGCCGCAAACCCCTGCCCGCTCACGGGTTTGCACGCGTTGCGGCAATCTCGCGCCGGCACTTTCCGGCGCTAGCCAGGCGCCTGCTTTCACTTGGCACGGTTCTGGATACGGGGAGCAGACAAGCCTGGGCGTCAGTTCCGGAAACCTGACCCCGGCTGCTCTCCAGACGTGGAGCGGGCCGGGATGATCAGCCAGGCGGACCAAACGAAGAGGAGGGACTCGTATGAGATTCAGAAGTCGCGGTCGAACCATCGGTCTGGGTTCGGCCCTGGGACTCACATTGCTGCTGGCGCTGTTCGGCGCGGCACCCGCGGCAGCCCAGGAAGGGGTGGACAGCGGCGATACCGCATGGATGCTGACCGCCAGCGCCCTGGTTCTGCTGATGACGCCGGGACTCGCGTTCTTCTATGGCGGACTCGTCCGGCGCAAGAACGTCCTGTCGATCCTCATGCAGTGCTTCCTGTGCATGGGCCTGATGACTGTCCTTTGGGTGGTCGTCGGCTTCAGCCTGGCCTTCGGTTCGTCCACGATGGGTGGCCTGATCGGCGGAGGCGACTACTTCCTGCTCGCCAACCTGGGTCACGACGCCTGGGACGGCACCGGCATTCCGGCGCCCTTGTTCATGATCTTCCAGGGCATGTTCGCGATCATCACGCCCGCGTTGATGATCGGCGCCTTCGCGGAACGGATGAAGTTCAGCGCCATCTGCCTGTTCATGAGCGCCTGGCTACTGGTGGTCTACGCTCCCGTTTGCCATTGGGTATGGGGCAGCGGCGGCGGCTTCTTCGGCTTCGGCGAAGGAGCTCTCGACTTCGCGGGCGGCACCGTGGTCCACATCAACGCCGGCGTCTCAGCCCTGATTGCGGCGATCGTCCTCGGCCGGCGCAAGGGGCACCCGAACCATACGTCTCCGCCACATAACCTGCCCTTCGCCGTGCTCGGCACCGGCTTGCTCTGGTTCGGCTGGTTCGGCTTCAACGCCGGCAGCGCCGTTGCAGCCGACGGCTCGGCGGCCAACGCCTTCGTCGTCACCCAGGTGGCCACCGCTGCCGCGGCCTGCACCTGGGGTCTGATCGACTGGATTCGCGATTCGAAGCCGACACTTCTGGGAGTGATCACCGGCGCTGTCGCCGGACTTGTGGCCATCACTCCAGCTTCGGGGTCGGTTAACGCCATCGGTGCCATCGGCGTCGGCGCAGGCGCTTCCCTGTTCGCGTACCTCGCGGTCACCTGGCTCAAGTCGAAGCTCGGCTACGACGACTCGCTGGACGTCTTCGGCGTTCACGGAGTCGCCGGCATGTGGGGCGCCGTCGCGGCCGGCCTGTGGGCGACCGACACCGTGCCCGCCAACGACACGAACGGGCTGTTCAACGGCAATGCCGCACAGCTTGTGACTCAGATCGAGGCGGTCATCTTCACCATCGTCTGGGCGGCGGTCGTGTCCTTCATCCTGCTCAAGGTCATCGACCTGATCATCGGACTCCGTGTCAGCGATGACGAAGAGCGGATCGGTCTCGACCTCACCGACCACCGCGAAAACGCTTACACCCTGGTCGACTAGGGCAGAAGGAGGAATGACATGAAGTACATCGTGGCCATCGTTCAGCCCGACCGGATGCAGGAGGTCCTCGATCTCCTGGAAGAGAAGGAGATCCACCTGCTGACCGTCTCCAACGTGATGGGGCGGGGTCGCCAGCGAGGCATCGCCGAGGTCTACCGCGGCCACAAGGAGGCCGGGGCCCTGCTGCGCAAGCTCAAGCTGGAGATCGCGGTCAACGACGACTACGTCGACATCGTGGTCGACGCGATCACGCGGGGCGCCCAGACCGGCAACGTCGGCGACGGCAAGATCTTCGTCCTGCCGCTCGACGAGACGATCCGCATTCGCACGGGCGAAACCGGAAACGTGGCGATCGGCTAACCCGCCACATCGCATCTGCGGCAAGCTCCCCGGCGCGCTTCTTCGTTTGGCGTCCTCAGTCGAACAGGCCGTCGAACAGCCGCTCCAGACCACCCATCCGCTGGGCGATCAGATCCCAGGCGCCCTCTTCGTCCGGCAACTGACCCAGGCTGTGCAGGCGCCGCGCAAGGAACTGGAACTCACTCGTCCGCCGGTCGGGAATGACCAGGTCCTTGCTGTGGCCGCGGACGATGCGCAGGCAGTTGATCACCGCCCGCAGCAACCGGTAGCCCGCCTCGACCTGCTCGAACTCCTCGCGCGTGATGTGGCCCCGCTCGTGAAGAGCGCGAACCGCTTCCTCCGTGTTCGGCTGCCGCACTTCGGGATCGTCCGCGCCGGCCGCGATCTGTCGCACCTGCACGAAGTACTCCGCGTCGAGCAGACCGCCAGCGCTGAACTTCGCGTTCGTCGTGCCCCGAGCGACCAGCTCGGATCGCTGGCGGTTGCGCAAGTGCTGGATGCGCGCCAGATCGTGCGGCCGCGCATCGAACACGTAGTCCGCCCGGTGCGCTTCAATCCGGGCGCACAGATCGGGGTCGCCGGCGACCGTGCGCAGCCGAACCAGCGCCTGGCGTTCGTAGGGGTCGGCACCGCCGTTAAAGCTGTAGTACGAGGAAAAGCGCTGGAACGACGCCGAGAGCGGCGAGGACGAGCCGCCCGGACGCAAGCGCCAGTCGAGTTCGAAGATCCCGTCCCGTTTGGCGCGGATCAACCGCGCCAGCCTCATCGCCGCCCGTTCGTAGAGTTCCCCGGCCCTGACCTGCTCCGGACCTTCCGCATCCCAGACGAACATGAGCTCGATGTCGGAGGCGTAGCCGAGATCGCGCCCGCCCCACTTGCCGAGCGCGCAGAGAGACCACGCCCCAGGCACCGGTCCACCACCCGAGACCTCGGCCACCGCTTCCGCCGCACCTCGGGTCAGCACGACGTCGGAGAGGGTCGAGAGTTCGGCACCGAAGTCGCTAAAGTGCTCGATCCTCCGCGTCAGGTGACGCATGTCTATGCGTCCGATCTCGTCGTCCTTGAACCGGTTGAGAGCGTCGCCCGGCTCGTCCTCGCCTTCGAGCGCCGCGTTCAGCCGGCGCTCCAGTTCAACCCGGTCGGTGCCGAAGTCCAGGTCCGCCATATTGGCCAGAAGGGGCGTCAGGTGTTCGTGCTGCCGTCGCAGGAACTCCTCCCAGAGGTAGGTGCCGGCTCCAAGAACCCGCGCCAACTCGTCCAGGGACGACGCGAGCGCCTGCGTCGGATCGGCCACCTGTTCGCAGGCGGCGTCGATCAACGCCCCGAACTGCCGGAGAGCCAGGTGCGGATTCGGCGCCACCGCCAGCCGTCGCGCGAACTGCTTCATCAGTGTCACCGTGACGCGCAGGTTGTCCACGCCTACGCGATCCTCGATCTTGCCGCCCCGCCGGGTGGTCACGAACAACCGATCCCGCACCTCCCCGTCCACGGTGTCGAACTCGACCTTGTCGATCCAGTAGTCCCGGGTCGAGAGGACGTTCGCGAACTCGAACAGGAACATGAAGCTGTCCGGACTCCGGATCTCCAGAATCGTGCAGTGCTCGTCCGACTCGTTGTCGACGGAGATCGCAATCGGCGGCATGACGTCTTCCGGATCGGCGCCGAGGCCCATCCGGCGCGCCGCCTCCATGACGCGCAGAGTCAACTCCTCGTTCGCCCGGCGCTCTTCGCTCTTCTCCAGCAGCGTCAGCAACCGGTTCAGATCCCGCTCGAACTCGGTCCATGAGAACACCTGATTCGAGTGTCCCGGCGCCGGTTGAACCTCGGCCGAGAACACGATCCGCCTCGGCCCGTGTTGCTTCTGCGGCCGGCGCGCGACCTTCCGCCGGCGACGCCGCCGATCCGGCCGGGGCCGCGTCGCCCGCTCGGGTCGACGGTAGAACTCGAGTTCCCCCACGTCGTGGTACGTGTAGGAGCGGCCGCTCAGGATCGACTGGCCGTAGGCCGAAAGCAGGCCGCAGATCTTCGCGAACTCTCCCTGGTAGTCGTTGGCGACCACGGTCACCCGCCGCGTCGAACCCGTGTAGCGGACGTCGACCCGGCACAGCCGTTTCCGGTCGAGGTCGTGGATCATCTCCACGTGCTGCGCCACTTCGCCCACGGTGCAGGACAGGAAGTAGGCACTCTCCATCCGTCTGAAGTGCTCTTCGATCAGTTCGGCAGGCAGGTCCGGGCAGAGGTCCCTCACGCGCTGCTTCCGCTCGAGGAACTCGATCGTCTCGTCGAAGAACTCGCCGAAGATGCGGCGAACCGCGGCCGACGTCTCCTCGTAGCGGCCCGCGAGGTCGAGCGTGTCAAGCGGCTGCCGCAGAGCGAAGGCCACCCGCCACTGGAAGGTCGCCCACTGCTTCGGCTCTCGCGGAAGCTGACGCACCGGGAGATCCCGTTCCAACTGGAGCACATGCTCCACCACCCGCAGAAAGATGTACGCCTCACGCAACCGATCGTGCTCGTCATGGGTGATGACCCGGTGCGCCCGCAGCCTCGACATGGCCTGCAGCGTGTTGGGCGAGCGGAGGCTCTGGTTCGAGGCACCGTGGTAAAGCTGGAGCAACTGGACGATGAACTCGATATCGCGGATGCTGCCCGCGCCGAGCTTCACGTTGCCGACCTCCGTGCCCCGGGAACGAAGCGACTTCTCGATCATCCGCTTCATCTCGAAGACCTCGCGCAGCAGAGTCTCCGGCGATCTGTCCGGATCGAAGACGAAGCGGCGCGTGCCATCGATCAGCGCCCTGGCGGCCTCCGCGTCGCCGCCGGCGAAGCGCGCCTTGATCAGCGCCTGGAAGGTCCAGTTCATGCCGTAGCGCTCGTAGAAGCGGAGGTACTGCCCCACCGTCCGGACCAGGGGACCCATCTTCCCTTCGGGTCGCAGGCGCATGTCGACCCGGAACACGAACCCGTCACCCGTGTTGTCCGAGATGAGGCGGATGAACTGCGGCGCCTGCCGCTGAAGGCGGTGCAGCGACTCCTGGTCGACGTCGTCGGAGGCGACGAAGAGGGCGTCGATGTCCGAGCTGTAGTTGACCTCCAGGCCGCCCCACTTGCCCATCGCGATGACAGCGAAGGGTTCCCCGTCGAGACCGGTGGCCTCGAGCGCGCGCTGAACGCATACGTCGGCGACCCGGGAGATCTTCTCCGTCGTCGTCGCGAAGTCGTCCAGCCCGCTGAAGTCGGCGACCGCGACCCGGATCAACTCGCGATAGCGCAGCACCCGTAGCCAGCGGCGGACGTCCTCGTCCGGCTCGGGCCGCAACTCCGCCATCCGATCGCGCTGTTCGTCCGCCGACTCCTGCTCCACCGGGAACAGGCCCTCCTCGGCTTCCGGATGCGCGTCGAGCCACCGCGTGTAGGCGGGCGCAAACTCGCGCAGGATGTCGCGCTGGGCCAGCGCCAGGGTTTGACGCGGATCTTCGGCGTCCTCGATGTCCATGGCCGAGAAGGTCTGGATCGCTTGTTCGAGGCGGGAGTTCACGGCGACGGCTCGCGTGTTCCGCGCCGTAGCACGATGTACTCGCGTTCGATCTGTCGGTGGAAGCTCTCAGGGAGCCTGGCCCAGTCACGCGTCTCAACGAGGAAAGGGATCGTGGAGTCGCGGAGCGCGTCCAGAAAGGCGGCGAGCACCCGCACGTCGATCGGAGCCAGGTCCGGTCCGCGTAGCACCAGGTCCAGGTCACTGCCGTCGTGGCTCTGGCCGCTCACCCGACTTCCGTAGGCCCAGACTTCGACACCGGGCAAGTGCTGCTCGAAGAGTCCCAGGATCTTCTTCCGGTGGCGGGACCGCAGACGAAGGGAGTCGGCGTCCTGCTCGCCGCGCAGGATGCGACTCGGTTCACTCATCCGACGCCTCCCCGATCACGGCGGCCAGCGCCTGCGCATCGGCGAGAAAGTTCGGTAGCAGCTTGAGTGTCGCCTCGGCGAAGCCCTCGCCGTAGTCGTGCGCCGTGTCGTTCCTGTTGTCCCGGTACGTCAGCCAGCGTTCGCACGCGTCTGCTCCGATCAAGCCATGCTTGTTCGCGTGGCGAAAGGCGTCCTTTAAGATCAGACCATCTGCCTGCCGGTTGCTCGCGAACCAAGGCCGCAACCTCTTCTTCAACAACTTCCCGCTCTGCTCGAGCACCAGCTCGAATTCCTTGACGCAGGCGGCACGGTAGACCTCGTAGAGGACCCGGTCAGGATCCTCCGCAGCCTCCAGCTCGCGAAGGGCCGTGAAGGCCCGCTCCAGCGCTCCGAGGCCACGCTCCAGGTAGTCCGTCTCGATGGCCATGGTTCCGCCGAGTTCTCCTTCCGAAGCTCTAGCCAAGCAAGACGCAAGATACCAAGGAGAAGGCGAAATCCTCCCGGTGTGAACTGCGCCGCCCGGGTTCGCAGCCTTCTGCGGCGCACCTCCTGGACGATAGTGTTCTCCGAACCCACGAAGAGGACCAAAGGGGGCGCGGTTGAACTGGTGACGACCGATGGCCACCGCCTCGCCCCGATGGAGCTAGACCCATGAGACTCTCTTCCGGCACGACGTTGCCTATCTTCCTGCTCGCGCTCGCCGGCTCGGCAGCGGCCCAGTCGACCTCCACCGCCGCAAGCGGCTACCTCACACCCCCGCAGGAGATCGTCGACATCCTCGACGCACCGCCAACTCCGGGTGTGCTCGTCGGGCCGGCGCGCGACGTCATCGCGCTGATCGAGCAGCGGAGCATGCCACCGATCGGCCGGCTCGCTCGGCCCCTCGAGCGGCTGGCCGGGTATCGGATCGATCCGCGAAACAGCGGCCCCTGGCGAACGCCGGAGATCGCGGCGTTGACCATCCGGAAACTCGACGCTCCTGGCACCGCCGTCGATGGCGTGCGCATTGACGCGCCCCGGGGCACTACCCTTGGCTGGCCGGCGTTCTCTCCGGACGGTTCCCATCTGTCGTACGCGATCCTCCGCGACACGGGGATCGAGCTCTGGGTTGTCGACACCGCGAGCGGCCAGCCGCGCGCGCTGACGTCCGCTTCGCTCAACGCCACCTGGGGCAATCCCTGCCTGTGGCTGTTCGACTCGAGCGAGGTTCTCTGCCGCTTCCGGCGATCCGCCCGCGGCACGCCGCCCTCACCGCCACGACAGCCGGACGGCCCGAACATCCAGGAGCACGCGGGAGGGCGCGCCGCTCCGGTCCGCACGTACCAGGACCTGCTGAGCAACCCCCACGACGAGGCCCTGTTCGAGTTCCACTTCACGAGTCAGATCGAGATCGTCGAGGTGGCTACGGGCTCCCGGACCGCGATCGGCGAACCGGACCTCTACGCTCGTATCGCCGCCGCGCCGGACAGCCGCCATGTGCTCGTCGAACGCCTCTTGAGGCCCTTCTCGTGGCTCGTCCCGGCGAACCGCTTTGGCCGCTCCGTCGAGGTCTGGACACGCGACGGCGGCACGGCCACCCTCGCGACGCTGCCTGTCGCGGACGCCGTGCCGATCGGCGGTGTCGCCACAGGCCCCCGGGGCCACCGATGGAATCCCACCGCGCCAGCTACCCTGGTCTGGAGCGAAGCGCAGGACGGCGGCGACCCCAAGGCCGAAGTGCCGCACCGCGACTACGTGTATTCGCTGGATGCGCCCTTCGAGGGCGAACCGGGCGAGCTGACCCGCACCGAATACCGGTTCCGCGGCATCTCGTGGACCGAAGACGGCACGGCGCTGGTCAATGAGTACGACCGGCCTACGCGCTGGACCCGAACCGCCCTGCTCGATGTCAACGGCGACGAACCGCGGCCGCTCTTCGACCGCAGCGCCGAGGACCGCTACGACGATCCCGGCTTCCCGCTGCGCCGCCCGGGCACCGGCACCGCGGGCGCCACGCTCCTCCAGGACGGGAACTCGATCTACCTGAGCGGCGCCGGCGCATCGCCCGATGGCGACCGGCCGTTCGTCGACCGCCTGGATCTTCGGACCCTCGAGGCCGAGCGGCTCTTCCGTACCGAACCCGAGACCTACGAAACCGTCATCACGGTCCTTTCGGACGACGGACGGCGGCTACTCACCCGGCGCGAGAGCAAGACCGAGCCCCCAAACTACTTCGTGCGTGACACCGCGAGCGGCACTCGAGAGGCGCTGACCGACTTCACCGACCCGGCGCCGATCCTCCGGCAGATCGAGAAGCGCTTGATCACCTACCAGCGAGCCGACGGTGTCGGCCTGTCGGCGACGCTCTACCTGCCGCCCGGCTACAGGGAGGGCGACCGTCCGCCGATGCTGCTCTGGGCGTACCCGCGCGAGTTCACGAACGTCGACGCGGCAAGCCAGGTCAGCGGTTCCCCACACCGTTTCACCACCCTGCGCGGCGCCTCCCACATGCTGCTGTTGACCCAGGGCTACGCCATCCTGGACGGCCCCACGATGCCGATCGTCGGCGAGGGCGAAACGGCGAACGACACCTACGTCGAGCAGCTCGTCTCAAGTGCCGCGGCAGCGATCGACAAGGTCGTCGAACTCGGCGTCGCCGACCGTAGCCGGATCGCCGTCGGCGGCCACAGCTACGGCGCCTTCATGACCGCCAACCTGCTAGCCCACTCCGACCTCTTCGCCGCCGGCATCGCCCGCAGCGGCGCCTACAACCGCTCGCTCACTCCGTTCGGCTTCCAGAACGAACGCCGCACCTTCTGGGAAGCCCAGCACATCTACGCCGCGATGTCCCCCTTCTTCCACGCCGAGAAGGTGAACGAGCCGATCCTGCTCACCCACGGCGAGATCGACAACAACTCCGGCACCTTCCCCATGCAATCCGAGCGCTTCTACCAGGCGCTCAAGGGCCACGGCGCAACCGTCCGCTACGTCACTCTGCCCCACGAGTCGCACGGCTACGCCGCGCGGGAGTCCGTGCTCCACGTGGTGGCCGAAATGCTGAACTGGTGCGACGCCTACCTTCCCGCCGGCGAGCAGCCGGCGTCAGGGGCCGGCGCCGGAGGGTGAGGCAGGATCAGTCGGGCATCTCGACGATCCGGGTGAGTTCCGGCAGAACATCCCCTGCATCCGGTGGCGTCGCCACATCGCCGGTGGAGACGAGGTCGAGCAGTTGGCCCTCCTCGTCGAAGGCGCGGAAGACCGCTCCCTCGTCGGACAGCTCGGCCACCCAGAAATGCGGCTCGCTGGCCGAGCGCTCGATGTACCAGCGCTCTTCAGGATCAACGGTACGGGCACCCTGACCCATGCACCCGTCGCCGAGGTAGAGCACCCCTTCGCCCTCGCCAACGACTTCGCCCAGCCGGATCGGATGGCTCCGCTTGAAGACGTGGTCGTGGTTCTCGAACGCCGCCGTCATCCCGCCGTGGTGAAAGACTTCCTCCCACGCGGCGCGCCCCTCGGCGGAGCCCTCGTATGACCGGTGCGCCGGATAGAGCGGCACGTGGTACACGGCGAGCCGGTTCGGCAGGTCCGCGTCGGCCTCCATCCGCTCGGCCAGCCAGGATGCCTGAGCCTCGTGGGACACGAGATGGCCGCTGTCCAGCACGTAGAGAGCTCCTACCGATCCGAGGCCGCGACGGAAGTACGTTGCTCCGCCATCCTCCGGAGGGCGCCCGCCATCCTGGTTCTGGCCGAACAGCGCGAAGTAGAAGGGCGCCTTCTGCTCGGGTGGCGAGGACGCCGGCACCCCGCCGTCACGGCCGACGTTCACCTCGTGGTTGCCAATCGCCAGAACCATCGGAACGGTGTGGCCCTCCGGCGTGACCAGTGCCTCGGTGACGAACTCGAGCCACGTTCGCCAGCGCGGCCACCTCGAGACGAGCCCGTTGGCATAGGCGAGATCGCCTCCGATGGCCAGCAGGTGGGGCGACTGCCGAGCGGCCTCGGTTAAGAGGGCGAGCGAGAGGGGCTCGGCGCCTACGTCCCCGCCAGCCGCAATCCGGACCGGGCCCTGGAGCGGGACAGTACGGAAGCTGCGTACCGGTCCCGCGGAACGTCCGTCGAACAGGACCTCGAAGTCGTAGCCGGCGCCAGGCTCCAGGCCGAGAAGCGGGAACCGGTACACGCGCACGTCCGAAACCCCGCCGATCTCCATCGCTTCGCCCGGAATCGCCAGCGGCTCCCCTTCCGACCCGGACAACCACCACTCGACGTTTGCCGACCGTGGAAGCCGATCGCCCATTCCATCCGCCTCGACGACCAGATTGACCGTCATCGTCGTCGACGTGTCGCCCGGAGTGCCATGGTGGCTCGGCCGCAGGACCGGGACATCCGCCGGCGACGCACGCTGCGAGGACGAGGGTCGCTAACTTGGAGAATCGCAAAGCGCCCTAAGCCTCGGCTTCGAGGAGCTGGTCCATCACCGCCTGCGCGTTCTCCGGCCGACCGAGATGCAGTCCCATGCCCGGCATCGGCGCCACTGGCACCAGCACCCGCCCGACACCGAGGTCCGCCAGCGAGCGCAGGCTCGCGAGATCCTCGCCGATGCCGGTCGTGATCTCGAGCGCCTCCGGATCGCGGCCGTGCTCTGTCGCAACCGCACGTGCGAGTCCGATCAGTTCAGCCGATGCTCCGCGGGCAGGGAAGAACCCGTCGCCCAACCGGCCGGCCCGCCGCGCGGCGGGCTTCGAGTGGCCGCCAACGATGATCGGGACACTGCCGGCGGCCGGCTGCGGACGGCAGTAGGCGGCCTCGAAACGGACGAACTCGCCGTGGTACGTCGGCTTCTCGGCGCCCCACAGCTCCCGCATCGCCTCGATGTACTCGTCGGTTCGCCGGCCGCGATCGGCAAAGGAGGCGCCGATCGCGTCGAACTCCTCCCTGAGCCAGCCGACGCCGATGCCGAGCAGGAGCCGGCCGCCGGTCATGTAGTCCAGGGTGGCGATCTGCTTCGCGGCAACCACCGGGTTGTGCTGGGGCACGATCAGGATCCCGGTCGCGAACCGGATCCGCCGGGTCTGCGAAGCGACGTACGCCATCCAGATCAATGGGTCCGGCAACGGAAAGTCGTCCCGCCCGCCGGCCATCTTGCCGTCGGGCGAATAGGGATACGCGGACTCGTACCCACCCGGAACGACCGTATGCTCGACGGTCCAGATCGACTCGAAGCCAGCCTCGTCGGCGGCCTGGGCCAGCTCGACCGCCAACCCCGGATCGACATAGCGGCCCGTGTTGCAGTAGCGAAGTCCAAATCTCATAGGTGGCGCAGTGTAGCGGTACGTCGGCAGGCGCGGACCGGCCCTTCCTTCGCTACGATGCCGCCGTGAAGGAGGCCGCAGGCAAGACCAGGCTCAGCGACATCGACTGGTCCTCCTGGCGCGCGGTCGACCGGGCCACACTGACCTTCGTCCTCGAAGACGGCCAGGTACTCCTGATCCGCAAGAAACGGGGCCTGGGCGCCGGCAAGGTCAACGGCCCCGGCGGCCGCCTCGAGCCCGGCGAGAAGCCCATCGACTGCGCCACCCGCGAAGTCGAGGAAGAACTCGGCATCACCCCCCAGGGACTCGAGTACCGCGGAGAGAACCTGTTCCAGTTCGTCGACGGCTACTCCATCCACGTCTACGCCTTCGTCGCCTCCAGCTACCAGGGCAAGGTCCGCGAGACCGAGGAAGCCACTCCCCTCTGGACCGACCTCGAGGCCATCCCCTATGACGAAATGTGGGAAGACGACCGGCTCTGGCTACCCCACGCCCTAGACGGCCTGACACCGCAAGGCCGCTACATCTTCGACGGCGACCGCATGCTGGACTGGGAACTCGAAGTCGGTGGCCAGGTCTACGGTCCTGAACAGCGGCCCGAGTAGGCGACTTCCCTCCCTCGACCCAGCGAGCGTCGTCGTTGGTCCCACGACGTCCAGCCTGCCGAGGGTCCGGCGGGAGGGGTCCCAAGGGGCTCGGAGCGAGCGACGGTCGACGACCTTGCGCAGACCGACGACCTCCCGAAGCGAGCGGAGTGAAGTGAGCGCAGGCCCTTCCCCTACTCAGAGAGCGCGAACGTCCCGCGGGACCCCTCCCGCCGGACTCTCGGCAGGCGGGTGCAGCCCGCTCTACTCGCCGCCGCCGGTCGAACCGGCGCCGCCGGCCGCACGGATCGCCGCCGCCTCTTCGGGCTCGACGTAGGTCCAGGCCAGGAAGGGCGCCATCATCTCGTCGGTGCTCTGGGCGCCCCAGTCCACCGAGCGCCCGATGTCGAGGAACGGGTACTCGTCGAGCTTCGTCTCGGAGTTGTCGTAGACCGCCTCGATCTCGACCCGGGTGCCGGCGGGCAGCACCTTGGGATCACGGTAGATGTAGTTCGTCTGCCAACTGTAGTCGTACTCCGGCACGTCGAGCAGCACCTCGGTGCCGCCATCGGGGTAGTACGCCGTGTACTTCATGCTCTCGCCCCGGAAGTGCATGTGCGGATGGAGCGACAGCAGGACCGCGTCCTTCTCGAACACCCTGGACGACCCGACACGCCACCGTCCGTGACCGGGCGGAATCTCGAAGGCGCCGGCGCCGATCGTGTTCCAGGTCACCTTGTGCTTCACGTCGGCGCCGACCGGATGGAACCTGAAGGCGACCGCCGAACGGTCGAAACCCTCCGTGCCCGGGCCGGGTTCCTTGTGGTAGTGGACGTTCAGGCGGACCACCATGCCGGCGCGCAAGAGGTTGCCGAAGCCCGGCGGGTAGATCGTCGGATCCTCGCCGGCGGCGATGGAACCCAGGGAGAAGGTGTTCTCACTCAGCACGTCGACCTCGCCGTCCTCGTTCGGGATCAGTGCGCGGCCGGTGATGTGATGGACGAACTCGGGAATCCAGCGCGGTTCCGGGAGCATCTCCTCGGTCAGCGTGATGAAGAAGTTGGGCTGTTCGTCCTCCACGTCGTCACCCACGAAGTAGGGCTCCTCCATGTAGACGATCAGGTCCGGCTGGCCGATCAGGAAACCGCCCGTGTCCTCCCACTCGCGCGGGGCCGGGCCCCTGGCCGGATCGCCCTTCGGCGCGCCGCGTCCGACCCAGGCCACGACCGTGTCGATCTCGTCCTGGGTCAGGGTGCGCTCATTGGCGAATACCCCTGCCGTGTGGTCCGTCGCGTCCCACGGCGGCATCTCGCGGTTCTGCACCAGGCGCGCGATCGAGCGCGCCCAGGGACGCGCTTCCTCGTACGTCATCAGCGACA
>JAGWAG010000091.1:0-16463 GCA_021296535.1 Acidobacteriota bacterium | reverse complement strand
TGGCAGGTCTGGCAGCTGTGCTGGAAGATCGGCAGCACGTGCTCGTGGAAGGTGACTTCCTCGGCCGTGTCGGCGGCGACCGCCACGGAAGCGAAGCCCAACATTCCGAGAACGAGAAGTGCAGCGATCGAGCGGTTCATGCGCGCCTCCAGCTTCCAACCAGTTGTCCGAATCGGCAGGCGGACTTTAGCAGGTCAGTCCCACACGCCTTCGGGAATCGGCTTCGCCTCGACGACCTCCACCGCCACCTTGTCCGGGCCAATGACGAAGAAGCTCCGCATCTCGAGTTCCGGCCGGTAGGTGATCGGCTCGAGGATCTCGACTCCCGCCGCCTTCAGCCGTTCGAACACGGGTTCGATGTCGCGGTACGAGAAGGCGAAGTGGTCGATCGCCCTCCCCCGCTGAGGCTCCAGCTCGCGCAGCGGCGCCGCGCCCTCAGGCCACCACGGCGCCACCGGCTCGTAGTCGGGAATGTTGTAGACGATAAAGCTCACGTTGTCGGCCCGAAAGCCGTTCGACCAGGCGCGGTGGTCGCGGTGGAACTCGTCCCAGGTCGCAAACTCCGCTTCGGGACCGACAGGCCGCGGGTTGCCCTCGGCCGATCGCCTCGCGGGCAGTCCGAAGTGCCGCTCGTACCACGCCGCCGTCTCGTTCACGTCGAAGGCGAACAGATGAACGTGGGCGAAGCGGTGATGCCCCATCGTGTTCACCTCGATCATCTCCCGGTCGGGGCCGTTCACGTAGATGACATGCCCCCGGCCCAGGCGGTAGATCGACGTGTGGATGTCGACACCGCGTGACACCAGCCACTTGTACTCGTTCGGCAGATCGACGCCGCCCCATCCGAAGTGCCAGATGCCGCTTTCCTGGCTACCGTCGGGCGCCTCGTCCACCTCGTTGAAGAGGATGAAGGACCGTTCCGTGAACACGGCGTCCGCCACACCGCGGAACTCGATCGGCAACGCGCCGAAGGTCCCGCGGTAGAAATCGATCGAACGCTCGATGTCGGTCACGTTCAGGTGGACGTGGTGGAACCGGGCCGGTTCAAGCTCCGCCCCCGCTTCCTGGGATGCGATCGGGCCGGCAAGGGCGGCGGCCACGACCACGGCCAGAACCCCCGGACCTGGCCACCCGCACCGGCGCCGGTTCACCGAACCCGGCGCCCGTGTCAAGGAGCTCCTCCCTCCAGGAGTTCGACCACTTCGATCTTCGTACCGTTCGGCCCTTCGATGAAGGCGATCCGGTGGCCATCGTCCAGAACCCGCGGCTCTTCGACGAACTTCACGCCGTCCGCACGCAACCGCTCGAGCCAGGGATCGTACTTAAGTGTGTGCCAGCCGATGTGATCGACCACCGTGCCGTCGGTGCCAGTGCGGTCGCCCGGTACCTGATTGACAATCAGCCAGGTCTCGTCGCCGCGGTTGTCGTAGAGGATCGAGTGCAGCGGCGCAAGTCCCTTGAACGCGACGACCTCACCGCCGAACTGCTTCGCGTACCAGGCCGCGGTCGCCACGGCGTCGCCCGAGAACACGTGGACGTGGTGCAGTCCCGGCGCGCCGCCGTGGTCCATGTCGTCGATCACCTCGATGCGGGTGCCCCACGGGTCCTCGCAGAAGCCGAAGGTGAAGCCGGCCGCCTCGACGTGCCGCGCGGCGCCGACGACCTTGCCGCCCGCGGCCTCGCACTGCTCCAGCGTCGCCGCCACGTCGGGAACCGAGAAGCCGATGTGGTCGAGCGACGTGGCGCCGCTGCCGCTGGTCGGTTCGCCTTCCCTGACTTTCAGGATGTCGTTGCCGTAGAACACGGCGTCGAACGGACCGCTCTTGCCCAGCGTGCCACCGAAGAGATCGTTGTACCAGGTGGCCGCCGCCATCGTGTCGGGCGCGATCAGATGAACGTGATCGAAGTCCTCCGCGAGGACGGGCGGGGCAGCCCCCGGCGCCAGACCAAGGGCCAGCACCGAAACGAGGAAACCGGAAACGGGAACTCTTCGTGAGGCGAAGCGCATGCGAACGCCCTCCAGGTCTGAGGGGTCAGAAGAAGGAACCGCAACGGACCCACGCGAATCCGCCGTCGGCTATATGATTGGCAACGCGGCAAAGGGCAGCGTACCAGCCCGACCGGGTACGGCCGCGATCGATACGACCAAGAGGAAGGCCGGGGCCGTCGCGCCCATCCCATGCAGGCCGTCCCGGCCGACTCCGCGACACGAGGCAGGAGTCAAAGACTGAAGAGAACGAGGCCAGAGCACACCACGCGCATCGCATCGCTGGGAGTCTTCGCGGCGCTCGCTCTGAGCGTTGCGGGCGTCGGTTGCCGCGGCATCGGCGCGGACGGCGCAGCCGGACAGACCGAAGCGTCGGGAACTGCCTCGCCATTCCGCAGCGAAACCGCTCCGACCACGCGCGTCCGTCGCGGCGAGGTCGATGCCCTGGTGACCGCCTCCGGCTCCGTCGTCGCGCCACGTCTGACGGAACTCGGACCGGAGGTCTCGGGACGGCTCTCCGCCGTCTACTTCGACGTCGGGGATCAGGTCGCGGCGGGCGACGTCGTTCTGCAGCTCGATCCGGTCCCGTTCCGGACCAACCTTCAGCGGGCCCGCGCCGGTCTGGCCCTGGCCCAGGCCGAAGCCGCACAGGCCCTGCAGGAACTCGCACGGGTGGAACGCCTGGCCGAGCAGGAAGTCGCCCCGCCCCAGCACCTCGACCAGCAACGAACCCTGCTGGCGGTGGCCAAGGCCCGCGTCGAGCAGGAGCTCGCCGCCATGCAGAGCGCCGAGCAGGATCTGTCGCGGACTGCCGTGATCAGCCCCTACGACGCCCACGTGGTCGAACGCCAGCTCCACGAGGGCGCGATCGTCGGCCCCGGTTCCGTCGTCGTCACGATCCAGGAGCAGACCGGTTTCGCGGCCGAACTCGACGTACCGGCCGCGGCGGCCGCGCCGGTCCAGGTTGGCGATCCCGCCCTCCTGATCGTCGAGGGCGCCGCCGCGCCGTTCGAGTCGACGATCGCCTCGGTCAACGCCAGGATCGACCCCGACACGCGCACTTACCGGGTGCGGTCACCGGTTCCCGGCGAGATACGCGGGGCCAAGGCGGGCGCCTTCGTCCGCGCCGAGATCAGACCGCGGACCCACGGCGCGACGATCGTCGAACGGGCCGCGGTCCTCAACCGCGACGGCCGTGCTTACGTCTTCAGCGCTCAGGCCGGCCGCGCGCGTCAGATCGAAGTGACGGTCGGCGCCGCCGGCGCCCGCTGGGTCGAGATCAGAAGCGGCGCCAAGCCGGGCGACGCGGTGATCACAGGCCCCCTGATCGAACGGCTCGCCGACGGCGCGCCGATCAACGCTCCCGAACCACCGCCCGCGGGTAGCGGCCCGAACTCGCCTTCCGCCGTACTCCCCAACGCGCCTTGAGGTCCCGTTCCCGCCGATGCTGAACCTGCCGCTCATCTCGATCCGCAGGCCCGTCTTCGCGTTGATGCTGAACGTGGCGCTGGTCGCGCTGGGCCTGGTGTCCCTGAACCGGCTCAACGTCGACCTGAACCCGGATGTCGAGGTTCCCTTCCTCACCGTGACGACGGTCCTCGAAGGGGCGTCGCCCGAAACGGTAGAGACCGAAGTCACCGACATCCTCGAGGAGCAGATCAACACGATCGAGGGCATCCGCGACCTGAGTTCGGTCTCCTCAGAAGGAGTCTCCCAGGTCTTCGTCGAGTTCGAGACGAGCTACGACGTGGACGTCAAGGCGCAGCAGGTGCGCGAGAAGGTCGCGCCCGTGCGCGCCGACCTGCCGCTCGACGCCGAGGATCCGGTGGTCACCCAGCTCGACCCGGACGCGACGCCCATCCTGTCGGTCATGCTGGGCGGCCCGGTATCTGTCCGCGAGCTGTCCGAGATCGCGGAGAACATGGTCAAGGACCGCCTCGAGCGCCTGCCCGGCGTCGGCAGCATCGAGATCATCGGCTCGCGCCGCCGCGAGGTGCGGATCTGGCTCGACCCCGTGCGGCTCGCCGGCTACGGACTGTCGATCGACGACGTCCGCTCCGCCCTCCTGCTGGAAAACGCCGAAACGGCCGGCGGGCGCGTCGAGGGGCGCGAACGGGAGTGGACCGTGACCACGTCGGGCCGGGTCAAGCACGTCGAGGACTTCGGCGCCCTGATCGCCGCCGAACGCGGAGGCCGGCTGGTCTACCTCCGCGACGTGGCCAAGATCGAGGACGGCTTGGCGGAAGAGCGGTCCCTCGCCCGCTTCAACGGTCAACGAGGGGTCTCGCTCGAATTGAGGCGGCGAAGCGGCGCGAACACCGTCTCCGTCGCCGAGGCCGTCCGTGCCGAGGTCGAAGCGCTACGCCCGAACCTGCCGCCCGGCACGCAGGTCCTGATCACCCGCGACATGGCGGTGTTCATCGAGGACTCGATCTACTCCGTGTTCTCCAACATGCTCTGGGGCGGCCTCCTCGTGGTCGCGGTCGTCCTCCTGTTCCTTCGCAACCCGAGGTCGACCCTGATCTCCGCGCTCGCGATCCCCTCCTCCGTGATCGCGTCGTTCACCTTCTTCTACCTGGCCGGCTTCACGCTGAACGTGATGACGCTGATGGCTCTCTCCCTGGCGATCGGCGTCGTGATCGACGACGCGATCGTCGTCCTGGAGGTGATCTACCGCCGAATCGAGCAGGGCCTGGGGCGTCGCGAGGCGGCAGAGGAGGGCGCCAGTCAGGTGACGCTGGCCGTCATCTCGACCACCCTCGCCCTGTGCGCGGTGTTCGTGCCGATCGCCTTTCTGACCGGCACGGTCGGACAGTGGTTCTACGAGTTCGGCATGGTCATGGCGATCGCCGTCTGCGTGTCGAGCGTGTTCGCGCTGACCTTCACCCCCATGCTCGGCAGCCGCGTGCTCACGGCGAGCCAGGGAAGGGACCCGGTAAGCCGCGGCCTGGGCCGGGCCCTCGACGGCCTGGACCGCTTCTACCAGGCGGTTCTCCGTCGTGCCCTCGCCCACCGCCTGATCACCCTGATCGTCGCGGTGGTGGCGATGGCAGGCGGTGTCCTGGTCGCCCGCACGCTGCCGTTCGACCTGTTCGTGGCCGAGGATCGCAGCGAGTTCAACGTGGACCTGAAGATGCCGATCGGCACACCCCTCGCCGTCACCTCGGAGGCGGCGCGTCGCGTCGACCAGGTGCTCGAAGCCGACCCGGAGGTCCGGAACCGCTTCGCGACGATCGGCGGCGGCAGCCGGAAGGAGCCCCACCGCGCTTCGGTTTACGTCCAGTTGACGAACAAGCGGGAGCGCGACCTCAGCCAGGCGGCAATCATGGACCGGGTCCGGGAGCAACTGCTGGTGCGGGTTCCCCAGGCCGAGGAGATCGCCGTATCGCCGATCAACTGGATCGCCGGCAGCGACGACCAGTTGGGTGCGCGCGCCGTGACCTACAGCCTGCGGGGGCCGTCGATGGAGGAGCTCGAGTTCTACTCGGAGCGGCTGGTGAGGCTGATGCGATCCGACCCCGCCTTCGTCGACGTCGGAACGAGTTGGGAGACCGGCAAGCCCGAGATCGAGATCGACGTGGACCGCGACCGCGCCGCCGACCTCGGGGTGCAGGCGACGGTTATCGGCCGCACGATCCGCACCCTGCTCGCGGGCGAGGAACTGGGCTCCTTCGAAGAGGGCGGGGAACGCTACGACGTCCGGGTCCAGGTCCTGCCCGAGTACCGGGACACTCCGGAGAAGCTGGACCTGATCCAGATCCGCACCGCCTCCGGTCAACTGACCCCGATCACCAACGTCGCCGACATCCGGCTCGGCGAAGGCGCGGTCCAGATCAGCCGGCGGAACCGCGCCCGGGAGATCACGATCGCGGCGAACGCCGCGGAGGGAACAGCGCAGTCCGAACTGGCCGCCCGGGTCGAGGAGTACGGCCGGCAGATCGGCCTCGCGGCGCCGAACGAGCTCGTGCCCAGCGGCATGACCGTCGTCATGCGGGAGACGGGCTTCTCGCTGCTCTTCGCTTTCGTGCTGGCCATCGCCGCCATCTACATGGTGCTGGCGTCACTCTTCAACTCCCTCGTCCACCCGGTCACGATCATGATGTCGGCGCCCCTCTCCTTCATCGGCGCCTTCCTGGCCCTGAAACTCTCGGGCAAACCGCTCGACATGATGAGCGGCATCGGCCTCCTGGTACTGATGGGGCTGGTGATGAAGAACGGCATCCTGCTGATCGACTACATCAACCGGCTCCGCCAGGACGGGCGGTCGCGCCAGGAGGCCATTCTCGAGGCCGGGCCGGCGCGCCTGCGGCCGGTGCTGATGACTGCGCTTTCCCTGATCTGCGGCCTGCTCCCGGTTGCGTTCTCCACCGCTTCCGGCTCCGAGGCCCGAGCGGCGATCGCGGTGCTGACGATGGGCGGCATGGCCACCTCCACCCTGCTCACCCTGCTCGTCGTGCCCGTGATCTACGACCTCGTGGACCGCGCGGTCGAGAAGGTAACCGCGTGGAGCCACGTCTCGTGGGAGTGGCTCGTGAATCTCAGCCGGCAACCCGCCGCTTTGCCTGCCCGCGTCACCCGGCCGCGGCGACGTCAGCGCCGGCGGCGGAAGCGAAAGCGCCGCTAGGAGGCCGCAGCCGGCACCGCATGCACCGGCGCGCCGCGGAGCGCAACGGACCTGCAGGCAGCGAACAGCGCCGGAACGAAGAGGTCCGGTCGCGCCACACAGGCGTAGTGATCGGCATCCACCGGGTGAACCGAGGCACCGGGAACCTGCGCCGCCATCAGCGCCTGGTACTTGGGCGGAATGTGCCCGTCCTGCTCCGTCAGGACCACCGCGGTGGGCACGTCGACCTCGACGAGCCATGGGCTCGAGTCGAACCGGCCGAGCGCGGCGGCAGCGGATCGGTCGGTCCGATCTGCTCCTTCACGGTCTGCTGCAGGTCGGGATCCTGAACGTTCGCGAGCATTCGTTCGCCCACGCTGTCCCATAGCGTCTGAGGCGCCACCCGCGCGGCAAGCGACAGCAGGGGACCCAGCGTGGACGCGGCGCGCTCGGCCCGCGGGCCGCCGAAGCGGGAGCCCGTAGCGCAGAGCACGAGACCCGCGGTCCGGGCCGGATGGCGGCGCCAGAACAACTGCGCCACCGCGCCGCCCATCGAGTAGCCGACCGGGATCACCCGCTCCACGCCCAGGTGGTCGGCCAGCGCCGCCGCGTCGTCGGCGCAGTCCTCGAGCTTGAAGGCGCCGATCCGACGAATGCCGCGGCCATGGCCACGATGGTCGAGGGCGATGACCCGGAAGCCGCGGCCGAGAGTCGTGAAGCTCGTGGCCCAGTTCAGGAGCGCCGTCGCTGCCAGTCCGTGCATGAGCAGCAGGACCGGCGCCCCGGGGGGTCCTTTGACCTCGTGCACCCAGGTCGCACCCCGCCCCGGCAGACTGACCCGTCGGCCTGTCGACGGAGCGTTCACTGCGTGGCCTTCAGGCGTACCGCCCCGTCTGCTGGGTGCGCGCGTACACGTCGTCGACGACCCAGTGGAACAGGCTCACATGCACGCTCTCGACCATCGCCATGTCGTCCAGGTCGACATGGACGCCGTCCTGCTGGAGTTCCTTCAGCCGGCCGCCGTCGAACCCGGTCACGCCGAAGGTACGGAGTCCATGGCGGTTCGCCCAGTCCACCGCCGCCAGAACGTTCGGGCTGTTGCCCGAACCGCTGAAGGCGATCAACGCGTCGCCGCCCATCGCCGCGCTCATCAACTGCTGGACGAAGACCTGCTCGTAGCGGTGATCCACGGTACGTTGTCGGTCAGGCTGACCACGCGCAGCCGTCGATGCGACTCGTCACGCAGGTTGTCCGCGGCGACCGTGCCCTTGCCCAGATCAACGCTGAGGTGGCTCGCCGCCGCCGCCGAGCCGCCATTCCCGATCAGGTAGAGCGTGCTCCCCCGGGTCCAGACGTCGAACACGAAGTCCGCCCATCGCTCGACCGCCGCCGCGTCCACCCGGGCCAGTTCGACGCGAAGACGGTCGAGGTACGCCTTGGCGTCGAGCGTCGTGCCGAGCATGGAGGCATCGTAACGGAGAGGATGGGAGGCGGCTCGGTCAGTACGGCTCGCGCGTCACGCGGTCTGCCGGCACGTGGCAAATGCGGCCCATCCGGTGGACGCCGGCCTGCAGTTCGTCGCCCTCCATCCAACGCTTGACGCGGATCCAGGGAATCCCGTAGCCGTCCATCTCCAGCACCCCGTCCCGATAGCGGGTCCGGTTGCGAATCCGCATGCAGCGCGGATTCACGTCGTTGACGCCGTTTCGGAGCGTGCCGTCCGCGCGCATGTCGTGGATAACGCCGGCAGACGTCACGACGACCCGGTCACCGCACTGCTCCACCCGTTCGAGGTGGCCGCTGCTGTCATCCAGCCACAGACCGCGAAGGTCGGGCCCCCCGGCAGGCAACGGCTCGGTGCAGGCGGCCAGGACCGGGTGCGGCCACTGGGTATAGCCGGCGCATCCCGGGGTGTAGGCGACCGGTATCTCGTCGGCGGTAAGGCCCGACCCGTCCAGCACCGGCAGGTCGCAGTGGTCGACCTCGCCGCCGCCTCCGGTCAGCAGACCCGCCTCCGTCGTATCGGGCGGCCGCGGAGCGGAGCGCAGGTACACCCTGGCAGCCGCGCGATGGCTGCCACGAGCGCGATCAGCCCGCGCCGCAGCAAGCGGCGACGCCGCAACCTGTGGCGGTGGACGGCCACCGCGTCCTACCCGCCCACCGGCGTCTGTTCGATGAAGTCGGCGACGATCGTGGCCAGTTCCTGGCCGCGCCCCTCCTGGAGGAAGTGACCACCGCCCTCGATCGTCCGGTGAGGCTGGCCCGTGGCTCCGGGAATCCTCGACTCAAAGGGCTTCCGGGCGCCGCCCGTCACCGGATCGTTGTCCGAGAAGGCGCACAGAAAGGGCTTCGTCCACTGTGAGAACACCTTCCAGGCCTCGATCTGCGCCGGCACCGAGGGGTCGTTCGGCAGCATCGGCACCCGGCTTGGCATGGCCCGGGTTCCCGCCTTGTAGGACGGGTCGGGGAAGGGCGCATCGTAGGCCGCGACCTCCTCGGGCGTGAGCGATACGCCGTCGACGCTGGCCGCGAGCATGAGCCCGACCGGAATGTCCTCGGTCTCCCAGGTCCACTTCTGCCAGTACGCGAACTTCACCGCCGGGTCCGTTCCCATCTGCGAGATCTGCCGTTGCATCTCCATCATGGTCGGCGTCGGCGCCTCCTCCCGGAACGTCTCGATCTTCTTGACCATCTCCTCGGGCATCTGCAGCGGCAGCGGCAGGCCGGTGTTCGCCGCGACGATGCGGTCGAACCGCGCTGGATCGGCAGCGGCCATCCGCAGCCCGATCAGTCCTCCCCAGTCCTGACCGACCAGGGTCGCATGCTCGACGCCGTTGCTGCGCAACCAGGCGCTCAACCAGTCGACCTGGCGCTGGTAGGTGTAGTCATCGCGCTCGGTCGGCTTGTCGGACCGGCCGTAGCCGACGAGGTCAGGCGCCATCACCCGCATCCCCCGCTCCGCCAGCACCGGAATCATGCGCCGGTAGAGGAAGCTCCAGGTCGGCTGGCCGTGCATCAAGAGCACGATCGGACCGTCCGCCGGCCCTGCCTCCACGTGATGGATCCGTAGACCCTCCCCTTCGCCGTCGCCTCTCGGCACGACCGTGTAGTGCGGCTCGTAGTCGAAGTCGGGCAGGTTGGCGAAGCGTTCGTCGAGAGTGCGAAGGACTTTCATGGCGATGGGAACTTCTCCGGCTTGAGGTGGGAAGCGGCGACCGCGCAAGCGCGTAGGATAGCGGCCCTTCCGAGCAGAGGGGCCCTTTCGGCCCGGAGGAACGAAGGCCGATGAAGTTGCTGATAGCCAACCGCGGCGAGATCGCGGTACGCATCGCCCGCGCCGCGGCGGAACTCGACATCTCAACCGTGGCGGTGTACTCCGAGGACGACGACCAGTCGCTCCATGTCCGCAGGGCCGACGAAGCGGCGGCGCTCAACGGCTCCGGCCCCGCCGCCTACCTCGACGGCGAGCAACTGCTGCGGGCCGCCGCGGGGCACGAATGCGACGCGGTCCACCCGGGCTACGGCTTTCTGAGCGAAAACGCCGGCTTCGCCCGCGCCTGCCTCGACGCGGGCGCCCGTTTCGTCGGCCCGACGCCCGAGGCCCTGGAGCTGTTCGGCGACAAGGCGCGGGCCCGGGCGCTCGCGCAGGAGCAGGGCGTTCCGGTCGTACACGGGGTCTCCGAGCCGGTCACCCTGGACCAGGCCCGCTCGTTCATGGACGACTTGCCCCCGGGCTCCTCGATGCTGATCAAGGCCGTCGGCGGCGGCGGAGGCCGCGGCATGCGGATCGTGACCCGCGAAGACGAACTCGAGGATGCGTACCGCCGGGCGGTTTCCGAAGCCGGAGCCGCATTCGACAACAGCAGCTGCTCACGGCGGTCCGCCACGTGGAGGTCCAGGTCGCCGGCGACGAGAGCGGAACCGTCGTCCACTTCGGCGATCGGGACTGCAGCTTTCAACGGCGCCACCAGAAGCTGATCGAGATCGCGCCCGCGCCCTGCCTGCCACCTTCGCTGCGCGACGCGATCCGTGATGCAGCGCTCGCCCTCGCTGCCGCAGCGGCCTACCGCAACCTCGGCACCTTCGAGTTCCTGGTCGAGACCGGCGGCGGACAAAGTGCGGAGCCGCGGTTCTTCTTCATCGAGGCGAACGCGCGCCTGCAGGTCGAGCACACGGTGACCGAGGAGGTCTTCGGCGTCGACCTCGTCCACCTCCAGCTTGAACTGGCCCGGGGCCGCTTGCTGGCCGAACTGGGTTTCTCGCCGCAAAACGGCACGGAACCGCGCGGCACTGCCGTGCAAGCCCGGGTCAATATGGAGAAAATGGCTGCCGGCGGCGCCGTCTTGCCGACGGGCGGCCTCCTCACCGCATTTGAGCCCCCCAGCGGACCCGGACTGCGCACCGACACCTTCGGCTACACCGGCTACCAGACGAATCCCCGATTCGACTCCCTGCTGGCCAAGGTCGTCGGCCGCGTGCCGCAGGCGGACCATGGCGCCGCCCTGGCCCGAACCGCCCGCGCGCTCGGCGACTTTCGGATCGAGGGCATCGAAACGAACGCTTCCTTCCTGCGCGCTCTTCTCATGCGGGACGAGGCCGAGACGTGGAACGTCCACACCCGCTTCGTCGACGAGCGCCTGGCCGAACTCGTCGAGGCCGCGGCCGCGTTAGGGGATCCCACCCCCCAGGACGGTGCCGCGCGCCCGGAGCGCGGCCTGGCAGGCGTCAAGGTCGACGCCGTCGACCCGCTCGCCGTACTGGATCACGGCAAATCGGGCGGGCCAGCGGTCAGCGTGCCCGGCGCGGCGCCCCCTCCGGTCGAACAGGCGCCGGTCCCCGAAGGTCTCACCCCCGTCCGCGCCCCGATGCAGGGAACCGTACTCAGCCACGAAGCGGAACCCGGCCAGGAGGTCGCTCCCGGGCAACTCCTCTTCGTCATGGAAGCGATGAAGATGGAGCACGAGATCCGCACGGAGGTGGGTGGCGTGCTCCGCGACCTCCGCGCCGCCGTCGGCGACGCGGTCTGGGAAGGCCACGTCCTGGCGCTGATCGAGGAGCGGGACATCGAGGTCTCGGGTGACGAAGAGGAAACCGACATCGACCTCGACGCGGTACGACCCGACCTCGCCGAGGTGCTCGAACGCCACCGGGTGACGCTCGACGAGGCCCGGCCCGACGCAGTCAGGAAGCGGCGCAACACGAAGCAGCGGACGGCCCGCGAGAACATCGACCAGTTGTGCGACGAGGGCAGCTTCGTGGAGCACGGTCAGCTCGTGCTGACTCCGGGCACCGGACTCCCGAAGGAAGAGGTCATCCGCAAGTTCCCGACCGACGGGATGGTGACCGGGGTCGGTTCGATCAACGGCGACCTCTTCCCTGACGATCGGAACCGCTGCGTCGTGATGGCCTACGACTACACCGTGCTCGCCGGCACCCAGGGCGCGCTCAACCATCCGAAGACCGACCGGATGGTCGAACTGGCCCACCGCTGGAAGCGGCCGGTCGTCCTGTTCGCCGAAGGCGGAGGCGGCCGCGCCGGCACCGGCGGCAAGCGGAAAGGCGGCGCGTCGACGACCAAGGCGGGCCAGGGCCGCAGCGACGAAACCTACCGGCCCCTCGACACGCCGACCTTCACCTCCTTCGCGCGCCTGAGCGGCCTCGTGCCGATCGTCGGCATCACCTCACGCTTCTGCTTCGCCGGCAACGCGGCGCTGCTCGGCTGCTGCGACGTGATCATCGCCACCGCCGACTCGAGCATCGGCATGGGCGGCCCGGCGCTGATCGAGGGCGGCGGCCTGGGCGTGTTTCGGCCCGAGGAAGTCGGCCCGATGGATGTGCAGGTGCCGAACGGCGTCGTCGACATCGCGGTCGAGGACGAGATCGAGGCGGTTTCCGCAGCGCAGCGGTACCTGTCGTACTTCCAGGGCCGCGTTCAGGACTGCGACTGCCCGGATCAGAGACTCCTGCGCCGGATCGTGCCCGAGAACCGCCTGCGCGTGTATGACATCCGCGAGGTGATCCACACGTTGGCCGACACCGGCAGCGTGCTCGAACTGCGGCCCGAATTCGGCCTCGGCATGGTGACCGCTCTGGTCCGGATCGAAGGGCGGCCGGTGGGCATCCTCGCGAACAACCCGGAGTTCCTCTCCGGCGCGATCGACAGCGACGGCTCCGACAAGGGCGCCCGCTTCCTCCAGCTCTGCGACGCCTTCGACATTCCCGTCCTCGTGCTCTGCGACACGCCCGGCATGATGGTTGGCCCCGAGATCGAGCGCACCGCCCTGGTCCGCCACTGCTGCCGCCTGTTCGTCGTCGGCGCCAACATATCCGTGCCCAGCCTGACGATCGTGCTGCGCAAGGCCTACGGGCTCGGCGCCCAGGCGATGGCCGGCGGCGACCTGAAGGAGCCCTTCTTCACCGTCGCCTGGCCGACCGCCAGGTCAAGCTCGGCTTCCGCAACGAACTCGCGGCGATCGAAGATCCCGAAGAGCGGCGCGCCCGCTACGAGGAGCTTGTCGCGGCGGCCTACGAGCGCGGCAGCGCCCTGACCGCCGGCGCGTCGTTCGCCGTCGACGACGTGATCGATCCCGCCGACTCCCGCCGCTGGATCGCCCGCACCCTCGACTCCGTCCCGCCGCCTCCGGTCCGCGAGGGCAAGAAGCGCCGCAACATCGACACCTGGTAGGCCCGCCGGCTCGATCACGCCGTACATCAATCCCCCGTACGGTCCGTGATCCCACGTCCCGGCGTAGCGCTCGTCGTAGAACATCACCCGCGCCCCGAACTGCTCACCCAGGCCGGGGATGGCGAAGTCCGTGATGCTGACCATCGGCGTATCGCCAGCCCAGACGATCGGCACGACGACCGGCAACGTGACGTCGACTGTCATGTAGACGACCCGGACGTCGAAACGCCAGCGGTCACCCTCCCCCTCGAGCTTCGAGACACTCGCGATCTCGTAGCGCTCAGGGTTCTTGTCGCGGCTGACGCCTTCGACCTCTTCGAGCCCTTCGATGTTCCCGATGGTGAAATGGCCGACCAGGTCGACACTCTGCATCCGTTCGGCGAACGCCCGCTCGCGCTCCGAGAGTTCTTCGATCGGAACCGTCCGTCCGACACCAGTCACGCCGGCGATCCAGCCGACGCCGTAGCCAAGGCCCAGCAGAACAAGACCGGCTACAACGGCGACGATCCAGAGTGTTGTCTTCTTCATGGTGCGCGAGAAGGTAGCCTCCACCGGCTCCGGCGTCAACCGGCGGCTACAATCCTCCGGCCCGATGTCACGTCTATCCGCCGCCGGCCTGCCGCTCGCTGTTGCTCTGCTCGCTGGCGCGGCAAGCGCCCAGCAACCCGGCAGACCTTGGTCCGACATGGACTACGGGCCGTTCAAGGTCCACTCCTACATCGTCGAGGACGGCAACAACGCGAACAAGGGCATCGGCATCCGCATTGACGAGGGCCCTGGCGGCATCGCCCAGGGGTCGGAGTTCCTGCTCTTCGACACGGACACCCTGCGCTGGGCCGCGGGCTGGACCGGCCCCGGCTTCATGGACTGGAACTCGATCAACTACAACGGCAGGCACGTCGTCGAGCCGGCGATCGTCGGCGACCTCGTCTTCACGAATCCGGACTCGCCGGGCTGGTCCCGGGCCGGCGACGACTTCCGGGACACGCGCATCGTGGGCCGCGGCGGGCGGCGCTTCGGGCCGCAGGATCGTGCCGTCGCGCGCTGGCTCGGGCACTACGTGCACGAGAACCAGATCGTGTTGCACTACCAGGTGGGCGACACGGAGGCCCTGGAACTCGGTGGCTCGGAAGGCGGCGGGCTGTTCAGCCGCACCCTGAACCTGGGGCCGAGAAACACGGATCTCCTGGTCCAGGTCGCGCACCAGAAGGGCGGACGGGCCTGGATCGACAGTGAAGCGGCAGGCTTCCGCGAGCCGCGCCCGGATGACCCGGCCAGAGGCGAACAGAGCGGCCCCACCGTCGCCGCCCTGGTCGGAGCGCCGGCAGCCGTTCAGTGGGTCGAGGGCGACGGCGACGACCTCCGCCTGCGCGTTCCGGCCGGCAACGAACCCGTCCGTTTCAAGATCGTGATCGGGCGGCGCGGTCGATCGAACGCCGGCTTCCTGGCCCGCGCGGCAGGAGTTGCCCCGGCCATCGATCTCGAACCACTGACCCGCGGCGGCCCCGCACAGTGGACCGAGACGGTCACGACCGAAAGCCGCATCCTCGGCCGGCGAGGCGGAGCTTTCGAGCTCGAAGCGATCACCACGCCGCTCGACAACCCCTATCGCTCCTGGATGCGCCTGGGCGGCTTCGACTTCCTGGACGGGGGCCGCCGCGCGGTCGTCGCCACCTGGATGGGCGACGTCTGGATCGTCGACGGACTCGGCGACGACGAGATCGGCGAGATCACCTGGAAGCGCTTCGCGACCGGACTCTACGAGCCGCTCGGCGTGAACACGCGGGGCGGCGAGATCTTCATCACGTCCCGCGACCAGATCACCCGCCTCCACGACCTGAACGGCGACGGTGAGGCAGACCACTACGAGGCCTTCAACCACGACGCCCAGGCGTCGGCGCACTTCCACGAGTTCGCCGTGGGCCTGGAAGCGGACGCGGGCGGCAACTTCTACTACGCCAAGGGCACCGGACACGACTTCGACGCCCGCGTGCCCCAGCACGGGACCATCCTCAAGGTCGCCGCCGACGGCGCCTCGACGGAGATCGTCGCCAACGGTTTCCGGGCGCCGAACGGCCTCGTGGTCAACGCGGACGGCAGCGTGATCGTCACCGACCAGGAGGGTCACTGGACGCCGGAGAACCGGATCAACTGGGTCGAGCCGGGAACCTTCCACGGCTACATGCGGGCCTGGCGCGAGCCCGACCGGGACCCGGACGACTTCGTCCAGCCGATCACCTGGATTCACCACGACGTCGACCGCTCTCCATCGGCGCCGGTGTGGGTGCGCAGCGTTCGCTGGGGCGAACTGGACGGGTCGCTGATCTACCTGTCCTACGGCAACGGCAAGATGTTCTCGGTTCTCTTCGACCAGGCCTTTCCGCGAGCCTCCCCGGCGGGCGACGGGCCGCCGCGTCAGGCCGCCGTGGTCGAACTGCCGGTCGCGGCCGCGCCCACCGGCCTGGTCCGCGGTCGCTTCAACCCCGCCGACGACCACCTCTACGTCTGCGGACTGTTCGCCTGGGCGGGCGACCGGACCCAGTCCGGCGGCTTCTACCGCGTCCGGCGCACGGACCAGCCGTTGCGGATTCCGGTGGCCTACGAAACCGCGACCGACGGCATCGTCGTCCGCTTCAGCACCGAGCTCGATCCGGAGGCCGCCGCCGACCCCGGCAACTACTCGATGCGGATCTGGCAGTACCTGCGCCAGGCCAGCTACGGCTCCGAGGACTACCGGGTTCTCGGCGAGGGAGTAGGCAGGGACGCGCTGGAGATTCCGTCCGCCACCCTCTCCGCCGACGGTCGCTCGGTCTTCGTCGAGATCCCGGACATCCTCCCGGTGCAGCAATACCACCTGGAGATGAACCTCCGAAGCGCCGGCGGCGAGCGGATGCGCGAGTTCATCCACGGCACGATCCACGACCTGGGATCCCGCACCGGCGCCGAGGTCCTCGCAGGCTCCAACTGAACGCGGCGGCGAGGTCGTCTTGCGCATTCGCTGGCAAGCACTCTGCGCCGCAGCAACCCTCGTCTCACTGGCCTCGGCAAGCGCGGCGACAGCACAAACTGAGTCACCGGACGCGGCAGCAGTCTTCGACCAACCCGGCCTGACGCTCGCCCTCAGTTCGTCCGACAGCGCGACCGACGCCCGGGTCGCACGCCTGGCCGCCCTCTACGTTCCCGAAGGC
>JAGWAG010000090.1 GCA_021296535.1 Acidobacteriota bacterium | reverse complement strand
GCCTCGCCCCAGGCGGCCTTCAGCTTCTCGAAGCTGAAGTCGTCCTGCTTGGCCGCGTCGATGATCACCCGTTCGCGCCGGGCGATCAGGTCGGCGGCCGCTTCGACCCGGTCGGCGACATCGGCGGGGATCACCACGGCGCCGTGCTGGTCGGCGTGGATCAGGTCGCCGTCCGCGACGGCCATGCCGGCGACGGTCACCGGCTCGCCGTAGTCCACCACGTGGACGTGGGCGTGTGACGGTCCGATGCGGCCGGCGAGCAACTGGAATCCCTCAGCCACGTCGTCGAGGTCGCGGATGCTGCCGTCCGTGATCACGCCGAGACAGCCCAGCCCGTCACCTCGCCCCAGAAAGCCCCGTAGCCGCGGGCGTGGTCGTCGAGGTCCTGGATCACGGTGATCGTGGGGCCTTCGCCGGCGGCCAGATACTCGTAGTAACCGACGGACGTGCGGCGGGCCAGCTTCGGATCCGCCGTGTTCGGGTGCTGCGCACGGATGCGCGCGGTGCGGGCAAAGCCGACGATGGGCGGCAACTCGGGCTTGGCGCAGACCAACGGGTCCACCGTGTAGCCGTGGCCGCGGCGCTTCGGTGCCACGGCCTCCAGAGCGTTGCAGACCGTCGGCGTGTCGAGGGATCGGAGGGCGTCGAGAACGGCTGTCGAAATCATGGCGCGGATGATAACGCCGCTTTGCCTAGGTGTATGTTGACGTTGTCAACAACGCGGAGGAGACACCGTGAATGAAGAACTGAGCCGTTTCGTTCGAGAAGCCCTGGCGCGGGGCGCCAGCCACGACGAGATCAGGGAAGCACTGGCCGACGCGAGTTGGCGACCGGCGGACATCGACAAGGCGCTCGCCGCCTGGGTCGACCGCGACTTCGTGGCGCCGATCCCGCGGCCCCGGCCGTACCTGGGCGCGCGGGAGGCGTTTCTCTACCTGGTCCTCTTCGCCGCCCTCTACACGGCCGCGATCAGCTTCGGCAACGTGATGTTCGTGCTGATCAACCGGGCCTTCACGGACGTGGCCTTCACGCCGCCGGCCGCGGCCTCCGCCGAGATGCTGCGCTGGGGCCTGGCGTATCTCGTCATCTCCTTCCCGGCCTTCCTGCTGATTCAGCGGCGGGTGCGGCGCGCGCTGCGCGGCGATCCGGAACTGCGCTCGTCGCGGATCAGGAAGTGGCTCACGTACCTGACCCTGTTCGTCGCGGCGGGCGTTCTGGCCGGGGACCTGATCGCCCTGGTCTTCTTCGGCCTTGGCGGCGAGCTGGCCGTGCGGTTCCTCCTGAAGGTGGCGGTCGTTGCCGCCATCGCGGGTAGCGTCTTCGGCTACTACTTCTGGGACCTGCGCCAGGATGATGTCGAGACGGCCGAAGGCGGTCAGGTGCCCCGGTTGCCCGCGATCTTCGCCGGAGCATCCGCGGTCTCCGTCGTCGTCGCGGTGGTTCTGGGACTGGTGGTCGTCGGTTCGCCCGGAACGGCGCGCGAACGGGGACTCGATGTGGCCCGGGTGGGGAACCTGCGGGACATCGTCCGGGGCGTGGACATCTACTGGGAGAGGAGCGGTTCCCTGCCCGCGAGTCTGGAAGCGCTCAGCAGCGAACGCGACATCAACATCGTGTCGATCGTCGATCCGGAGACCCGGGAGCCCTACGCCTTCCGGACCACCGGGGAGAAGGCGTACGAGCTCTGCGCGACCTTCAGCCTCGACGCGCCCACGGACCAGGCGTCACTAAGGACGTACCCGTACCGGGAGCGCTTCTGGCGGCATCAGGCGGGGTACTACTGCTTCGACCTCGAGGCGATCGAGCCCGACGCGCGACGCTGGTAGGCCGGCGCACCCAGTGGTTACACAGCGACCTGGACTTGAACCCGTTCCGAGAGCCGCGCACCCAGGAGGTGCGAAGCGTCCGCGACCATCTCGTGGAGGATCTCGCTCGCCGGCCGGGTCTTCGTCAGCATCCCGGACGTCTGTCCGGCGGCGTTCATCAGCAGGTCGTCCCTGCCGGCGGTGCGGATGGAGTGGAGCAGGTCGCGCGTGAGCACGCCCTGGAGCCCCATCGGCAGCGCCCGGATGCCGCTCTGCTCCCAGGACTCGATCAGCGGGTTCGTGATGTTGCGCATCGTCTTGCCGCTGTAGAGCCTGGTCACGACCGTGTCTTCGGTGGATGCATCGATGATGCGTTCCTTCTGCAGTGCGGGCTGGTTCGCCTCGTGGGAAACCAGGAAGGCGGTGCCGCACCAGCCGCCGATCGCGCCGGCGGCGATGACCGCCGCCAGTCCGCGGCCGTCGGCGACGCCGCCCGCCGCGACGACGGGCAGCGGCGCCACCGCGTCCATGACCTGGGGCAGAAGCGCCAGGGTGCCGATCTTGCCGGTGTGACCGCCCGCCTCGGTGCCCTGGGCGACCACGATGTCAGCGCCGCCGTCGGCCACGCGACGCGCGGCGCGGGCGTTACCGACCAGGGAGACGATCTTGATGCCGGCGTCCTTCAGCGCTCTCGAGAAGGGCGCCGGGGAACCGAGACCGGAGGCGAACACGGGCACTTTCTCCTCCAGCAGGACTTCCATCTGGGCGCCGGCGTAGCTCTTGCCCTCGGGAACCGCCCAACTCGGCTCCGGGGGAGGCGCCTCGATCCACTCGATACCCAGGTGCTCGGCCATCTTCCTGAGCGCGTCGCGCGTTTCCGCCGGCACCAGGTCGCGGGTCGGCACCGTCGCTGAGGTCGGTCCGCTGCCCGCCTTCTCCAGGAAGTTCGACGCCAGCAGCAGGTCGACCCCGAACGGCTTGTCCGTCTTCGCGCGCACCTTGTTGATTTCGGCCCGCAGGTCCTCGGGGCTGTAGGCAACGCCTCCGATCACGCCCAAGCCGCCAGCCTCGGAAACGGCGGCCACCAGTTCGGCTTTGGCGACGGGTTCGGCGCCGCCAGCCACCGGGCCCATGCCGGCGGAAAAAACGGGATACTCGATACCCAGCATGTCGCAGAGTTCGGTGCGAAGGTAGGGACGGGACATGGCGGCTCCTCTCGGGCTCGTCGACCTGCGGCTCGCCTGAGGGGCCGCGGTCACGTGTCTATGCGTATCGGTCTTCGGTGTCGAGCGTTTTCGGGGCGTGAGTATACGCGCGCCGCCGGCACTTCACAGCAGATCGAGTTGGGGTATGCGGAGCTCGTTCGCCACGGCCTCTTCCACTGTGTCCAGCCACTGGGCACGTTGTTCGGGGTGCAGGGCCAGGACCGGGATCCTTCGATCCTCCAGTTCGTTCCAGAGTCGGTCGTCGATCTGCTGCCGAAAGGCGGGGTCGGTAGCGCGGATGCCGTCGGCCTGAGCCTCGCTGCCGTGCAGGATGGGTACGTAGACCAACAGGTCGTAGGTCTCGCACCAGGACTCGATCAGCGGTTCGAGAGCCGGTTGCCGCCCCCTGGCGAACAGCAGGTAGACGTAGTTGTCGAGCACGCTGCGGTCGCAGATCACGACCGGCGCGCGCGCTTCCGCTACGAGTTCGTCCGCGATCTGGGAGTGAAGGATCCACGACTGCGCCTCCAGGGTCGTCCCCTCGTTGAGGGGCAGCGGGCAGCGGCGCGCCACCTCGACGACGACGTCGAGGTGGATGTCCCGGCGTTTCAGGCGCGCGGCCAGACCGTAGGCGAGGGTCGTCTTGCCGACGCCGTGAGTGCCGATGAAGGCGATCTTGAAGGGCATTGGGCGTTGGCCAGACTACAGCCGTTCTCGCGGTCGTGAGAGGATCTCTCGGGTGCGCGCTCTCGGATTTGCCATTGTCCCGGTTCTGGCGCTTGCGGCGTGTGGGCCGGCGCCCGATGAGTCCTCGGGCGGTGATTGGCCTGACCGGTCGCCCCGGTTCGAAATCGTCGAGGAGTTGCGCGCCGATCTCTCGAGGCGACGGGCCGCGGCGGACGGCGGCGGCAGCGCCTCCGTCGAGGAGCTCGGTGGGCCCGCGGTCGCGGGCCGGCCAGGGACGTGGCGGATCGTCTATCGGGCGGGGCCGCTGGGAGTCGCGGTTGGCGGTGCGGTCTACCTCCAGGTATCGCCGTTCTGGGGTTGGAGCACACCGCAGACGGAGCGCGAAGCGGCCTTCGGCTACACGACGATTACAACGGACGCCGGAGGTGTCGATCTGTCGGCCGAGACGCTCGATCAGCAGTTGCTGGCTGTCCATGTCCGCGGCCGGGCGTTGGAAGCGGGGGAGCGGATCGAGATCACCTACGGCGCCGGGCCCGCGGGCGCCTTGGCGGACCGGTACGCCGAGCGGGACTCCCGGTTCTGGGTGGCCGTCGACGGCGACGGCGATGGCGTGCGCGAACTGATCTCGGAGTCCCCCGCGGTCGACGTATTGCCGGGGCCGGCGGCGCGCCTGCTGCTGCACCTGCCGTCGACGGCGCGACCAGGGGAGTCGGTCGACCTGGTCGCGGCCCTGGTCGACGCGGCCGGCAACGGCTGGCCGGAGTTTCGCGGCACGCTTGAACTGCGGCTGCCTGCGGGCATCGCTGTGGCTGACGGCCGCGACAGACCGGGCGGGGACGGCGCTACCCGCAAGGTCGTGTCCCTGGCGTTGACGGAGGAGGACCGCGGCCGCCTCGTTGTCCCGCTCCGGCTCTCCGCCGAACTGGGCGGCGCGGTGCGCGTGGTGGGTAGAGCAGACGGCGGCTCGCCGGGCGCCGGCTTCGAAGCCGAGAGCACTCCCCTCCTCGTCTCACCGGCCGGCCGGCGGATCCTGTGGGCGGACCTGCAGAACCACTCCGGCCTCTCCGACGGCTCGGCGACCCCGGACGACCTCCTGCGGTACGCCCGCGAGATCGCGGCCCTGGACGCGGCGGCGGTGACCGACCACGACCACTGGGGCATGCGCTTCATGGACCGCGAACCGGCGATCTGGCGGCGGACGCTGGATGCCGTCGATCGCCTGCACGATCCCGGCCGCTTCGTGGCGCTTGCGGGATACGAGTGGACGAACTGGATCGAGGGTCACCGGCACGTCGTCTTCTTCGAGCTGACCACCGAGGCGGCGGCCGGTCTGCTCCTGAGTTCGATCGACGAGAGTTACGACGAGGCGCACGAGCTGTGGGCGGGGCTTGACGGGGTTCGCGCACTGACTTTCGCCCACCATTCGGCCGGCGATCCGATCCCCACGGACTGGTCGCAGGAGCCTCCGCCCGGACTGGAGCCGGTCACCGAGATCGTCTCGGTCCACGGGTCGAGCGAATCGGCGGACTCACCCGGCGTGGTGGTCCGGGGCGCTGTCGAGGGCAACTACGTGCGTGACGCGCTCGACCGCGGCTACCGGCTGGGATTCGTCGGCTCGAGCGACGGCCATGACGGCCATCCCGGTCTCGGGCACCTCGCGTCGCCCAGCGGCGGGGTGGCGGCGATCCTCGCCGACGACGCGACGCGGGAAGGGATCTACGAAGCGCTGCGGGCTCGCCGGACCTACGCGACGAACGGACCGCGGATCGTGGTGCGCGCGAGCTACGCCGGCTGGCCCATCGGCGCCGACATCCCGGCCGCCGCGGCAGCCGCCGGTGAAGTGGGGCCGATTGCCGGCGTGCCGGAAGGGACGCTCGTCGTGCGGGCGGTGGCGCCGGGCGAGATTGACCGGATCGATGTGATCAGCCGCCAGAGTGCGACCGGCGCCGGCGCGATCGCGGGCGAAGCCCTGTGCCCGGAACGGGAGCGCGAGTGCAGCCTGACGGTCACACTGCCCGCCTTCCGGTCCGGCGGTTACCTCTACCTGCGCGTCGTCCAGGCTGACGGCGGCGCCGCCTGGACGAGCCCGTTCTTCTTCGAGTAGCGGGCTACTCGGCTGCCGCTTCCTCTTCCTCCACATGCACCATGATGTACTGCGACAGGCCCGGTTCGTCGAGCGTCCGGTGCTCGCCGTCGCCGATCTGCAGGCAAAGGTAGTGCTCGCCAGGGGGCAGCTCAAGCTCGATCGAGTCCGAGCCGTCGCCGAAGTGGATCCACGGGTCGGCGGTCGGGATCACGATGCCCGGCTCCAGGCACTCGCCGTCGATCGCGATGTGGTAGTGGCCGGCGCCCTCGTTGATCGCGCCGTCGCCTACCGGTTCGATGATGAAGTTCTCGGCCGCGAACTGCAGGTCGACCAGGCTGGGGATCGTGGCGTGGTCCTCGAGTCCCACGAAGTAGACGCGGGGGGCGCCGTCGTCGGCCGCTTCTTCGGCGTGATCCATGTCACCTTCCGCGTGGTCGTGGTCCGCGTGGTCCTCGCCGGATTCCGCGGCGCAGCCGGCGAAGAAGAGCAGCAGCGCGGCTGCCGCCACGATGAGGATCGAACGGTTCTTGGCGAGATCGAGGAGCATGTCGGGTGCCTCCGTCGGAAGACCGGGCCGGGGCCCGGGGAGTGACGATTCGGTGAAGGCGAGACGTTAGCACGCTGGCGTGTGAAGGTTCGGTGAGAACGTGCGTGTTCCGCTACTCGGTCGGGCGGTCCCGGTGCTTGGGGAGACCCGCCGGGCTTGCCGATCCGGGGCCGGTCGGCTAGATTCCCGTTCGCCATGTTGAAGAACTTTCTGTTTGCGATCGCGTACCTTCTCGGCGCCGGCTGGTGGGCCAGTCAGGCCATGGTCGACGCCGCCGCCGGCTCCTGGTGGAACCTGCTTGCCTTCTTCGCCGTGCTGACCTTTTTCCTGGTCCGCATCGGCTGCATGGGGGGCAGCGAGGAAGATGCCCAGAAGATGGGCAACGTCTTCTCGATTCTGACCGCGGTGGCGCTGCTCGTCCTCGCGGTGATGGGCCTGATGGGCGAAACCGGCGGCATCGCGAACCTGGTCTTCGCGCTGCTGTTCGCGGTCGTGGCCGGCCTTGGCCTGCGCGCCACGGCCATGGCGCACGCGTAGCTGCGGCCTACAGCGCCGCCACTGGATGCGCCGGCCTTCTGGCCGGCTTCTGGAAGACGACGCGCCACGAAGCGGCGACCTTGTCTGTCTTACAGCGCCGCCACTTCCTGCTCCAGCACGCCGGCGTATTTGTCGTACGCCGCCTGCCGCAGCTTTGGCAGGTGGGTGGTCGGGAACAGGTCGTCCGTGCCGGCGTACTCGCGCAGGAGTTGCCGCGCCACCGTGACCTTGTGGACCTCGGTCGGACCGTCCGCCAGGGCCATGTGGAACGAGTCGATGACGCCGGCCGAGTAGGGCATCTCGTTCGAGACGCCCAGCGAGCCGTGGATCATCAGCGCCCGTGAGAAGACGTCGAGGTAGACCTTCGGCATGACCGTCTTGACCGCCGAGATGTCCTTGCGGACCATCCGGTAGTCCTTGTACTTGTCGATCTTCCAGGCGGTCTGGAGCACGAACAGCCGGAACTGCTCGATCTGGGTCCAGGAGTCGGCGATCTTCTCCTGCACGAGTTGCTTCTGCGCCAGCAGCTCTCCCTGGGTCTCGCGGGAGAGCACCCGCTCGCACATCTGGTCGAAGGCGGTGCGCACCTTGGCGATCGTGCGCATCGCGTGGTGGATGCGGCCGCCGCCGAGGCGGGTCTGGGCGACGACGAAGCCCTGGCCGCGCTGGCCCAGCAGGTGGTCCTTGGGGATCCGGACGTCCGTGTAGCGGACGTAGCCGTGCGAGCCCTCCTCGGTCCCCGTGCCGACGCCGACGTTGCGGACAATCTTCACCCCCGGCGTCTCCTTCGGCACCAGGAACATGGACATCTTGTTGTAGGGCGGCGCTTGCGGGTCGGTGACCACCATGACGATCAGGAAGGAGGCGTAGCGGGCGTTCGAGGAGAACCACTTCTCGCCGTTGATCACCCACTCGTCGCCGTCGAGGACGGCGCTCGTCTTGAACACCTTTGGATCGGAGCCGCCGTGCGGCTCGGTCATCGAGTAGGCGGAGACGATCTGGTTGTCGAGCAGGGGCTGCAGGAAACGCGCCTTCTGCTCGTCCGTGCCGTAGTGGGCGAGGATCTCCGCGTTGCCCGAGTCCGGCGCCTGGCAGCCGAAGACGATCGGCGCGTGCGGCGATCGGCCTAGGATCTCGTTCATCAGCGCCAGCTTGACCTGGCCGTAACCCTGGCCGCCGAGGTCGGGCCCCAGGTGGCAGGCCCAGAGCTGTCTCTTCTTGACCTCTTCCTGGAGCGGCGGGATCAGCTTCTGGCGGTTCGGGCAGGAGAGGTCGTAGGGGCTGCCGAGGACGAACCGCAACGGCTCGATCTCGTCCCGGACGAACTCGTCCATCCAGTCCAGCTTGTCCTGAAACTCAGGGTCCGTTTCGAAGTCCCACGCCATTGCTCTTCTCCTGTTGCGCCGTGTTGTTGAGGGCCGCTTAGCGTACAAGATGGACGCGTAGACTCGCCGGATGCTCATGAACAACGCCTCCCTACTGGGTGCGTCGTCGTCCCGGCCGGCATCTGGCTCTCGGCACGGCGCCCGCACACTGGGTGCGCCGGCCCTCTGGCCGGCTTCCGGCTTCCGCGTGTTCTCGCACGCCGCGGTGCTCCTCCCGTCTCTCCTTGCAATGGCCTGCGGCAGCGACCGCACTGGCGACGCGGATGCAGCCGTCCAGACGCCGGCAGGCGAATGGCGCCACTACGCCGCCGACCGCGCGTCGACGAAGTACTCGCCGCTCGACCAGATCAACCCCGCGAACGTCGACCAGTTGCGCGAAGTCTGGCGCTGGGCATCAGTCGAAACCGAGGCCGACACGGAGTACCGCGGCGGGATGTACAAGAGCACGCCGCTCTACATCGACGGCACGCTTTACATCACGACCTCGCTCAGTCAGGTGGCGGCGCTCGATCCGGCCACCGGCGAAACGCGCTGGGTCTACGACCCGAGGAGCTATGACGCCGGCCGTCCGGCCAACGCCGGCTTCCAGCAGCGCGGACTCGAGTACTGGAGCGGGGAAGTCGACGGTGAACCCGTCGAACGGCTGATCTACGCGGCCCACCACCGGCGCCTGATCTCGCTCGACCTGAAGACCGGCGAGCCGGACCCGTCCTTCGGCGACGGCGGCATGGTGAACACCGCCCTCGGCCTGGGCCGGGAGATCAACGAGAGCCAGTACACCCACTCGGCG
>JAGWAG010000089.1:17028-30420 GCA_021296535.1 Acidobacteriota bacterium | reverse complement strand
TCTCAGGCGCCGACAGCATCTTCCGAACCCTGCGCGCTAACCTGTTCGCCGACAAGCTCGGCCCCCTGCTCGCCGACCACCGACACCAGATGAAGGACACCGTGATCGAGGAGATCGAACGGGGTCTCGCGCTCACCGGCCCGGAAGTCGCGACCGCTCAGGCCGAACGCACCCGCCTGCATTGTCGCGTAGTCGACTTCTTCGAGCTCTATGACGCCCTGCTCCTCCCAACCGTCCAGGTCCTGCCGTTCGACATCGACCGGCCCTACCCCACGCAGGTCGACGGACAGTCGATGGCGACCTACACCGACTGGATGGCCTCCTGCTACTCGATCACCGTCACCGGCTGCCCGGCCATCTCTGTGCCGTGCGGCGCCGCGTCCGGGCTGCCGGTGGGCCTCCAGATAGTCACGCCGCGAGCGAGCGACCGCCTGACGCTCGCAATTGCCGCCGCCTTCGAGTCCGCGAAGGCGGCCTGAAGGTCCGTCGACAAAGCGCTCAGCGGCGGGCGGACCGGCAGTCGATCCGCCGCGCCAAGTCGACCGGCAACCGTTCCCGGAACGCGGCCGCCAACTCCGCGCTGCGGGCGCACAGGAGGCCCAGCGTCTCCACCAACGTGCCCTCGTAGAGTTCCGGCAGCGGCGCCGAAAGGTCCCACCGGAAGTCCACGTGCGATTCCTCCCCGGGGCCGACGTACTCAAGCCACACGTTGCGCATGGAAGACGCCGCACGGCCCGCCATGGCAACGTCACCCGACCGGCAGGCATCAGCCTCGTCCGAACGACGGTGGGGGCCGCAGCTCCTGAACGTCCAGCCTTCCCTTGGCGCTCCTCCCTCCACCAGGGACAAACGCGGTCCGCATGCCTCGGGCGCGTTTGCAAGGAGATCCTCGTTCCCCCAGAGTCGATCCAGCGCTTCGATGTCCGACATCCGGAAGGACAGGCACGCGGTCGCGCCACGCCAGTTGGTGGAGTAGCTCGCGCTTCCGTCCTCGTCGACCAGGAGCCCGACCTCGACCGGACTCCGGTCGACCGGAGCGACCTTCAATGTCAGCCGCGTCCCGCGGGAACGGTAGTGGTAGCCCTGCTCGTCGTCGAAACAACGGAGGGGCTCCCGCCAGTTGAACTTCCACGGGGTCAACGCGTAGCTGCAGCCACCAAGCAGGAGCACGACGGCCAAGGCCGCCAAGAGGCGAACGACCTCGGACCGTGCCGCCGCTCTGCTGCGCCGCGGCCTCAAGGCTCACCGTTCGCGCAGCCCGCTCTGGCCGCAAGCTCCGGCAGACTCCCCTTGAGGATCCTCCGGAGTTTCGTGCTCTCGCCGCAAAGCAGTCCCAGCATGCCTGTCACGGACTCTTCGAGTTCCCCAGGCAGTTGCGACTCCAGGTCCCAGAACAGCGCGACCGGGCCGTCTTCGGCATAGTAGGTCATGTCCAGGTAGGGGAGGTAGGCGGAGGCGCGCCGTCTCCGCTCGACTCCCGCTGCGCGGCAAGCATCCGGGTAGCCCCAGGGTCGATAACCGTAGCCGGCGGCGCACAGTGGTCGGGCCCTCTCGCCCGCCGAACTCGTCCAGAGACCCTCCAGAGCGCCGAGTCGTTCCTCGCCAACTCGCCGGCAAATCGTCAGTTCGCCGCCATGCCCTTCCGTGTACTCCCACCAGCCGGCAGAGTCGATCGTCAGCTCACGGTGCTCCGTGTAGGTCTGTGGATCGCTCCAAGGCCAGAGCGTGTACGAATGCTGCAGGTTCAAGTCCAGACGGAGCAGTCCGGTCGCATCTACGCCGAGACCCGGCGCCAGACACTGCGGATCCACATAGGCGCAGCCGCTCGCCAGCAGAGAAACCGCGAGCGTCGCCAGGGTCGGCCAATGGCAGCCGGGGTCCTCTTCTCCGCCGCTGAACCTCACGGGCCGAGCCTACATCGCCTCTCGACGACCCGGCGGCAAGCGCCGGACGCCGCGTCCCGTAGACTCCCGGTATGTCCCGTCGAGCAAGGGCGTTGCCGTTGGACACGTTCCCCCGAATGCTCCCGGGACTCGCCCTGGCCGGCCTCGCCGGACTCGCCGCCGGCCCCCTCGCCGCCCAACCCGCCGACTCGCCCAACACCATCACCGGCACCGTCGTCGACGACAGCGGCGCTCCCGCCGCAGACATCGAGGTGGTTCTGCGACCCCATCCGAGCGCCTTCGAATCGGATCTGTACGTTCTCGGTCACGCGGACGCGCTGCCGGAGGCGATTGACCGGACTCGCTCCGACGCGGATGGAATCTTCTCCCTCTCGGCGCCTGCAACCGGCCCCTACCGGCTGGAGTTCGGGCGCTCCACGCCCCCGAACGAGCCGGGCAACGGCATGCCGCTGACGTACGGCGAACTGCTCCCGCTCAAGGGCGCCAAGGTCACGAACACGATCGACGCGCCCGATCGCCATCTCGTCGCCGTCCGGGTGCTCGATACGGACGATCAGCCGATCGAGGGAGCACTGGTCGTGGCAAGTCCAACCGTCTGGGTATCGCCTCGCACCCTTGGCGCTCTGACCCGGATGGCTCACGAAGACAGCTTGGGAAACTACTCACTCCCGTCGGTTCAGTTGATCTTGCCCACCCACCATCCGTCCTCGTCTCGCACCGACGCCGAAGGAATCGCCCGTATCGCCATGCCGACCGCCGACGCCACCGTCGTCGTCTCGGCGAGCGGATTCGTCCTCGGCAAGGGCAAGACGCGATCCGGCCGTGCCGCGCTGCGGCTGGAGCGAGACCCCGGTGTCCGACTTCGCGTCCGCGGTCCAACCGGCGCACCCGCTCCCGGTGTGCTCATCCGGACCGCCAGCGCCCGTGACCGGATGATGAACGACGGCACACCCACCGCCCTCAGGACGCTCGGCACTCCGGGCGCCCTCGGCGGCTCCGACACGCCCTTGGCCATCACCGACGAGAACGGAGAAACAGTGATCGGCCGCACGCCCGGCGCGGAGACCGCCCTGGAAGTCGAAGCAGCGGACGGCGCTTTCGCCCAGGTGTCGCTGCCGGCAGCGAGTCCGGCCGAATCGCAGGAACGCCAGCACATCCTCGACGTGCGACTCGAAGATCCCCTCCGGATTCCTGGCCGGATCGTCGACGCGGCGTCCGGTCTGCCAATCCACAGCGCGGCAATCTGGGTCCGGTCGTTCCCCGGCCACCACGCTTTCAGCGACTCCACCGGCGCTTTCGACGTGAGCACCCGGCCCGCTCCTGGAGGAACGTATCTCCGAGCGACGGCGGCCGGCTTCCTTCCCGAAGGAGTCGCTATCCGCGTTGTGGACCTGTCCAACCGGGAGGAAGTGCGAATCGGATTGACGCCTTCAGCGCCCATTCGGGGCCTGGTCACGGACGACGCCGGTCAACCCGTTGCCGGCGCCGGCATCCGGGCCGAACCCCGCGGCGCCGGAGTCCCGCCAAGCTTCTCGTTCTCATCCACTCCGGCCACTTCAGGCTCCGACGGGTCCTTCCGAGTGGAGGAAGCCCTGTACGGACATACCTACCGCTTGACCGCACAAGCGGCGGGCTACGCCCCTTCCGTCCTCGACCTGCCGCCTCTCGAGCCGGGCATGCCCGTCGACCCCGTTCATCTCGTGCTGAGCAAGGGCCGGCGTGTCCTCGGCTCAGTCGTCGATACCGCCGGAAACCCGGTGGCGGAGGCACAGATCTCGCTGCTCTGGCCTCTCGACCCATCCGACTTCCGGTCCGGGCTCGAAGCCCCCGCCGCTGTCGCAGCGACCGACGGTCGGGGCAGGTTCGCACTCCCCGCCATCGGACCAGGTGAGTACGAGGTCCGGGTCAACCACGCCGACTACGCCGATCGGCCACCCTCCCTGATCGACGTGCCGGCTGGAGCGTCCGACTTCGATCTCGGCGATCTCACGCTGGCAGCCGGCGGAGCGATCCACGGGACCGTCACCGGCCCCGACGGAGAGCCGGTCGGCCGCGCGACGATTCAAGCCTACGAAAGGGATCGGTACGAATTCCCAGCCAGAACGACCACAACCGACGCGGACGGCCGATTCCGTCTCTACGGATTCTCTTCTGATCTCGCCGACCTCGGCGTCCAGGCAACCGGCTACCCGGTCCATGTTCAGCCGAACGTACGCGTCGACCATGCCGACCCGGTCCTGATCGCACTACGACCCGGGGCTTCCATCGATGGCCGCGTCCTCGACAACGGCGGCAATGGCGTTCACGGCGTTCCCGTCTTCCTCTGGGTGGAACCTGACTTCAGCAGCAACGTTGACCCGCGCCTGTGGGACGCCGTTGACATGTTCCCCGAGCAAGTCACGGACAAGGACGGCCGGTTCCGCTACGACGGTCTGGCGGCCGGTACCTGGTCCGCCGAGGCCACAAAGGGAGCGGAGGGGGCGAAGCTCGACGAGATCGAGTTGACTCCTGGCGGAGAACAGCGGATCGAACTCGTGCTGCGGACCAGAGATCGGCTGACCGTCATCGTCGCGACCGAGTTCGGCGAGCCGGTGGCCGATGCACAGATTCGCCTGGAAACACAAGGCGAGCGTTTCTCAACCGGCTACGGGCGAACGGACGGCAGCGGACGGGACGTGATCGACGTCACGCCCGGCACCGTGACGGTCCATGTCAGCCACGAGACGCTCCGCGACGAGTCGCGGCAAGTGCGGCTCGATCCGGGCGACAACGAGGTTCGATTCCAGCTTCGGCCCGGCGCGGAGCTCAGCGGCACCGTCCGCTCGTACCAGGGCGCCCCTCTGGCCCTGGCGACCGTGGAGGCCGAAGCGGACTACTCCTCCGGTGAGGAGTGGCACCGCACGAACACCGTCTCCGACCAGAGCGGCGCCTTTCGCGTCACCGGGCTCGAACCCCGCCGGTACATCCTCACCGCACGCTCACCGGGCTATGCGGACGGCGGCCCGGACGAGCCGATCGAGATCGGCGACGACGCCGTCTACGGCATCGAGATCGTACTGGAGCCGGAGGCCTCGATCGTCGGCGTCGTGACCGGGCTGTCGCCGTCGTCTCCGCGTGGAAGGGACCCCGCTTCCGCGACGCCACGAGGGACATCGAGGGGAACTTCTCCGTAGTAGGAATCGGCCCGGGGACATGGCAGGTCGAAGCGATCAAGGGCGAGTGGGAGCGAACGGTCGAACGGACCGTGACGGTCGAGCGGGGCATGACCGAGGTCTTCGTCGAACTGCCCTTCGAGCGCGGTCTGCGGCTTTCCGGGCAAGTGGTGGAAAACGATGCACCGCTTGGCGGAGCAATGCTGTGGGTGGGCGACGCGGAAGTCCGCGCCGACCGCGAAGGCCTCTTCGCCCTGGAGGGACTCGAACCCGGCCCGAATCAGGTGGTCATCAGTCGACCGGACTTGACTGGTCTGCAGTACCAGTCGATCGATCTGCAGACCGACCTGGAAGGCGTCCGCTTCGAACTCGAGTCGGCTACGGCCACCGTCGCCGGCGTCGTCGTCGACGCCGAAACCGGCCAGCCGCTCGACGATGCCAGTCTGCTGGCCGGCGACGCCGCGACGATCGGCGCTATCGCGGCAGGTGGGAAGGACAACGGTCCACTCGCTGGGGTCAGTACCGCTTACAGTGAAGCCGCAGGTCATTTCATGCTCGAGCTGCGCGCGAACGCCAACCGCCTGTGGGTCACCAACGACCGGTACGAAAGTGCTCAGATTCCTCTGAACATCACGCCGGGCGAACACCTGGAAGGGCTGGTGATCCGGCTGCAGCCGGCGCCTCCCGACGCTCCGGACCAGTAGGAGCGCGCCTGGCCAACCCATAGACTCCCGGAATGACCTGCACAGCTCGTTGGTTGCAGTCGGACATGCCCCGACTGCTGCTGTGTCTCGGCTTCGCTTGGCTTGCCGCCGGCCCCCTGGCCGCCCAACCCGCCGACTCGCCCACCACTATCTCCGGCACCCTGGTCGACGAGCGCGGCGCCCCCCTCGCCGATGTCGAGGTCGTGCTCAGGCCCTACCCGGGCGACTACGAAGTCGGCCTTCAGCTCCTGGGCGTGCCCGATGCGCTGCCCGGGGTGGTCGATCGGACGCGCTCCGGCGCGGATGGCTCCTACTCGGTCTCCGCGAGTCTGCCAGGGCCCTACCGGCTGGAGTTCCAGTATTCGGCGTCTGCCGACCAGCCGGTTCCCGCCCAGCCCGTCGTCATCGGCAACCTCGCTCCTCTCCAGGGGTCCAGACTCGCCGAAACGATCGAGGTGCCGAACCGGCATCTCGTCGCGGTCCGGGTGCTGGACGCCGACGGTGGGCCCGTAGAGGGTGCGCTGGTGATCGCTCACCCAACTCTCTGGATGTCGCCGCGCTACCTGAACTCAATGACACAGATGCTCCGCGATGCGCGGGCAGGGAACTACTCGCGCCCACAGGAACAGCGAGTGTTCCCCACCTACCATCCCGCTGCTTTTCGAACGGACTCCGAGGGCATCGCCCGCTTCCTGATGCCCACGGAGGAGGCCAACGTCCTCGTCTCGGCGCCGGGACTCAAGCAGAGCGAAGCCGGTACGACCTCCGGCCGCGCCGCGTTCCGCCTGGAGGGCGGCCCCGGAATCCGGTTCCGGGTTCGCGGGTCAAACGGCGCACCGGTGCCGGGCGTGCTGATCCGCACCTCAGAGCCCCCTCCCCCGACCGACGCTCCCACCGCGCTCACGATGCTCCGCACCCCCGGTGCCCTCGGAACTCCCGGTACGCCCCTGGCGGTCACCGACCAAGACGGCGAGGCCGTCGTCAGCGGAGTCTCCGCTTCGCCAACGACCTGGGAGCTCCTCGGAGCCGACCGCGCCTTCGCCGAAGTGTCGGTGCCCGCGCCGGAGCCGGGAGCCTCGTCTGAAGCCGAACAGATCGTCGACGTGCGGCTCGATGCTCCGCGCCGGATTCCGGGCCGCGTGGTCGATGCGGCTTCGGGCCTGCCGCTCGACGGGGCCGCGATCTGGGTTCAGACCTTCCCCGGCGACAACGTGAACAGCGGACCGAACGGTGCGTTCGACCTGACCACCCGTCCTGCCTCGACGGGAACGCGCCTGCTGGTAACGGCCGCCGGCTACCTCGACGAAAGGATCGATGTCGCCGCCTCCGAAGCCTTCAACCCCGCCGAAGTGAAGATCGGGCTGACACCCGCAGCAAGGATCGCGGGTGTGGTTACCGACGGCTCCGGTCAACCTGTGGCCGGCGCGAAGATCTGGGCCGAACCACGCGGCAGGGGGGGCGCCCGCTTTTCTTCCTCCCAGGCGGGGCCTGCGTATGCCGCGCCCGACGGCTCCTTCGTAGTCGAAGGGGCCCTCTACGGACAAGCCTACCGGTTGACCGCTGAGGCCCCGGGCTACGCAAGGACCCTGCTCAACGTGCCGCCCGTTGAGCCTGGTCGAGTCATCGAGCCCGTTCATCTCACGCTGAGCCGGGGCCGCCGCGTCGTCGGGACGGTCGTCGACACCGAGGGAAACCCGGTCACCGGAGCCCAGGTCGAACTGCGCTGGCCGCTGGATCCATCCGACTTCCGGTCACTGGCGGAGAGCCCCGCAACGGCGGCCACGACCAACGACCAGGGCGCCTTCGTCCTCCCCGCAACCGCCGCAGGCGAGTACGGAGTGGACGCCAGCCACTCCGAGTATGCGCAACGACCAACGACACTGGTCGACCTGCCGGAGGGTGAATCGGACTTCGAGATCGGCGACCTCACCCTGGTTGCCGGCTCCACCATCCACGGCATCGTCACCGGCCCCGAAGGAACACCGGTGGCCGGCGCTTCGATCCAGTCCATAGGCGAGTACCGCACTGGCGGGGCCCCGATCAGGACTGCCACTGCCGATGGCGACGGTCGTTTCCGAATCGAAGGCCTTTCCTCCGCCCTCGTGGACCTGGGGGTGCGGGCAACTGGCTACCCGGTGCTCACTCGTGCGGGCGTGCGGACGAACAATGATGATCCGGTCCTGTTGGAACTCAAGCCCGGAGCTTCCCTCACAGGCCGGGTACTGGACGGCGGTGGCAACGAAGTCGCCGGCACTGTCGTATCCCTCCGGATCGAACTTGACTACCTTGCCGGCGGGGATCCGCAGTTGTGGGACGCAGCGGACACGTTTCCGCGCCGTAGAACGGACGCCGAGGGCCGATTCCGCTTCGAGGGCCTCATGGCCGGCACGTGGTCGGCCGAGGCCAAGAGAGGAACGGACGGAGCGAAGCTCGACCAGATCGAGCTGGCCCCGGGCGCTGAGCGGGAGATCGAGCTTCTGCTGCAGACGAGGGACCGACTAACGGTGATCGTCACGACATCTGCCGGAGAGCCGGTGGCGAATGCAGAGATCAGGATCCAGTCCGCCGGCGAGCGCATTCCAGGTGGCTACGGCCGGACGGATGGCAGCGGGCGGTCGGAGATGGACATCACCGCAGGCCCGGTTACGGTCAAGGTCACTCACCAGAAGCTTCGGGACGAGTCGCGGGAGGTACAACTCGAGCCAGGCGACAACGAACTCCGGCTCGAATTGCGGCCCGGCGCGGAGATAACCGGCACGGTCCGCTCCTACGACGGCGCCCGTCTTGCTCAGGCGACCGTGGCGGCCGAAACCGAGTACGCGTTCGGTGCCGAGTCTCACCGCACGAACACCGTCTCCGACCAGAACGGCGCCTTTCGCGTCACCGGGCTCGAACCACGTCGCTACATCGTGACCGCCCGATCGCCCGGCTACGCCGACGGCGGTCCGGATGAGCCGATCGAGATCGGCGACGACTCCGTCGAAGGCATCGAGATCGTGCTGGAACCGGAAGTCTCGATCGCCGGCACCGTGACGGGGCTGTCGCTGACCGATCTGACCCAGGTGCGGGTCTACGCCAGGAGGGGGTCCCGTTCCCGCGACGCCACGACGGACACGGAGGGGAACTTCTCTATCAAGGGAATCGGCCCGGGAACATGGAACGTCAGAGCGATCAAGGGCGACTGGGAGCGAACGGTCGAACGGACCGTGACGATCGACCGGGGCGCGACCGAGGTTCTAGTCGAGTTGCCTTTCGAACGCGGACTCCGCTTGTCCGGTCAGGTGGTTGAAGCCGGAGCTCCACTGATCGGCGCGAGGCTCTTTGTAGAAGAGCAGTCCACGCGGACGGACCAGGAAGGGCGCTTCGCTCTGGAGGGACTCAAACCCGGCCCGAGCCAAGTGATCATCAGCCGGCCGGACTTCAGTGGCACCCAGTACCAGTCGATCGATCTGCAGACCGATACGGAAGGCGTCCGCATCGAACTGGAACCGGCCGCGGCCACCGTCGCCGGCGTCGTCGTCGACGCCGAGACCGGCCAGCCGCTCGACTACGCCAGCCTGATGGCCGCCGACGCCGCGACGATCGGCGTCATCGCGAAGGACGGGGCCGCTGGCGCCCTACTCGTCGGCGTCAGTTCCGTTCTCACTCGGGGCGCAGGCCAGTTCACGCTCGAGCTGCGTGCGAACGTCGACCATTTGTGGGTCACCCGCGACCGGTACGAGGGTACTCAGATTCCGCTGGACATCACGCCGGGTGAGCATCTTGAAGGGCTGGTGATCCGCCTGCAACCGGCGGCGGACGAGTCACCGGACCAATAGCAACCGCCGCGCCCTTCGTTGCGCCCCAAGTGACCCATCGATATCGAATGACGGCCTTACGTTTCCCCACGGCTCTCGGCCTCAGCCTGTTCGCTGCCGCCGGCGTCCTCGCGCAGCCCACAGCCGACGTGCCGCTCGCCGTCACCGGCACGCTCGTGGACGAACGCGGCGTACCCGCCGCCGGTGTCGAGGTCGTCCTCCGGCCCTATCCGAGCGCCTACGATCTCGACCTCGATCTGCTGGGCTATGAGGCCCTGCCGGCCGCCGTGGACCGGGTGCAATCGGGTCCGGACGGCACGTTCGCGCTCAAAGCGCCGATTCCCGGGCCCTACCGACTGGAGATGCGGAGCGCGGCGCCGGCCGAATCGCCCGACGCCGTCGTGCCCCTCGTCTATGGAAACCTCGCGCCCCTGGAAGGGTCTCGGATTCTTCAAGCGAACGAACTGCCCGACCGACGCCTCGTCGCAGCCCGGGTCCTCGACGCCGACGACCGGCCGATCGAGGGAGCTCTGGTAATCGCAAGTCCCACCCGATCCAGGTCCGCCCGTCAGGGAAGGTCGGCCTCCGGCGCGCAGGCAGAACGGCTCTATCCCCGTTTCGAGCGCGCTTCCGCAAGAACGGACGCCCAGGGTGTCGCCCGCTTCCTGATGCCAACGGCCGAGGCGAACGTCGTCGCCGTGGCCAAAGGGTTCGTTTCGAGACGGGAACAACGGAGTCCGGCCGCGCGACGTTCGTCCTGACGCGCGGCCCGGATATCCGGTTTCGAGTCCGCGGCCCGGAGGGGGCGCCGGCTCCCGGAGTCGTTCTCCGAACTGGCGACAAGGTTAAGGCGCCCCTGGCGGTAACCGACGAACAGGGCGAGGTCATCGCCGGAATCGTCGCCGGCGCCGAGGCTGCCTTCGAGTTGGAGCGGCGGGACAACGCCTTCGCCCGGGTTCCCCGGCCCAGCGCCGCGCCCGCTCGGCCCCCTGCCGGCGAACGGATCGTCGATGTTCGCCTCGAAGTTCCGCTCCGTACTTCAGGTCGTACCGTCGACCGTACTTCCGGCGCTCCGGTCGCCAACGCGGCGATCTGGGTCGTCGGCTCGCCTGGCGAGAACGCCCTAAGCGACACGACCGGCGAGTTCCTGTTGAACTCGCGGCCCCGCGAGGAATCCGCCCGCCTGTGGGTCCAGGCTGGCGGCTACATCTCCACGAGGGCAAGTACCGGAAGCCCGGAGTACGGAGTCGCCGACGAACTGGCGGTCGCACTGAAGCCGGCTGCTCCCCTGTACGGCTTCGTCACGAACTCCACCGATCAGCCAGTTGCCGGCGCCGACATCTCGGCTCAGCCCCGAGCAGCGGAGTCGATCGCCAACATGGTCGCGATACGGCCGCAACGCACGACTTCGGCCGAGGACGGTTCCTTCCATATGGCCGGCATCGTCTACGACAGCCCGTACCGCCTCACGATCCGCGCCGAGGGATTCGCCAGCACCGCCATCGATCTGCCGCCCTACGAGCCTGGCACGATCGCCGGTCCCGTTCGCATCAAGCTGCCCGAAGGGCGCCAGGCCCGAGGCTGGGTCGTGGACACGGACGGAAGCCCTGTGGCCAGCGCAGAAGTCAAGCTGAGGTGGCCGGAAGAAAAGCAGCCACAGTTCGGCAGCCCCCGCGACACGGACGCCACGGAACCCGCGACGACGGACGAGCAGGGAGTGTTCTCTATCGCCGCCGTGAAAACCGGCGAGTACGGCGTCCAGGTCTTGCACGCCGAGTACGTAAGCGCCGGCGACCTCCCTGTCGAAGTTCCCGAGGGTCAGGGAGAGGTCGATCTCGGGGAGTTCACGCTGGTGCCGGGAGCGGAGATCCTCGGCGTGGTCGTCGACCCCGACGACAAACCGGTCGAGAACGCTCTCGTGAAGTTCAGTAGCTACCGCCGGGATCGAGACCGCACGGCCCGGACCGACGCGGAAGGCAGTTTCACGCTCGCCGGACTTCCGCACGAGCAGGTCGATTTCACCGTCGAGGCGGATGGCTACGCCCCGTTCGCGCTTCGAGGGGCACGACCGGGGACCGGAGAGTCGATCCTGATCCAGTTGGTCGGCGGAGCCACTCTTTCGGGCCGCATCCTGACGGCCGCTGGAAGCGCTGCCACCGGCGCCAGGGTCAGGCTGGAGCCCGACATGCGAACCCGAATGCAGGGCCTCATCTCTTCGGGATACCCGACGACGCGAACCGACGGCGACGGCAAGTTCCGTCTCGGGCACGTGTTCCCCGGAACCTGGTCCCTTGAAGCGAGTGCCGGGGCCGAAGCCGCTCGAACCGACCCCCTCGAACTCGTCTCCGGCTCCGAGCGGACGATCGAGCTGCAACTTCACGCTCAGGACCAGTTGACGGTCATCGTGACGGCCTCCTCAGGGCAACCCGTGGGCGAAGCCTGGGTTCGACTGAAGCCGAAAGACGCAGCCCGGTCGCGGGACTTCGGCATAACGGACGGAAGCGGACGCGCGCAACTCGAGGTCCGTGCCGGCCCGGCCACCCTGACCATCGAGCATTCGGAGCACCTGGACGAAACACGGCAGATCGACGTTGGGCCGCGAAGCACCGAGTTGGCGGTCCAGCTACGGGCAGGCAGCGAGATCAACGGCTTCGTCCGCTCGCCGAACGGCACCCCGGCATCGGCAACCGTCGAAGCTCATCCCGAGGAATCGGCGGACACGGACGTCACCCTGCGCCAGTACATCAATCCGCCAACCACGACGGTCGCCGACGGCAACGGCTTCTTCCGCCTCACGGGTCTTGAGGCAGGCCGCTACTTCCTCGTTGCCCGCGCGGTCGGGTACCCGGAGAGCGGTCCCGAAGAACCGATCGACGTCGACGGCCGAGGGGTATCCGGCCTGGAGATCGTGCTCGAATCCGGCGCCTTGCTCAGGGGCGCTGTAACCGGCCTCCAGCCCGCAGATCTGGCGCAGGTGACGATCACCGCGACACGGCAGGCGCAGTGGCAAACCGCAACACCGGACACCGAGGGCAACTTCACCATCGAGAACCTGGCGGCCGGCACCTGGCAGGTCGTCGCCCGGCGCGGCGACTCCTACACCGGCCGCTCGGTCGAACGCACCGTGACGATCAGCACGGCTGGTGCGGAGGAGTTCGTCGAGCTTCAGTTCGCCCGCGGACTCCGCCTGGCCGGGCAAGTTCTGACCGACGGCACGCCGCTGGTCGGCGGGCACTTGCGCGCCGACCGCCAGGAGCACGAGGACTCACGGTACGCGGACGTCGATCAACAAGGCCACTTCGAGATGAACGGACTGGAAGCCGGCTCCTACCGCCTTAGGGTCGGCAGGGCCTTCGGCGCCGTGGAGTACCGATTGATCGAACTGCAGACCGATCTGGAAGACCTGCGGATCGATCTTCAGCCTGAAGCCATCCTGTCCGGAATCGTCCTCGACGCGACGACCGGCTTGCCGCTCCGGGACGTCGACCTGGTGGCTGGCGATGCAGCAGGTGTGGCCGCCCTCGCCCGAGCCGACGACGAGGAGGCCGCCTATCGGTCAGCCCTGATTGCCGGCAGCGCGTTCGGTGGAACCGGAGGAAGATTCGAGATCCGCCTCGGCCCCAGGGCCGAACAGCTATGGGTCACGCACGACGGCTACCAGGATGCGCTGGTCTCTCTGAACATAGCCCCGGGGCAGCGTCAGGAGGGGCTGGTAGTCCAACTGCAGCCAGTTCCGTCCGAGGATCCGAACCCCTAAACGTGCGGAGCAGAACGCCCCGAATGGAGCGCGGCCTTCGCCTCCCTATGCCCGGTATGCAAGCGTTTCTCGCCTTGG
>JAGWAG010000089.1:16124-17010 GCA_021296535.1 Acidobacteriota bacterium | reverse complement strand
CCGCCGCTCATCGTCACCGGCACCCTCCTCGACGAGCACGGCACTCCCGCCGCCGACGTCGAGGTCACGCTCCGGCCCTCTCCGAGCGCCTACGCCATCGACCTCGACCTGCTGGGCGGAGCGGATGCCCTGCCGGAGCCGGCAGACCGGGCCCTGACCAGACCGGACGGGGCCTTCTCTCTGTCGGCGCCCGCGATTGGCCCGTATCGTCTGGAGATCCGGCCGAGCCCGCCAACGGACAAAGCCCCGGTCACCGTCCCGCTCGTCTACCGCGACATCCTGCCGCTCAGGGTGCCGCTGCACCTGGAACCTATCGAGCTACCTGACCGGCATCCACTGACTGTGAGGGCGCTGGACCCGAACGGCCAGCCGATCGCGGGAGCCTTCGTGGTCGTCGAGGCCATATCGGAACAACCGGTAGATCAGCCCTACCGGGAAGCGCATGAGCAACCGGAACGGCTCCACCCGGAGTTCGACCGCGCGTCCATGCTCACCGGCGCCGAGGGTCTGGCACGGTTCCTCATGCCCGCCAGCAAGGCACGCGTTGCCGTTGCCGCGGCCGGGTTCGCGCACCGCGTAGCCACGGTGACCGGCGACCGGGCTGCTTTCCGGCTCGATCCCGCGCCTTCGGTCGCGCTGCGCGTCCGCGGACCGGACGGACAGCCCGCAGGCCGCGCGCTAGTCCGCACGCCGAGCGGACCACCGATTCCCCTGGCCCTGACCGATGAGCACGGGGAAACGACCATCGGGATCACCTCCGACGGCCAGGCGATCTTCCGGGTGGAAACGGCCCGAGGCGCTTTCGCCCGCGCATTGGCTCGAGCCCACCCCACTCGAGGCGGCGCGCCCGAGCCATCCATCGTCGAAGTCCAACTCCAACCGCCGG
>JAGWAG010000089.1:0-15897 GCA_021296535.1 Acidobacteriota bacterium | reverse complement strand
CGCGCCCGTGGCCGGCTGGGTCGTGGACGCCTTCGACCATCCGGTCGGCGGTGCGAACGTCTACGTCGAGCCACGGAGCCGGGGCCAGTTCGAAACCGCGATTTGGGGGCTATCCGGGCGCGCGACCTCGGGGCCGGACGGTTCATTCTGGATCGCCAACGCGATCTACGGCGCCAGCTACCGGCTGACCGTGGAGGCCCCCGCGTTCGCGGCAGTGCAGCGCGACTTGCCGGCCCTCGAGCGGAGCGCCCCGGCGGACCCGGTCCGCGTCGTCCTGACGCGAGGGCGGCAGCCGTGGGGCACGGTCGTCAATCCGGAGGGAACGCCGGTGACAGGCTCCCAGGTCCGGCTGCTCTGGCCACCGGATGACCCTGTAGCAGGGCAGGCCGACGGCAACCGGGACGCTGCAGAACCGGTGCACTCCAACGACCGGGGTGAGTTCGAGTTTCCGCTCGTCGCGCCAGGCCCATACGGTCTGGCCATCTCCCATCCCGAACACCTCGACCTGACGGGAAAGGTCGCCGGCGTGCCCCACGGCGAGGGCTACACCGACCTCGGCGTCTTCACGCTGACGCCCGGCGCCGAGATCCACGGCACAGTCGTCGATTCGAGCCGCCGGCCCGTGCCAGGAGCCGAGGTTCAGACCAGGCAGCGAGGCCAGGCCCTCTCCCGACAAGAACGAACCACGACCACCGACCAGGACGGACGGTTTCGGCTGAGCGGGTTGCTGCCGGTCCTGGCCGACCTCACGGCCGTCGCGGACGGCTACATCACTTCCGTCGTCGAATCGGTCCGACCGGCTACCCGTGAGCCCATCGTGATCGAGCTCGGGGAAGGCGCATCGCTCGCCGGCCGGGTTCTGGGCACCGACGGAACCGCCGCCGCCGATGTCGAGGTGCGGCTGACCTTGTCGATGGATGAGCAGTTTCGCACCGGTGCCAGCCTGTTGTGGCGGGGTCTCTTCAAGCGAGGCCGGACGGACGCCGACGGACGCTTCCGTTTCAACGACCTGACCCCAGCACGATGGACCGCGAAAGCCAACAACGAGGAGAGTGGAGCGACCGAGGACGGGATCGAACTCACGGCTGGAGCACTCCGCGAAATCGAACTCCGGTTGCAGCCTCTCGATCGACTGACGGTGCACGTCACGAACCACCTCGGCGAGCCGGTGGCGAACGCCCGAGTCGTCGTGAGTCCACAAGGTCGCGGCCAGCAGCGGGCTCAAGGACATACTGACTCCGGCGGCCACGTCGACCTGTGGATCTCCCCCGGGCCCGCAACCGCCAGGGTCGAGCACCCGAACCTGCTCTCCCGATCGAGGGACATCGAGCTGGGGCAAGCCAACAATGAACTCCACGTCCAGCTCGATCCAGGGTGGGAGATCAGCGGCACGGTCCGCTCCGCCTCCGGGTTCCCGATCCAGGGAACGGTGGTCGAGGCAGGCAAGCCGCTCTCGAGGAATTCCGGAAAGGACGCTTCCAGGGCCCTCACCCTCTCGCTGCGCGGGTTGCAACGAAGGCTCAAGCCGCCATCCCGGTCCGTCTCCGCCGCGGACGGCAGCTTTCGCCTGACCCGCCTGGACCGGGGCCGCTACCTTCTCATCGCCCGGTTGCCCGGCTACACGGAGAGGGAATCAGCCGAAGAGATCGAGATCAACGGCCAATCGGTTGCCGGCGTCGAGATCGTGCTCGTACCGGAAGCCTCCATCCTCGGCACGGTGACCGGCTTGCCGTCTTCCGAGATTCCGACCGCCGAGATTCTCGCGTGGAGCGACACTTCGTTTCGCGGCGCCACTCCCGATAGCGAGGGCAGATTCGAACTCAGGGCCCTCGCGCCCGGCACGTGGCGCTTGATCGCGTCGGCCGGCGACCGCCGGTCCGTTGCACAGAGCCTGACGCTCGAACCGGGAGCCGCGGGCGCATCCGTCGAACTCCGGTTCGAACCGGGCTTCCGCCTCTCCGGCCAGGTGTTGATCGCCGGAGAACCCGCGAGTGGCGGATTCGCGACTCGGACCGAAGAACCGGCTCCGCATACGAACGGATCACCAGGGCCGTTTCGATCTGGAAGGCCTGCCTCCCGGCAACTATGAACTCGAGTTCGGACACCGCGGGGCGACCCGTCAAGAGCAGCCGCTCGACCTCCGGAGCGACCACTACAACCTGCTCGTCAACCTGCAGCCGCGCCCCGCCCAGCCGAACTGACGCCACGAACTGCGGCGCGGCCTCTAGAATCCCGGAATGACTCGTTTCGCAAGGAAGTCCCAGTTGGGTTTGCTCCCAGCCCTGCTGAGCCTCGGCCTCACCACGGCCACCGCCGGCCCCGTTCCTGCCCAGCCCGCCGACTGGCCCAACACTCGTCGACGAACGCGGTCTGCCAGTCGCCGATGTAGAGGTCGTCCTCCGGCCCTACCCGAGCGAGTACGAGGTCGGCCTCCAGTTGCTGGGTGCAACCGACGCGTTGCCGGAGGCCGTCGACCGTACGGTCTCCGGACCGGACGGGTCGTACTCGCTGTCGACGCCACGAGCCGGGCCTTTCCGGATCGAGGTCTGGCCCCGGGCACCGGCCAACCTGCCGGCCGGGACCGCACCCCTTGTCCACGGCGCGCTGACGCCGCTCAAGGGGTTTCAGGTCGCCGAACCGATCGAAGTACCGGACCGCCACCGCGTCGCGGTCCGCGTGCTGGATGCGGACGACCAACCCGTCCAGGGCGCCCTGGTCATCGCAGATCCAGCCCCATGGAGATCACCTGGCTACACCGGCGCGCTTCGCCAGAGACGTAGCAATGCACGCGACGGGAAACGCACACGACTGCAGGCTCAGCAGATCTACCCCACCTATCATCGTCACGCATCCCGTACCGACGCGGAAGGGATCGCCCGCTTCATGATGCCGACGGCGGAAGCCAACGTCGCCGTCCATGCGACGGACTTCAGCCTGGGAGAAGCCAGGACCCAATCAGGCCGTGCCGTACTCCATCTGGAGCGCTCCACCGGCATCCGGCTTCGTGTCCGCGGCCCCGAAGGCCGCTTGGAGCCGGGAGTTCTGGTCCGCGCCGCCAGCCAGCCGGGAAGCCGGAGGGCACCCCTGACCGTCACCGACGAGAACGGCGAGGCGGTGGTCGGCCCTGTCGGCGGCTCCGAACCGATCTGGCGACTCGAACGCGCGGACCACGCTTTCGCCGAGGTTCCGGTGGCCGCGGCCACCGGCGACAGCCCGGCAGAGGTACGACTCGAAGCCCCGCTCCGGATTCCCGGTCGGGTAGTCGATATGGCCTCGGGCCTCTCGGTCCACGGCGCCGCGGTTTGGGTCCAGGGCTCCCCGGGTTTCAGCGACTCCAGCGGACCGACCGGCACATTCGATCTGAGCACGCGGCCTTTGCGCCACCGGATGCGGCTTGTCGTAGCTGCCGCGCACTATCGATCCACGACCACCGACATCGCTGCTTCCGAGGCGGGGAATCCGGAGGAAGTTCGAATCGGCCTCGAACCTTCGGCTCCGATTCACGGCCTGGTCACGGACAGTTCAGCCAGACCCGTAGCGGGAGCGAAGATCTGGGCTAACCCTCGCGCCGGCGAGGTGGTACCCGGCTACCCGACTGATCCTTCACCGACTACGTCGGCCCCCGACGGCACATTCCGCGTGGAGGAGACAGCCTACGGCTACACCTACCGTCTGACTGCCCATGCACCGGGCTACGCCTACACTCTTGTCGATCTACCCTCCTTCGAATCGAGCCGGCCCATCGAGCCGGTCCAACTCGTGCTGCAGAGGGGGCGGCGCGTCGTCGGCTCGGTCGTCGACGACCAAGGGGCCCCCGTGGCTGCGGCCCACGTCGCGCTGCTCTGGCCACTGGACAAGTCCGAGTTCCGGTCGAGCTTCGACGCTCCGGCCACGGCCACAACGGCGGACGGAAGCGGCACCTTCGCGTTTCCCGCCACGGCCCCGGGCGCGTACGAAGTACGGATTACCCACCCCGAGTACGCGGAGCGCTCGCCCTCCGACGTCGACGTCCCGGCAGGCGACTCGGAGCTCGACCTCGGCGACTTCACCCTGCCGGCCGGCCGGAGAATCCGCGGCATCGTCACGGGTTCGGACGGACAACCCGTCGCGGGAGCCGCGGTCAGGGCCCGTGGTCGCTACGAACCCGGGCAATCCGCGGAGCGCGAGTCGACAACGGATGCCGACGGCCGCTTTCGGCTGGTCGGCCTCTCCTCCGACTTCGCCGACCTCGCCGTCCGGGCGGGCGGCTATCCGTTGCTGGTCCGGGCGGGCGTCCGCGCCAACAGAGAAGCTCCGGTCCGGATCGAACTCGTCCCCGGAGCCTCGCTCCACGGCCGCGTCCTCGACAACGGCGGGAATGCCGTTGCCGGCGGACTCGTCAGACTCGCGGTCGAGCGGGACTACCGGGCCGGCGGCGATCCGCAGCTTTGGGAACCGGAGGACATGTTCCCCCGAGCTTCGACGGACGCCGAGGGCCGGTTCCGCTTCGACAACCTCGTACCAGGCACCTGGTCGGCCCGGGCGAATCGCCGTGAGGAAGCGGCGAAGGTGGAGGGAATCGAGTTGGCTACGGGCGATCAGCACGAGATCGAACTGATCCTGGGTATACCGGACGAGCTGACGGTATTCGTTACGACTTTGCTAGGCGAACCCGTCGCCGACGCCGTCGTGCAAGTCCGACCTGAAGGCGAGTCCGAATTCCAGGGGTGGGGCCGCACCGACGGCAGCGGACGAACTAAAGTCGAAGTCTCTCCCGGCGCCGCCGACGTCAAAGTCAAACACGAGCAACTCCGGGACACGTTGCGCCCGGTGCAGCTCTCGCCTGGTCCCAACGAAGTACGCATCGCACTTCGTCCCGGCGCGGAGATCAGCGGTTCGGTCCGATCCGGCGATGGCTCTTCACTCGCGCTGGCAACCATCGAGGCAAAATCCGAGTTCTCGCCCGACACCGAGTTCCACCGGGCGAACACGGTTGCGGACAGCAACGGTACCTTCCGCATTACAGGCCTCGAACCCGGCCGCTACAACGTCACGGCACGGTCGCCAGGCTACGCCGACGGCGGACCGGCGCAACCGATCGAGGTTGCCGACGCCTCCGTCGACGGCCTCGAGATCGTGCTGGAACCGGGGGCCGCCATCGTAGGCGTCGTGAGCGGGCTGACACCGTCCGATCTGGCGCAGGTGGATATCTACGCCTCGGAGGGTACTCGCCGTCGCGAGGCGACGCCCGACGCCACGGGGAACTTCGTCATCGAAGGTGTCGGCCCAGGAACGTGGAGGGTCTCCGCGAGGAAGGGTGACCTGGCGTCGGCCCGGAACGTAGAGCGCTCCGCGACGATCGAGCAGGGGACGACCGAAGTCTTCGTGGAACTTCCGTTTGAACGCGGCCTCCGCCTCGCCGGACAAGTGCTGGAAGGCGGCCGGCCCGTGGCTGGCGCCCGGCTGGCAGCCTCTGCTCTCGGCGAACGGAACGGCCAGTCCACCACAACCGACCACCAGGGGAGCTTCGTGCTGGAAGGACTCAGTCCCGGTCTGAACCAGTTGGTCATCGGCGCGGCGGATTTCAGCGCCATGGAACTCCGATCGATCGAACTGCAGACGGACCTGGAAGGCGTCCGCATCGAACTCGAGCCGGCTCTGGCCACCCTCACCGGGATCGTCATCGACGACGAGACCGGCCGGCCGCTTCACTTTGCGGAGCTCATGGCCGCCGACGCGACCACGATCAGCGCCCTCGCCAGCGGTGCGGACATCGGGTCCCTGGTCGCCAACGTTTCGTCCTCGTTCGCCAACGACGGGGGCAGGTTCGAACTCGACCTGCGCGTCAATGCCGAGCGGTTGCTGGTGACCCGGCAGGGCTACGAGAGCACGCAGATTCCATTGAACGCCAGTGCCGGTCAGCGACAGGAAGGACTCGTGATCCGCTTGCGGCCGGCGGCCCCCGAGGTTCCGAACCGGTAGCGGCCGCCCTCCCCGCGGGAATGCGTCACCGGCCGCCTGGTGCGAGCGGACAACTGGAGAGCAACGGCGGCGCTCCGCCTCACCGCCGCTCGTACGTATACAACCGCCGCCCGCTCTCCGACACCGTCTCCACGCGCCGAATCGCCGCATAAGGTTCCAGCGCCACCTCCCACGCTTCCGGCGTGTAGTCGGCAAAGCGATCTCCGCGCAGCGTGAGCAGATCGTCGACCCGCGGGTCGCCCTGGGGGACGAACTCGACCAGTCCACGGGGCGCCAGCGAGACGAGCCAGGCCGCGATGCGCGGCAGCGGCACGTTGCGCCCGATGGCCAAATGGTGGAGGACGGCGAGCGCCACCAAGGCGTCCGCGCTGCGGGAGCGGCGCCCCAGCGAACGCCTCTCGACCTGCGACCAGCCCTGGTCGGGCGACGGATTCGCCAGGTCCTGGTACAGCGGCAGGAAGCGGAGCCGATCGGACCGCGCCCGTGCGCATGCACGTTCCAGCGCCCCGAAGTCGGCATCGAACCCGATCACATCGCGAACGCCCTCCTCGCCCGTGTTGCAGCCGAGATCCCAGAGCTGCTCCGGCGGCGCTTCGGCGACGAAGGCGCGCACGGCCTGCGCTTTGCGTGAGGCTTCGCTCGTGTCGTAGCTGGTCAGTGTCGAGTAGTCGCTCCAGGTCGTATCGGTGCCCTTGGGCTCCAGGCTCCTGATCCAGCGCCGGAGTTGGGTCAGAAGACCGCGGTAGGCGTTGCGCGGCAGAGGCCGTCGCTCCGTCCGCTTCGCCGCGTCGCTGCGTGAGCCGGCCCGGCGTTCGAAGCGAAGAGGCAGCAGGACATGCGCCTGCATCCTGGGCGACCAGCGCATGCGCCGCGGCAGCAGGGTAGCCAGCTCTCGGGCCGGGATTCCTTCCTGCATTCCGCGGTACCACGCGTTGTGCGGGGCGCCGAGCTTCGCTGCCAGAAGCAGGGGGTTCAAAAACTGTTCGCAGAACTGGGAGTGACCCTGCCAGTACTCGCCTTCGCGGTAGCGGCGCATCGACAGCCAGTCGATGAAAACCGGCTTGGCGCCCTTGAACTGCACGTTGTAGGCACTCGCGTCCGAGAGCGAGATTCCCCGGTCGAGCAACCGGATCTGCATTTCCAGATGGTGCAGGGCGGCCGTCTTCAACAGCGAAAAGGGCCACTCGTACGGGTAGGAGATGAACGGCAGCCGAGGATGCTCCAGGAGGAGGCCCCCGGGAGGGGGTAGAGCGCCGGCATCGACCGGATCGACTTCCTCCGCCGCCACCAGCGCCCCCTCGACGACCAGAGCGTCGACGAGGCCGCACTCCCGCACGTGGCGGTACTCCTCAACCGCTACCGGAGCGACGCTCCGGAAAATCCGGCCGTCCCTGCCTTCGATCACCTGGCCCGCAGGGTCCCGAAAGGACGACGGCTCAGCTTCGGACGCGGGGGTCTTCGCAGCCCCGGTTCGCACTACTCGGACTCTGGCTCGTCGCTGCTGCCGTAGCCGAAGAAAGCCAGAATGCGATGCCAGTAGAACTTGAAGGCCAGCGCCGCGGCCGCCACGCCGCCGATCACCGCCTGCAGGATCATGCTGCCAGACGCCGGGTCCAGGTAAGCGTGGGCCGTCTGCGGCACGATCAGGGCCACGATCAAGGCGACCAGGAGAATGGTTCGATTCAGCGCCATTCATTCTCGCTCCTGGGGACGCTGCGCGCTACCCCGGTAAACAGTTCGTGAAGACGAACAGATTTAGGGAGTTTCGTCAAGCGATCCCTCCTGCTTCGGACTGCTCCGCAAACGATGGGATCGGCTTGCAGCGCGTTAGAATAGGTCGCGGGTCGCCTCACCGACTGTCCCTCCTTCTGGAACTCGGGTCGGATCGCATGAGAGCATCTACCAACCACCGCCTTCGCCGACCACGTCGCTGCGCGTTCAGGTTCGCGGCCACGCTGACAGACTCGTCTGGGCCGGTCCTGGTGGGGAAAAGCCGATCCGCCCGAAGATGACGAAACCCACGGTCCCAAACCGGCGGAGCGCGGTAGTGCGCTTGACGTACGATCACGTCCGCTCCGATGTGAGGACGGCTGCCGACGACGCTGAAGGCCCGCTCGACGCCGAGGCGAACCGGCACGGCACGCTGGCCGGGCGCGTCGTCGATTCGAAGGGCGTCGCGGTCCCCGACGCCATGGTGCTCCTCCTGAACGTGGAACCCAGGTCCTCCGGCCAGTCGACGGTGCAACCACCGACCGCCCAGACCGACGCCCAGGGGTGTTTCCGGTTCGAGTCCCTGGTCGCCGGCCCCTGGGTTGCCATGGCCTCGAGACTTGTCGACGAAGCCGGCCATGGAGACGGAGCTCACAGCGAGGTCATTCGGCTCCAGGGAGACGAGGTTCGGACGATCGAACTCGTCCTCGGGTATCTCGACAGCGTTGCGGGCGTTCGGGTGGTCACGGGCGCCCCCTGGCGGACGCCGAAGTCACGATCACCGTCAGCAGCGGCGCTACCGGCCAATCGTCCTCCTCAGCCGCGGCTTCCCGGGGCTCGACGACGGACTCCCGGGGCCGCTTCGAGGTTCTGGGGCTCCCACACGGCCCTGCGATTCTCGTCGCTACCCACGCCGAGCACCGGGACACGGCACAGGAGTTCACGATTGGACCGGAGCCGAACGAGGTCTCGTTGCCGCTCGAGCCGGGCCTCGAGATCGCCGGGTCGATCCGGTCGAGAGGTGGCGAGTCCATCCCTCTGGCCTGGATCGCAGCGATTCCCGACCCCTTCGCCGACAGGTGGCCAGGTTCGTCCGGCATGGTCGAGGCGCAGGCCGACCACAACGGCGACTACCGTCTGAAGGGCCTGAACGCCGGCGTCTATGAGCTAACGGTCTCGGCCGAAGGCTACGCCAAGAGCACCTTGCGCAAGACCGTTCGGCTCGACGAACGCTCCGCGGCCGGCGTCGACTTCGCGCCCCTGCCCGAGGCGCGCGTGACAGTCCGCGTCACCGGTGCTCCATCAACCGGGGTCCGGGTCCACGCGACCTTGGGCCACGAGCTCCGTGAGGCCCAAAGCACCGAGACAGGCGAGTACCGGATCGGCAATCTTCCACCGGGAGACTGGACGGTGGGGGCCGTGGATGTCGACGGTGGAACCGTCCACCAAACCGTCGCCCTCTCGACCGGAGAGGATGCCGTCGTCGAGCTTCACTTCGAGCAGGGAGTGCTCCTGACTGGCCAGATCACCGTCGCGGGACAGACGGCAAACGGCGGCACTCTGGCGCTCAACCGGACGGGCGGTGCCGGGCCACGATGGTCCCACCTGGATCGCAAAGGGCGTTTCGAGGTTGTCGGGCTACAACCGGGCGTCTACCTCGCCATGATCGCTGTTCGACCCGGCGCGGCCTACCGGCGGCGCATCGAGCTTCGCGAGAACCGCCATCTGCGCCTCGACCTGGAACCGCACGCGGTAGTCACCGGACGGGTCGTGAACGGGGAAACCGGGCAGCCGCTTGCCGAGGCCTTCGTCGGCACCCTCGTCGACATCGGGCTCGACCTGCCCCTGCCCGGCAGCACGACGACGACTACCGCCGACGGGCGCTTCGAATTGCGGCCGGCCCCCGGCGCCAACGAGATTGTGGTCAACAGCGTGGGGTTCGAAGAACAGCGAATCGCAGTGCAGTTGGCCCCGGCGGAGCGCCGCCAGGGCCTCGTCTTCGAGTTGCATCCCGGAGGGCCGAGCCGGCTTCCGAACGATGGCTGAGCTTGAGTTGGACCACATGGAACCGTCGACCGGACGCCGCCAGCACCGCGATAGCCGTTGCCGGTTCTCGCTGGCGGCCGCGCTCGCCCGGGTTGTGGCGACCGGCATGGCGACCTTGTGGCTTGGTCTGCCGACCGGCCTGACCGCCGATCGTCTGCACGCGCAACCACCGCCCGGTCCCGCACTGACGGTCACGGGAACCCTGGTCGACGAGGAGGGCGCGCCGGCCGCGGGGCTGGATCTCGAACTGCGGCCCTACCCGAGCCGCTACGAACGCCGGCTCGACGATCTTGGCGAGTCCGGCCGCTTGAGCGCGGCCGTGGACTCGACGCTGTCCGGCCCGGACGGCGCCTTCAGGCTAACCGCACCTGCCGTGGGCCCCTACCGGCTGGACATCTCCGCTCCGCCAGGGAGCGCGGCGTCCGGTACCCGGCACATAGCCGTAGCGCCCGTCTCCCACACCCTGACGCCCCTGGCGGCGCCGATCGTCCTGCCGCCCATTGAAGTCCCCCACTGGCACACCCTGACGATCGGCGCGAAGGATCTCGACGGCCAACCCGTCGAAGGCGCTCTGGTCGTTGCCGACCCCGCGCTGTGGCGTTCGGAACGCGCCGAAGCGAACGACGCGCGGCCGCGATGGGATCTACCCGCGCTTCTGGCGCGCCGCCACCCGCACGGACGCCGCCGGACTGGCCACGTTCTCGATGCCGACCGCGGAGGTGAACGCCTTCGTTTCGGCGCACGGGTTCCGTCTGCGTGCGGGCCCAATCGGAGACCGCGGAGGTGTCTTCGAGTTGACACCGGGGGTCGGCGTCACCGTCCGCGTGCTGGATTCGCACGGCAAGCCGGCGCCCCGAGCCGCGGTCACCGTCGGCGAAAGCCAGGACGTACCGCTCGCGCTGACCGACGAACGCGGCGAGGCGACGGTAGGCCTCACATCGGACCAGAGCCTCATCTACCAGGCGGTTGGCGAGGACCATTCGCTTGCCTGGACCGCTCCTCTGGGACCGGAGGCCAGCGACGCCGGCACGCCCGCCAACGTCGAGGTTCGGCTCGAGCCGCCGGCCGAGATCACCGGTAGCGTCATTGACGCCAGCACCGGACGTCCGATCCCCGGCGCCGCGATCTGGCACCGGCCCGGCGAGAAGACGCACTCAGGCCCGGCCGGGGCCTTCGTCCTGCGCACCTGGCTCCATCGGGACCGGGCGCAGGTCGGCATCGCCGCCGACGGCTACGAGGCGACCATTGCCACGGTGACGGCCGAGCGACTCGGTTCCGCCGAAGGCGTCGACATCGTGCTGGCGCCAGCGGCGCTCCTCGGCGGCGAGGTCGTCGATGCGGCCGGCCGGCCGGTCGCGGGCGCCGCGGTGTGGATCGAACCGACCGGTCGAAGTGGCGGCTGGAGCATCGGCCCCGGAGCCTGGAGGGCCACCTCGGCCGCCGATGGGTCCTTCTTCATCTCCGGCGTCGCGTCCGGTCACGCGTACCGTCTCCACGCCGAGGCGAACACCTACGCGCCTGGAACCATCTCCATTCCGGCGTCGCCCGCAGGCTCGACGCGGGAGCCCGTTCGCGTCGTGCTCACGCGCGGTCGGCTTGTCCAGGGGGTAATCACCGATACGCACGGCACTCCCATTGCGGGCGCTGAGGTCGCCCTGCTACCGGTCGCGGCGATCGGAGACGGCGGCTACTCACAGAACATCGCGGCCAGGAGGACCAGCACGACCGACGCCCGCGGTGTGTTCGACTTCGCCGGCACCCCACCCGGACGCCATGAACTGACCGCGAGCCATCCGGAACACGTCAGTGTCCGGGCGATGGCGTTCGAGGTGCCTTCGGGGGAGGGAACGAATGACCTGGGTACCCTCACACTCGATGTGGGCTCGGCGATCGAGGGCGTCGTGCGTGACTTCCTGCGCCGCCCGGTAGGCGGCGCCCAGGTCAAGCTCCACCAGAACAACATCGACCACCGCCGGCCTCACGAACCCGAGATCAGGACCGCCGTCACGGAAGCCGACGGCACGTTTCGCATCGCTGGATTGCGCGCCGAGCCGGCGGATCTCGTGGTCAAGGCCGACGGCTACGAACGATTCGAGATGGCGGCGGTGCGCCCGCAGGCAGGGGATCTGATCGAAGTCCAGTTGGGCGAAGGGGCCAGGCTCGTCGGCCGGGTTCTCGATGCGGACGGCGAGGGCGTCGCCAACGCGTACATCTCGCTCAGACTCGACCGCAAACCGGTCCTCAGCCGCACGGCGTGGAGTACCGCTTTGACCAGACACGAAACGACGACCGACGGAGACGGCCGCTTCCGTTTTGAAGCTCTCGGCGCGGGACCCTGGACGGTCGACCTCAGCGGCGAGCAGTTGGCGGAAGACATCGGTGTCATTCGGCTGCGGCCGGGCGAGGAACGCGAGATCGAACTCCGTCTGCGCGTCCAGGGCCGGCTCGCCGGCGTGGTAACCGACCCGTACGGCGAACCGGTCGCCGGAGCGGAAGTCCTCGTTCAGCCGCTCGACGCGACAGGTGGCGTGACAAGCACACACCAAGGCGCACGAACCGACGCAGGCGGCGGCTACCAAGCCTACCGCGCCCCCACGGGTCGCGCCCGGATCGTCGCCCGCCATCCGGACTAGGTCGTGATCGAGCGCGGTACGAACCAGGTCGATCTCAAGCTACAGCCGGGCTGGGGAATCTCCGGAACCGTCAGCACCGCCGCCGGCGCGCCGTTGCCGCTCGCCAGAGTCGAGGCCCATCCGGTCGAGCCGCCCGTTTCGCTGAACGAAACGGGCGACGCCCGGCAGCAGTACGTCCCCTGGGTTCCGCTCGAGACCGTCACCGACCAGGACGGAACCTACCGAATCGGTGGCCTGGACGACGGCAGGTACGAGCTGCGGGCCCACGCGGACGGCTATGCACGTGCCGCGGCCGGCCGTTTCCCGGTGCGCGTCGAGGGCCAATCCGTCGCCGGCATCGACTTTGTGCTCCAGCGGGGACTCACCCTGCGGGGCGCAGTCACCGGGCGTCCGCCCGACGCGCTCGCCGGAGTCCGCATCACCGCGTCGCAGGAACGCCTCCTCGGCGGCATGACGACCCTCGACCTCGAGGGCCGCTTCCAACTCGACGAACTCGGTCCAGGGACATGGACCGTCCGCGCCGAGGAACCCGACGGGCGCACTGTGGAACGCTCGGTCACGCTCGAAACCGGCCAGGGAGAGGCGTTCGTCGAACTGAACTTCGACCCCGGTTTTGCCCTGACCGGCGAAGTCCGGTCTCAAGGCCAACCGCTCGTCGGCAGCGAGGTCGCCCTGGTCGAAAGCACCCGGCAGTACGGTTCAGCCCGTACCGCGCGGATCGATCAGGCGGGCCGGTTCCGCATCGACGGGCTGGCGGCCGGTTCATACAAGTTGATGGTCGCGGAACCGAATGGCGTCACTCACTCCCGACAGATTGATGTCCAGGGTGCCCAGAACATCCTCGTCAACCTGAACCCCCCGGCAGTGCTGGCCGGGACCGTCATCAACGCGGCGACCCGGCAGCCCGTCGCCGGTGTCAATCTGGTCGCCATCGTCGTGGACCCCGATGCGGAGATCGCCCCGGGCGCCGAGGAAGCGTGGGCCCCAGCCGGCTTCACTCAGAGCAACGCCCACGGCGAGTACCGGCTTGAGTTCGCACCCGGAGCCTCTACCTCTCTGATGGTCCAGCGAGAGGGTTACGAGGGGTTCGGCCTACCCCTCGACCTGGTTGCGGGCGAGCGCCGCGGAGGTTTCATGATCGAGTTGCAGCCCAAGTAGTCGCCCCGACAAAAGAACCGATCCGTACGGAAATGAGGGCGCCCACAAACGCTGAACACCCACCGTGTCGGGGGCGGTGGTCACCTGGTTCGATGCGAAGAGTTCGCTGCCTTCCTGCTCCACCAGTTGAATCAGCCCCGCTACGCAGTCCAGGAACTCCTCCCTAGGGGCTTGCTGAAAAAGTCGCGCTGCATTCGACCGGCGATGCATCTCGAATATGGCACCGATATGCTCCTTCGTCGCGCCTTGTTGGACGCGCGCCTCACCGGTCTCGGTGCGACGCGGACTTCTTCAGCAAGCCCCTAGGCTCGCCGGTGAGCAGGCGCACCAGAATAGGTGTCAATCCCGAAGCGCCGGTTCATACGCCTGCGAGCGAAACGCTGCGAGGTCGAACGTGCCGCGGCTCCGGTGCAGGCTGTCGCTCAGCGGTGCGAGGCAGTCGTGGCGGATTCGCTGCGGACGCAGGTGGAGACCATCGGGACTCTCGACCAGCTCAAGGCGGTCCCCAGGCCCCACGCCAATGGCGTCGAGCACTCGCGCCGGAAACGTGACCTGACGTCTTGAAGTGATCTTGACGATCATGCATCCCTCTTTACCAGAAAGACTGCTCCAGTGAGGCGGCCAAACCAACGCCCGAGCCCGGCTCGGCACCTTCCGATCGCTCGCGCCACAGGCCGTAGTCCGATCGTCCGCGCCTCCGCGTGGCGCTCAACAGCCGAAGCTCTCCGCGAGTTCCGGCAGATGCCTTTGAAACCGGCGCTGGAAGCTCTTGCTCTCCGCACAAACGATCTTCACGGTCTTGGCCACGGCGTCTTCGATCACCGGCGGCAGCGGCGACTCGAGATCCCAGTAGAAGAAGCGCCGCTCTGTGAAACCGGGTAGCTCGTACCATTCGAGCCGGAACAGTGGCACTCGATCCGCGGCGCCTCGCGGTCCCCCGTCGTTGCGAAGGAACTTCCCCAAGGTTTCAGCACAGGCCGGAGCGAGCCCTACCGGCGCGAAGCTGCTTTGTCCCGGGAGGCCGGGCGACTCCCTCCAGAACGCGAAACCCCCACTGCACGGCTTCTCCTGTCCGGTCGAAACGACGGTCGGATGTTCCCAAAGCGCCCTTAGCTGGTCCATGTCGCCCGCCGCCATCCGACCGCAGGACTGGGGCCCTGGCTCACCGCGCAAGAACGCCGTGAACCCGTCATCGTGTACGCGAAAGCTGGCGTACTGGTCATAGGAGCCGCGGGGGAACCAGCCGATGCCCATGTTCATGCGCGGCAATCCGTGGCTTCTCCACATGAGACATGCGGGATCCAAACTATAGATGCAAGAGTTGAGAATCGGCAGCACGACCAGCAATGGCGTGTAGCACAGCGCTCGCCGGATCCCGGCGACCATTCGCTGACGTTGGTCAACTGAAGCCGCCATACACGGCACCCTATAGCACCCGCGCGCCTCAGCGCGTCAACTCGTAGGATTGCCAACCGAACCGCCCGAGAGGCGGCACCAACGGTTCAACGACGGAGGAGCACACACAATGGACATAGCGAACAGAATCATGGTCGTCACCGGCGGAGCTTCCGGAATCGGCAAGGCACTGGCCGAGGCGTTTCACCGCGAGGGCGCCCGTCACGTCGTCGTCGCCGACCTGGACGAGGCGGGGGCCAAGGAAGTCGCCGGGGCGATCGGCGGCACGGGCGTCGGGCTCGACGTGGCCGACGAAGGCGCGGTGCGCGACCTGGTCGCGGCGACGCAGTCGAACATCGGCCCGATCGACCTGTTCATGTCGAACGCCGGCTTCGTGACGATGGGCGGTCTTGAAGTCCCCAACAAGGAGATCAACGACCAGTGGAACGTCCACGTGATGTCCCATGTCTACGCCGCACGGGCCGTCCTGCCCTCGATGATCGAGCGCGGCGAGGGGTACATCATGAGCACCGCCTCGGCGGCGGGTCTGCTGACCCAGATCGGTTCGCTCGCCTACTCGCTGACCAAGCACGCGGCGGTTGCCCTGGCCGAGTGGATCGCGATCACGCACGGCCACCAGGGCATTCGCGTCTCGGTGCATTGCCCGCAGGCGGTGAAGACGAACATCGGCGCCAACAGCCCGGACCGGAACCGTCGCAAGGGCCTGTCCGTCGGCGTCGCCTCCGGCGACGGCGTACTCACGGCCGAGCAGGCCGCCGATGCCTGCATCGAGGCGGTCCGCGAGGAGCGGTTCTGGGTCCTGCCCCACCCGGAGGTCGCGGAGTACGTCCGCCGCAAGGGGACCGACATCGACCGCTGGCTCCACGGCATGAGACGGTTCCAGGGACGCCTGTACGAAGGCCAACCACTGCCCGGAGACTGGTTCGTCGACGCCCAGGACGACTGACGTGTCCTCCCCCGACGATCCGGTCTA
>JAGWAG010000088.1:1713-12466 GCA_021296535.1 Acidobacteriota bacterium | reverse complement strand
GCTCGCCCGAAATGACGATCGTCATGTCCTCCTGAACGGGACCGCCCGTGCCGTCAATGATGTTGACGTCCGTCAGGACCACCGTGGCGTCGGGCAGGACTGTCGTCTGCGCGGCGAGGCCGGCCGGCAGCAGACCGGCAACGAGTATCGGCATCGCCCGCACCAGACGGCTGCAGAGCGTTTTCATCCCAAGGAAGCGAACGCCTACTGTACACCCCGCTCCCGCGAGGATGGTCTCTTACCCGTCAGTTCGGCGGTTCGTAGCCGATCACGGCCCGGTCGACGCCAGCGACGTCTACAGCCAGGGGATCTCTGGCTTAGCTAAGCTAGTCGACGCCGAAGGCGAAGACCTTCCTCCCCCTGGCCGAAAGAGCGTCGTAGAAGGCGTACTCGCCGGGATCCAGCGTTTGCGACTTCACCTCGTACACGCCCGGAACGATCTTCTCGTACTCCACCTGCCGCAACTGCTTCGGCGACGAGCCCACCGAATTCCCGGTCCATGTGTTCAGCTTGCCCGCGACGAAGGAGCGCCGGTCCTTCTTCTTCAGGACGTCGAAGGCGATCAGCGGGAATGCGGAGGGGTTCACGGCGCCAATCGTCTGGTTGGAGAGGCCGACTTCCTCGAAGCAGAAGTAGAAGGTCGGCTGCCGCTGGCTCGTGCGGACCTGCGAACGGGCACCGCGGATCCTCGCCTTCACCTTGGCCGACTTGATGCCGAGGGTCAGGTCCGAAAGCACTCCGCGGGCGGTCCTCATCGAGACTGCCTGCGTCAGTTCCAGGTCAACCAGGGAACTCTCCTCGGAGAGGAAGATCCCAGGGCTCTCGCAGGGCGTTCCCTCGAAGTTCGAGGCGACATTGGCGACCTCGGACGCCCGGGTCGCCGTCACTACGTCAAGGGAAGCTGCATCGTCACCGGCGGAGGGTGCCGGAGCGCCGGCGTTCGTCATTGCCTCCAGCACTTCCGGACCCACCTTTGCCTCGGAAAGCGCGACAAGGGCGTCGACCGACGTATCGAAGTCTGTCCGGGAACTCCTGATCTTGGCGACGATGACCGATGCCGGAAGCCCGCTCTCTGTCAGTCGAACGACATCCTCGTTCGTCAGGACCTCGACCTCTTGCTGGCCGAGCGCGGGCAGGGCGGACACGAGCAAGAAAACCAGACAGCCGAGTAAGAAGAAGGGGCGCCTCTTGCGCATAGAAACCTCCCGTAGTTCCTGGGCCACAGCAGACCTGCACAACACCGTAGCAGGCCGCGGGGCTACAGACACCTTACCGTGTACGGCGCGATCGCTCCGCCGGCGGCCCTTGCTGGAGCCTGATCTCAGTCCGAAGAGCCATACTCCACCTCGATCACCCGGTCGAGCCCGGCGACGTCGACCGACTGCCGGGCGCCATCCGGCCACACGACCTCCACGCGGACGAGCTCTTCGGCCGACGACGCGCCAGCCAAGCCGATCGTCACGACGGGCTCGACCTGGCTCTGGTAGCTGCGTGTCGGCATGACACGGCGCCGTTGAAGCGCGGGCCCGGCCGCGGTTTCGTGTTCGACCTCGACCCAGGCGCCGATCGCGTCCCGGTTCACGTGCTCGCCGTCGCCGCGCAGCAGGAAGCGCAGCCAGCGGTGACCCGTCTCCTGGTCGTTGCGGAGCAGAAGCGGCCGGTCGCCGGTCTGAAGCAGGAGCACGTCGAGGTCGCCGTCGCCGTCGATGTCGGCATAGGTCGATCCTCGGCCGACCAGCTCGCGGGTGAGTCCGTCACCGGGCGCCGGCGTGACCGGCACGAACGTCGATCCGGCGTCCGGACCTGCGTTCCAGAACAACTGCGGCGCCTGCCGGTACTGCTGGCTGGGCTCGACGACCTCGATGTCGTCCTCCAGATGCCCGTTGACCTGGAGCAGGTCCAACCGCCCGTCCAGGTCGTAGTCGAAGAAGAACAGCCCAAAGCTGAGCACGCGGCGGCTCGGCGCGCCGACGCCGGCGGTGATCGCCTCGTCGCTCCACAGCGTCGGGTCGCCCTGGGACACGTAGAGCGAAGTCATTTCGTTGGCGAAGTTCGCGATCGCGAAGCCGAGTTGGCCGTCGTTGCGGAAGTCCGCGGCATCGGCGCCCATCGCCCCGGTCGCCGCGCCCTCGCGGCTGTAGGCGAGGCCGTAGGTCCCCCCCTGTTCGGTGAACACGCCGTCGCCGTCGTTCACGAGCAGGAAGTTGCGCACCGTGTCGTTGGCGACCAGCACGTCGATGTCGCCGTCGCCCTCGATGTCCACCGGCGCCAGCCCCAGCGTCTTCGCCACCGGCGTGTCCGTGGCCGGGTTGAGGATGTGCATGCCGGCCTGCTCGGAGACATCGGTGAACGCTCCCGAGCCGTCATTCCGGTAGAGGTCCATCGTCGTTCCGCCGTAGTTCAGCGGCGGTCCGTAGGCTCGCCCAACCCCGGTCAACTGGTAGCCGACCTCGATGTCGATCTCGCGCGACCAGCGGACGTAGTTGCCGACCAGGAGGTCGAGGTCGCCGTCCCCGTCGGCGTCGAAGAAGGCGCTGCTGCTGCTCCATTCCGTGTCGGCGCCGCCGACGCCCGCCGCCGCGGTCACGTCCTCGAAGCCGACGCCCTCCCGGTTCCGGAACAGCCGGTTCGGCCCGACCGCGGAGAGGAACACGTCGACCCAGCCGTCGTTGTCCACATCGCCGACCGCGACCCCGGTGCCGTAGAAGCTCGTCGCGAGACCCATCCCTGCCGTCCGGTCGGCGAACCGGCCCGCGCCGTCGTTCTCGTACAGCGCCATCGTGGGGCCGCTGCCTTCGGCGGCGGTCCACTCGGTCGAGTTGACGAGCAGCAGGTCCTGGTCGCCGTCGCGGTCGAAATCGAAGAACGCCGCGCCCGAGCCCATCGTCTCCGGCAGCAGAGCCTCGCCCTCGGCGCCGTTGACGTGGACGAAGTCGATGCCGGCCTCCATCGTGATGTCCGTGAAGGGGACGACCGGCACTTCGGGTGCCGCGGCCACCGGACGCGGCGCCGCGACCTCGATCTCCTGTGCTTCCTCCGGCCCGGCCCGAAAGACGTAGCGCAGCGCGACCACGAGCAGCGCGGCGACGGCGAGCGCCGCCAGCACCTGCAGCGAGCGAACGAACACCCGCCCGATGACGGCGTCGTCCTCGGCGACGAGTTCGTCGTCCCGGGGCGGCGGTTCGCCGGCTCCGTCTACCGTCTCCAGTTCGGTGGCGCGGGCCTTCTGGCCCGCGTTTCGGGCCTCTGCGCGCTCGCCACGCGGCGGTTCGGCGCTCAACCGCCGCCTCCGGCGACCCCGGCCCGGTCGCCCTCGAAGCGTTCGGGCCGATGCAGGTCGTAGATCACGATCGCTTCCGCCGCGTGATCGGCGGCCGGGTCCGCGCGGCGGGCGATCGCGATCGCCCGGTCGCGGGCGTTGTCGTCCGGCTTGTACTTCGCATGGAGCGCCTGGTGCCGGCCGGCCGCGTCGCGGTCACCGAGTTGGGAGTAAATCAGACCCAGGTTGTAGTGCGCGGTCACGTTCTCGGGGTCGATCGCGAGACCGCGCTCGAACGACTCCCGCGCTTCATGGAGCCGTGCCGCCCGCGCCTCGGCCCGGGCCGGCCCCCGCTCGCGCTTGGCGCGTTCGAACAGGGCGAGGCCGAGCTGGTTCTGGAGCCGCACGTCGCGGCTGAAGTCGAAGCCGCGTCGCCGCATCTCTTCGCTGTCGGCCTCGAGGATCGAGCGGAAGTTCGCGATCGCCTCGTCCACGGCGCCGTTCTGGAAGTCGACCAGCCCACTGAACCAGGCCACCGACCACGCCGGGGCCGGCGGCTCGAAGGTGGCGGCCCGTTCGAGTGCCCCGATCGCGTCGTCGGTGACCGTGCCCTGCGCCAGGTAGACCCGGGCGAGGTTGAGCGGTCCGTCGGGACGGCCCAGTTCCTCGACGCGGGTGAAGGCCTCGATCGCCTGCCGCAACTCGCCGCGCCCCGTGCCGCCCTTGCGCAGCAGGCCGATGCCGTAGTCGTTCCAGCGCTGCCACTCGGGCTTTACCGGTTGGCGAACCGGCGAGGTGGACACGTCGGACCGGCCCACCGGGAAGGTCACCGAGTCGCGGGCCAGGTCGAGAATCGGCAGTTCGTTCACCGTCTCCTCGCCGTAGATGTAGCGCAGGTACAACGTGTCGAACTTCCGGTAGCGCAGCGCCGCCTCGACCGTCAGGCTCGTTGTGGCCGCTCCCGGCGGCACTTCCAGCCGGTAGTGGACCACGTCGCCCGCACCCGGCGGGATCTGGTGGTCGTAGAGCGGCACGAAGATGTCCTCGGCGTTGCGGCGGTCGATCCGCGCGCCGTCGCGGTCGAGCATGTAGACGTTGATGAAGTGCGACCAGGGGTCGACCCGGTTGCCCTCGCCCATTCCGCCGCTGCGCCCGACCAGCCGGCCGCTGTCGTCGCGCACTGCGACGTCGAGCCAGAGCTGGTTCGAGTCGACCGTGCCCTGGGTCAGGTGATGCCCGAGCCCCAGGGTGCGTACGACGACTTCCAGCAGATAGTCCCCGCCCGCCTCGAGTGCCGGTATCCCGGGGCGCACCGGCGCGATCAGCTCGTCCTCGATCGCGCCGCCGGGCTTGACGCCGAAAATGTCGACATCGACGACGCCTTCGTTGAACTCGCGGTGCGCCTCGATCACCCAGTCCGGGAAGTCGAGCAGATGGGGAATGCCCGTGTTCGCGGAGGGGAACAGGTGGTCGTGCACCTGGGTCAGGGTCGGCTCGTCGCTCTCCGGGAAACGGCGGGAGCCGAAGTCCTCCGACGGCAGCAGCTCCATGTGGCAGCCGTTGCAGTTCGGCTCCGCCTTCGGCGGGTAGTAGAAGCTCGCCACGCCGTGCCCCGACACGCCGGAGAGCAGGTGCGAGTCGTAGTGGTTCTGCCCGCGGAGGAACTTGTAGTGGTTCAGTTCCTCGGGCAGGTGGACCTTGTGGCAGGTACCGCAGAACTCGGAGGTCGTATGCAGGGGCTTGAGGAAGGTCCGCTTGTGCAGCTCCGGCTTCGCCTTGACCAGTTGGTGGTTGACGAACTGGAGAAAACCGGGCTCCGCGAACGCGAACGGGTAGTGCTGGGGCTCCTCGATCGTGTAGTCCGCGTTCCCGCGCGGACTGTTCACGTGGGTGATCGCGTGGCAGGACGTGCAGGTGATCCCGGCGTGCGCCGCCGGCTGCTCGACGTCGAACTCCGGGTCGTCGAAGGCGCCCGAGAAGAAGACCACCGGGTCGTGGCAGCCGGCGCAGAAGCGGGACGCCTGGACGTCCCCCGAGCGCTCATACGCCTTGTCGCGGGTCTGCTGGACGGAGAAGCTGTAGGCCGGGTTGTTGAAGGAGCTGAAACGGTGCGCGCTGTACGTCCAGCGGCCGTGGATGTCGGCGTGGCAGTCCACGCAGTAGGCGTCGTTGTTCAGCGCCCGCTCAGGAATGAAGCCGCCGCTCGCCGTTCGGGCCAGCGAGGGGAAGAAGTACTCCTCGCCCGAGTCCGGCCCTTCCACGTTCCAGGCCCTCGGATCCTGGAACTGCAGGACCAGGGCGACACCGACGAGGACCACGGCGGCGACCGCGACGCGCGCGCCGATCCGCCAGTTGATTCGCTTGCCCGCCAGCCGGTGGAGCACGAACAGCCAGGCCGCCACCAGCGGCGCCAGGACATGAAGCCAGTAGGCCACGCCCCGAACCGCCGGGTCGTTCACCGTGATGACCCCTTCGATCCGCGTCAGCACGATGCCGCTGAACAGCAGCACGACCGCCGTTCCGAACAGTGCGTAGCCGACCTTGACCGCGCGCCGGTTCGGTCGATTGCGCGCGTTGCGCATGTGCGCCAGACCGAACCAGATCACCGGCACGACGAACAATCCCCCCACCGCCAGGTGGAGCAGGAACATCGAAATGTAGAACCAGTTCTGGTACGTCTGGCCGGTCGCCGCTTCCGCGACGCGCACGCCCGACAGGTAGAACGAGTTCACCGCCAGCAGGGCGAACAGACCGAAGACCACCCACAGGAGCGGCTTCAGCCGCGGGCCGATCGCCGGTCGGTAGCGCCGGCGAGCGGGCCGCTTCCCGCCGCCCGCGCCTGTCGTCACTTGCTCGCTCCGGTCGCCCCGGTCAGCCGTTGCGGCCCTCCGTAAGCGTCCTCGATCTCCTCGCCGACCAGCCTGTCGAGCGCCCGCAGCAGCCGGAACGTCACGGCGTAGCCGGCACGGCGCACTCGCCTCGACGTCGGCTGGCCGGTGACCCGCACCGCGAAGGCGTACCGGGGCGGCCGCTCCTCGTCCGATGGGAAGAAGCCGACATAGTTCACGTGGAACGGCTTGTCCGGGTCGCGCGCCGTACCCGTCTTCATCGCCACCTGGAGCCGCTTCGGCGCCACCCGGTTCGCCGTGCCGCCCGGCGACACGACGGCGCGCATCGACTCGTGCAGCACCGGCAGCCAGGACGGATCGAGCACCCGAACGCCCTGTCGCGGTCCGTCACCGACCGGTGTTCGCGGCGAGATCCCGAGCAGTCCATCCGCCTGCAGGACGAAGTTCGGCTCGCGACGGCGGCCGTCGGAGAGAGTGGCGGCAAACAGGGCCGCTCCCAGGGGCGTGATCGAAGCCTGGTCCAGACCGATCGAGAGATCGCCGAGCTTCTTGCCGGGCTGCCGGTACTCATGCACCACACCGATCGCGTTCCTTGGCACCGGTTCGCCGTTTCGCCCCCCGATGACGAAGCCGTAGCGTTCGTACTCCTCGACGAGCGCACGGTCGCCGACATCGATCGCCAGCCTGGCGAAGGCGACGTTGCAGCTACTGGCCATCGCATCGGAAAGGCCCCGGAGCCGGCCGTTGATCGCGCTGCAGTAGAGCCGCTCACCGTCCATCAGCACCGAGCCGCGGCAGGTCATGTCGGCGATCTCCTGGTCGGGATCGAACCCGGCCCGCATCGCCGCGGTCGTCGTGATCAGCTTGGCGATCGAGGCGGGCTCCCGCGGGTCGAGGACGCTGTCGCCGTTCGACCGCCACCGGCGGCTCCGGCTGCGGTTGCTCACCGCGGCCAGGACGGAGCCCGAGGGAATCTCCACGATCGCGATCGCTCCCTCTTCCCGGCCCAGCGCCGTGTCCGCCGCCTCGCTCCAGGCCCGATCGATCGTCAGCCGCAGCGCTCGCGCACCGGCCGCGTCGCTCATCGCGCCCGGTCCGGCGGCGGCAAGGCCCGGAGGCTGGAGGGCGGGAGGCAGCAGGTGGGTCGCCAGCTCGACCGGCACGAGGCCCGCGGGCAGATCCTCCTCCAGGGTCAGCGACCGATCGTCGCCGATCGATCCCAGCGGCCGGCCACGACGGTCGAAGAGTAGTTGCTGCACCCCCGAAGCGTCGACCTGTTGCGCGCGGCGCAAGCGCCGCTCGAACGCCGACGCAGGAGGCGGTTCGACGGGGGCCACGTCGGGCTCTGCTTCGCCCTTGGCGTCTTCCGCGTCCTCCGCCGCAGCTTCCCGGGCCACAGCGCGGTTCAGTCCGAGTTCAACCTCCGCCGCGTCCAGCAGGGCGGGCGGCAGATGCGCCGCGTGATCCTCGTACAGCGCCGCGACTTCCCGCCACCGACCCTCGCCGGCCGCCTGCCGGGCGGCCAGGCTGAGCAGGCCGGAAGCCTGTTCGGCGAGCTGTCCGAAGTCCTGACCGGCGATCGCCGCTTCCGCCAGACGAAGCTCCAGCCGCGCCTGTCCGACCTGCCGCTCTACCCGCCACGCCGAGAACGCCGCGACCACGAGAACTGCCAGCAACGCCGCCTGGACCCGGCGGCGCGGCGGCCACAGGCGACTCATCGCCCGTCCGCCGGCACCTTCGCCCGTGCCGCGTTCAACGCTGTTGGGTATCCCGCTCATGTTCCAGCAGCGCAGTCCCTCTCAGGTTCCGCTGGCGCCGAAATCAGAATACCAACTGCACCCACTCGCCATCGATCTCGGTGATCGTGGACCGGACGCCCGGCAGGATCTGCTCGCTCGCCAGCGTGGCTCGCCAATCGTCGAGCTCCGCTTCCAGGCGAGCGACGATCTCAGGCTGCCCTTCCGCCAGGTTGTTGAGCTCGCCGACATCGGCTTCCAGGTCGTACAGAAAGGTGACCTGGCCGTGGGGCGAGTCGGTCGCCCAGCCACCCTCCGGCGGCTGAAGGCGGCCGTCCCGGCGCAGGTTCTCGGGGCGGAAGTCCGTGCGGTTCAACTTGATCAGCTTGTACCGGGCGTCCCGGATCGCCAGGCTCGGACCGGCCCGCCAGTGCAGGTACTCGTGTGGCGCGCCGTCGGCTTCCCCGGTCATGTACGGCAGCAGATTCACGCTGTCTTCTGTCGGCTGTGAAGGTCGCCATGTAGTCGAGGGTGATCACAGGATCGTCGAACGTCTGTCCGCCCTGGATCATTTCCGGCCAACTGATGATGAAGGGGACGCGCACGCCGCCTTCGTGGTGATAGCGCTTGAAGCCGAACAGCGGTCCGTTCGAACAGGCGTGGCCGATGTAGCCGGCGCAGCCGTTGTCGCTGGCGAAAGCAATCAGCGTGTTCTCGTACACGCCCTGCGCCTTCAGCGTCTCGACGACGCGGCGCACGCTCTCGTCGAGCGACGCGACCATCGCCGCGTAGACCCGGGTGCGCGGATCCTCGATGTGGCGGTAGCCGTCGAGGTACTCGGCCGTGGCCTGGAGCGGCGTGTGCGGCGTCGTGTGGCTGAGGTAGAGGAAGAAGGGCTCTTCCCCGCCCGCGCTGCGCTCGATGAAGCCCGTCGCCTCGTCGGTGAACACGTCCGTCAGGTAGCGCTCGACCTTCTCCTCCTCGAAGCCGCGCAGGACCTTGTTCCGCCGCTCCGTGGGCCCCTCTTCGCCGCGAATCGAGCCGAACTTCGATGAAGGTGCTGCCGCCCTCGAGCACACCGAAGTACTCGTCGAAGCCGCGGCTCATCGGATGGTGGGGCTCGGGATGGCCCAGGTGCCACTTGCCGATCATCCCGGTGCGGTAGCCCAGCGCCTTCAGACGATCGGCCAGGGTCGCCTCCTCAAGGCTCATGCCGGCGCCGACGTCCCGGCCGGCCGGGTTGAACTCCCAGCCGTGACGCTGCTGGTGGCGCCCGGTAATCAGCCCCGCCCGCGACGGGCTGCACACCGGATGGCTGACGTAGCCCGCCGTGAAGAGAACGCCGCTCGCCGCCAGGGCGTCGATGTGCGGGGTCGAGATGATCTCGCTGCCGTAGATGCCGATGTCGGCATAGCCGAGATCGTCCGCGAGGATGAGAACGATGTTGGGCGGACCGGCGCCGGCATCCTCCGCGGGGGCATCGGCGTCAGGCGCGGCGCACGCGGCCAGGATGGCTGCCGCCGCGAGCACCGTGGTGAGACGAATCGTCGTCACTGGTAGGGAACAACTCTGTTCCCGTGCATCAGCGCGGCGCGGACGCCGCGACTCGAGTTGCATCTCGAACCTCCCTCCTGGATCCACCGACCTGACATCGTACCTAACGACACGTTGGGCTACGCTCCGCGCTGCCATGACAACCGAAGCCGCCAGCCAGCCCCCGCCCACCGATCTGCCCGCCTCGGTCCGGCGGCTCGAAATCGACGAACGGGAGGTCTTCCTGGTCGGCACCGCGCACGTTTCGCCGCAGAGCGTGCGTGACACGAAGGAAGCGATCGAGACACTCGAACCCGACACCGTCTGCGTCGAGCTCTGCGAGGCCCGCTACCAGAACCTGGAGAACCAGGATTCCTGGCGCAAGCTGGACATCTTCCAGGTCCTGCGCGAGGGCAAGGCGGCGCTCCTGCTCAGTTCCTTCCTGATGCACTCCTTCCAGCGCCGCATCGCCCAGCGTTTCGGCATCGAGCCCGGCGCCGAGATGCGGGAAGCGATCGCCCGGGCCCGTGAGCGCGGCGCCCGCCTCGAACTGATCGACCGCGACATCCAGATCTCGCTGAAGCGCACCTGGTCCTCGCTCGGCTTCTGGCAGCGGACGAAGGTGATGACCCAGTTGGTCGGCAGCGCCTTCGTCGGCGACGACCTGAAAGAAGAGGACATCGAAAAACTCAAGGACACGGGCAACCTGACCGACCTGATGTCCGCCCTCGCGGAGGCCTTGCCCAGCGTCAAGGACACCCTGATCGACGAACGGGACGCCTACATGGCCGAGAAGCTGCGCCAGTCGGCCGGCCCGCGCACGGTCGCCGTGGTGGGCGCCGGGCACCTGCCGGGGATCACCGGCCTCGCCGACTCCGAGTGCGACCTCGAGGAACTCGAGATGGTGCCCGACCCTCCGGTGTGGCCGCGTGTCGTCGCCTGGCTCGTGCCCATCCTGATCGTCGCGCTGTTCGCCTACGGCCTCGTTTGGGGCGACCGGGAGCGCACCGTCGAATCGGTCTACATCTGGGTCGGGCTCAACGGCGGTCTGGCCGCCCTCGGCGCCGCCATCGCCCTCGCCCACCCGGTGACGATCCTGTCCGCCTTCGCCGCCGCACCCCTGACCAGCCTGAATCCCCTGATGGCGGCCGGCTGGGTCGCGGGACTGGTCCAGGCCCTGCTCCGCAAGCCCCTGGTTGCCGACCTGGAAAACCTCGCCGACAGCCTGAGTTCCGTCCGCGGCTTCTGGAGCAACCGCCTCACACGCATTCTCCTCGTCGTCGTCCTGTGCAACCTGGGCAGCGTGCTGGCGACTTTCATCGCCGGCTCATGGATCGTCGCCCGCGCGATCTGAGCTCCCTGCCCGTCGGGGCTGG
>JAGWAG010000088.1:0-1324 GCA_021296535.1 Acidobacteriota bacterium | reverse complement strand
ATCTCGTTCGTCGACGTGAGTGGCTTCTCGCTCGACGAGGTGGGAACGGAGAACCAGGACCGCCTGTGGATCCGCGGCGGTTTTCCGCTGGCCTACCTGGCCGAGTCGGATGCGGCGCGCACTCTCTGGATGGAGTCCTTCGCCCGCACGTTCCTGGAGCGCGACGTGCCGGGGCTCGGATCGAGGGTGTCGCCGGAGGCGCTCGGCCGGTTCTGGACCATGCTCGCGCATGTCCACTCGCAGACCTGGAACGCGTCGGCGCTCAGCCGCTCGATGGGAGTCGGCGTCAACGCCGTGAACCGCTACCGCGATCATGATCCGGGTGCTGCCGCCGTGGTTCGAGAACGTCGGCAAACGCGTCGTCAAGGCGCCCAAGGTCTACATCCGCGATTCCGGCATTCTCCACTATCTGCTGGGGCTGGAGTCGATGGACGACCTTGTCCGCCATCCTGCCTACGGCCCAAGCTGGGAGGGTCTCGCCCTGGAACAGACGTTGATCGCGTTCGGTGCGCGCCAAGCGTACTTCTGGGGCACCCACCGCGGCGCCGAACTGGACCTCATGCTTCTCCGCGGCGGCAGACGCTGGGGATTCGAGTTCAAGTGCGCGGACGCACCCAGGACGACCAGGTCGATGCACTCGGTCATCGAGGACCTCGGTCTCCAACATCTATGGGTCGTCTACCCGGGCGAGCTCGAGTATCCGCTGAAGGAGAAGATCACCGCGGTCCCGCTCAGGAAGATCCGCGAGATCAAGGTGACAAACTAGCGCGGCAGAACGTCCGGAAGCCGGCGCTTCGCGCCGAATGCCGGCCAGAAGGCCGGCGCACCCAGTTTCCGCCGCGCTGACAAACTAACGAGCGATGACGAACGAGGCCGCGAGAGATGGCGCCAAGGGAGCTGATTCATGACGGAACGAACCACGTACGAACAGGTTGGCGACGTGGCCCTGGTCACCATGGACGACGGCAAGGCCAACGTCTTCGGACCGCCGATGATCGCCGCGGTCAACGCCGCGCTCGACCGTGCCGCGGACGAGGCCAGGGCCATCGTGCTGACCGGCCGGCCCGGCGTGTTCTCGGGCGGGTTCGACCTCAACGTGTTTCGCGATGGAGGCCCGCAGCAGGCCCGCGCCATGGGAGTCGCCGGAGCCCGTCTGATGATGCGGCTGTACGGCTGGCCGCAGCCCCTGGTCGTTGCGGCCAGCGGACACGCCATCGCGCTCGGCGCGCTCTGCCTGCTCACCGGCGACCATCGCCTCGCGGCGGACGGCGACTTCCGGTTCGGGCTGAACGAGGTCGCGATTGGCAGAACGCTGCCGCCGTTC
>JAGWAG010000087.1:3116-11639 GCA_021296535.1 Acidobacteriota bacterium | reverse complement strand
GCCTTCGCCGTTCCCGGCTCGGCGCAGCAGGCCCCGAACTCCGAGGTCCGCCCGGAACTCTGGCCTGAACTGACTCCGCCGCTTCCGGCCGATCCGGAGCTCGAAGCACGCGTAGACGCTCTGCTCGAGCGGATGACCCTGCGCGAGAAGGTGGGCCAGGTCATTCAGGCGGAGATCCGCTCGGTCACGCCGCGGGACGTGCGAAGGTTCGACCTGGGATCGGTGCTGAACGGCGGCGGCTCGTTTCCCGGCGACGACAAGCACGCGTCGCCCGAGGACTGGCTCGCGCTGGCCGACACCTTCCACGAAGCCTCGACCGATACCTCGGACGGTGGAGTCGGCATTCCGGTGATCTGGGGCGTGGACGCCGTACACGGCCACAACAACGTGATGGGCGCCACGATCTTCCCCCACAACATCGGACTCGGCGCGGCCCGAAATCCGGATCTGATCCGCCGCATCGGCGAGATCACCGCCCGCGAGGTGCGCGCCACCGGCCTGGACTGGAACTTCGGACCGACCGTCGCCGTGGCCCGGGACGACCGTTGGGGCCGCACGTACGAGAGCTACTCGGAAGATCCCGAGATCGTCGTGGAGTACGCGCGCGCGCTGGTCGAAGGGCTCCAGGGCGCGGTTGGCAGCCCCGAGTTCCTGGGCGAGGAGCGGGTGGTCGCCACGGCGAAGCACTTCCTGGGCGACGGCGGCACCTTCGAGGGCCGCGATCAGGGAGACACCCGGGCGAGCGAGGAAGAGCTCCGCGACCTCCACGGCGCGCCCTACGTTGCCGCGCTCGATGCCGGCGCACAGGCAGTGATGGCCTCGTTCAGCAGTTGGCACGGCCAGAAGCTGCACGGCCACGCCGGGCTCCTGACGGACGTGCTGAAGGGGCGGATGGCGTTCGACGGGCTCGTCGTCGGCGACTGGAACGGCCACGGCCAGTTGCCCGGCTGCAGCAACGAGAGCTGCGCCGACACGGTTCAGGCCGGGCTCGACCTGTTCATGGTCCCCGAAGACTGGAGGGCGCTCCACCGGAACACCCTCCGGCAGGCGCGTTCCGGCGCGATTCCCGAGGCAAGGCTCGACGACGCGGTGCGGCGCATCCTGAGGGTGAAGGCTCGCGCCGGCCTGCTCGACAGCGGCCGACCGTCGGACCGAGTGCTCGGCGGGCGGACCGACCTGCTCGGTGCTCCCGAGCATCGCGACGTGGCCCGTCAGGCCGTGCGCGAGTCCCTCGTTCTGCTGAAGAACAACGACGGCCTCCTGCCCCTCTCGCCGAAGTCGCTCGTGCTCGTCGCGGGGTCGGCGGCCGACGACATCGGCCGGCAGAGCGGCGGCTGGACGCTGACCTGGCAGGGCACGGGCAACACGAACGACGACTTCCCGGGCGCCACGTCCATCTGGGCCGGCATCGAACAGACCGTCGAGTTGGCTGGCGGCCGGGCCGTCCTCTGCCAGGGATGCGCGTACAGCGGCGAGCTGCCGGACGCTGCGATCTACGTGACCGGCGAGACGCCCTACGCCGAGGGCCAGGGCGATGTGACGAGCCTCGAGTACAGCCCCGGGGACAAGTCCGACGTCGAGCTGATGGGCCGGCTCCGGGCCGCCGGCATTCCGGTCGTCACGATCTTCTTGTCCGGGCGCCCGCTGTGGGTGAACCCGGAGATCAACGCATCGGACGCCTTCGTCGCCGCCTGGCTGCCGGGCTCCGAGGGCGCCGGTGTGGCCGACGTCCTCTTCAGCGCGGCCGACGGCGCAGTCGCCCACGACTTCCGGGGCAAGCTCTCCTTCTCCTGGCCGCGCTCGCTGGACCAGACGGTCCTCAACGTCGGCGACGCGGAGTACGACCCGCTCTTCCCCTACGGCTACGGCCTGACCTACGCCGACCAGGGCAACCTGCCTGAGTTGGACGAGACACGGCCGGAGGGGTCGCAGCCGGTTCGCACGACCGACGCCGGTGCATCGACGGGCGCGTCGCCGGACCGCGTTCTGTTCGACGGACGGACGGCGGAAGGGTGGCAGTTCTACGTGGGCGACGAGGCGGACTGGCGGGTTTCCGCTCCCGACGGCCGCGGCGAGACCCGCCGCCGCGTGTCCGGCGTCGCGCTCTCGGCCGTCGACCGCAACGTCCAGGAAGATGCGCGAAAGGCGCAGTGGCGAGGCCGCGACGAGGCCCAGATCTACCTGCAGTCGAGTCCCATCGACCTGCGCTCCGAGACTGCGAGCGGCATGACTCTCGAGATCGACTTCCTGGTGGAGCAGGCGCCCGCCGGGAGAGTCCAGATGCGGATGGACTGCGGCTTCCCGTGTACCGGCGGTCTCCTCGTTACGCCCATCTTCGCGGGCGTTCCCGAAGGAGCATGGGACACTCTGCAGATTCCTCTCCGCTGCTTCCAGGCTTCCGGCGCCGAGATGGACCGCATCGACACGCCCTTCCTGATCACGACGGACGGGCCATTCGAGCTCCGTTTCTCCCGCATCGCGATCGCGCCTGCCGATCCCGCCGCGCTGACGGCCGGTTGCTGAACGAGGAGAACACCCCATGCTGACGGCCAGGATCACCACCCTCGACTGGACCGTCGTCGCGCTCTACTTCACCGGCGTCTTCGCCATCGCGGTCTGGGCCATCAGGCGCGTCCAGCACGGCGAACGCACGTCGTCGAGCTACTTCCTCGCGGGCCGCAACGTCGGCTGGTTCGTCGTCGGCGCCTCCCTCTTCGCCTCGAACATCGGCTCGGAGCACCTCGTCGGCCTGGCCGGCACCGGCGCCCAGAGCGGCCTCGTCCTCGGCCAGTTCGAGCTCCAGGCTTCGCTCATCCTGCTGATTCTCGGCTGGCTGTTCGTCCCGTTCTACGTCAAGAGCGGCATCTTCACGATGCCCGAGTTCCTGGAGCGGCGCTACTCGCCCGCGGCCCGCTGGTACCTCTCGGTGATCTCGGTCATCGGCTACGTCCTGACCAAGATCTCGGTGACGATCTACGCGGGCGGCGTCGTCTTCGAGACCCTGATGGGCATCAACTTCTGGACCGGCGCCCTGGTGGTCGTCGTCATCACGGGGGTCTACACCGTGCTCGGCGGCCTGCGCGCCGTCGTCTACACCGACCTGCTGCAGGCGATCGTCCTGATCGTCGGCGCCTCCACGGTGACGATCCTCGGACTCGCCGAACTCGGCGGCTGGCGGGTCATGGTCGAGACGGCCGGCCCCGGCTTCTTCGACATGTGGAAGCCGATGTCCGACCCGGACTTCCCCTGGACCGGGATCGCCTTCGGCGCGCCGATCATCGCGGTCTGGTACTGGTGCACCGACCAGTTCATCGTCCAGCGGGCGCTCTCCGCGCGCGGCATCGACGACGCGCGGCGCGGGACGATTCTGGCCGGCTTCCTGAAGCAACTGCCGCTGTTCCTGTTCGTCGTGCCCGGCGTGATCGCGTACTGCCTGTCGCAGTCCGGGAAGCTCGAGCTCGCCTCCTCCGACCAGGCGCTGCCCGCCCTGGTCGTCGCACTCCTGCCGGCCGGCTTCCGGGGCCTCGTCGTCGCGGGCCTGCTGGCCGCCCTGATGAGCAGCCTCTCCTCCGTCTTCAACTCCTGCTCGACCCTGATCACGATCGACATCTACAAGAAGCTCCACCCCGGCGTCTCGGAACGGCGGCTGGTCCTCGTCGGGCAGACGGCGACCGTGGGTCTCGTGGGCCTGGGCCTGCTCTGGATCCCGCTGATGCAGAACATCTCGGGAACGCTCTACCAGTACCTCCAGAGCGTCCAGGGCTACATCTCCCCGCCGATCACCGCGGTCTTCCTGCTCGGACTGTTCTGGAAGCGCCTCAACGCCCAGGGCGCGATCGCGTCACTGGCCGTCGGCTTCGTCCTGGGAATGGGCCGGCTGGTGGCCGAGCTGAACAAGGACAGCCTGAGCGGCTTCCTCTACACCTTCGCCGACATCAACTTCATGCACGTCGCGATCTTCCTGTTCCTGATCTGCGCTGCCGTGCTGGTCGCGGTCAGCCTCTGGTTCCCGCCGCCCTCCCAGCAGCAGGTCGCCGGCCTGACCTACAGCCGGGCCGGCACGGCCGATCTCCTCGCCGAGTCCGACCCGGCCAAGCGCAAGCTGGACCGGACGCTGTCGATCGTCCTGGTCCTGATCGTCGCCGCGGTGATGGTCTACTTCTCGGGCTAGGAACAGCGCAACGCACTCGTCGCCCCACACTGGGTGCGCCGGCGTCCCCGCCGGCTTCCGAGAAAAGCGCGCCGCGAAGCGGCGACCTAATTCCGGTGCACCCGCATCTCTACTAGCCCGGAGGCGACAGCAGCCAGGCCGCCGGCACCGCCAGGACTCCGGGAGCCAGGTAGCGGACCTCCAGATCCTGCGATACGACGACGGCCCCCAGCAGCGGCTTGTCGAGAAGCGGCTCCAGGCCGCGCAGTGTCCGGGCGTCCGCCCTGGACACCTTGCGCGACGCCTTGATCTCGATGCCGACGAAGCCCTCCTCGAGTTCAAGCAGCAGGTCTACCTCCCGCCGGTCGTACGTCCGCAGGTGGAAGAAATCGGCGAACAGACCGGCGTTCCGCACCTGCTTGACGATCTCCGCTACCAGCGCGGACTCATACTCCTCTCCCGTCCAATCGCCGGTGCGGTTGAGGATCGTACGGAGAATCCCCGGATCGACGAAGTGCACCTTCGGCATCTTCGCCAAGCGCTTCTCCGGGTTGCGGAAGAACGGGGGCAGTTGAATCACCTGGTAGCTCAGCTCCAGGTAGCGCAGGAACCGGCGCGCCGTCGCCGGCGCTATGCCCGCCGACCGAGCCAGATCGCTGAAGTTGACGGTTCGCGCCGTCCGGGTCGCCAAGGCCCTCTGGGCCACGACGAACGGCTCGAGGTCCCGCAGCGCCGCCAGGTCGGCGACGTCCCGCTCCAGGTACGTACGCTGGAAATCGCGCAGCCAGCTCCTGCGCTCGTCGTCGGTCAGGTCCGCGTGGTGAACGACCGGCATGCCGCCGAAACGTAGGTAGTGCTCGAGAATCCCCGAGTAGCGTGCGTAGCTGCGGTCGACGGCCGGCTGTCCGAGCAGGACTTCGTCGCTGCGGCAGGCTCGCTCGAGCCACAGGATCAGGCGCGAAGGCGCGAGCCGGTCGTCCCAGGAAGACGTCGCCATCTCGGGCAGAGTCAAAGGCCAGAGTTCTTCGATGGCTGCCCTGCCGGCCAAGCTCTCCTTGACCCTGGAGAGCAGCAGAATCTGACTACTGCCAAGCAGGAAGTAGCGCACGTCGGGCGACTCGTCGTAGGCCGCCTTGACCGTCTCCACCAAGGACGGCGCCTTCTGAACCTCGTCGAGGATGGCGTGCGGATAGCGCTCGACCCACTCCGCCGCTGTCATGCGGGAGAACCCTGGACGCACCGCGGGATCCTCCAGGGAAATGTAGGGGACGTCCGGGAAGCACCGCTGAATCAAGGTCGTCTTGCCCGTCTGGCGCGAGCCGGTGAGAACGAGAAGCCGCGCGAGCCTGCTGGCGGCGCGCTTCCTCAGTCGGGACTCCATGGCTCGATTCTTCATGTCAGGAAGCGATACTAGCGTAAAATCGTTGCTTTGTAGAGAGAAACCAAGCCGCCTGTCTTCCGCGCCCAGGAGCTAGATCGTATGTGTTGACAGCATGACTTATTGACATCATGATGTGTCCATGCGAACCACCGTCACGCTGGACGCCGACACCGAGTCCTTGCTGCGGGAGGCAATGAGGCAGCGGGGCCAGACTTTCAAGCAGGCCCTGAACGATGCGGTCCGGCACGGCCTCGCCGGTGTCGCCGCTGACCCGGAGCGTCCTCCGTTCGTCCAGCGGAGCTTTCCCATGGGCCTCAGGGCTGGGTACGACCTCGGCAATCTGTCCGGCCTCGAGTCGGATCTCGACGCGGAAGCCTTCCTCGAAGTCACCCGCCGCCTCATCCAGGAGAAGAACGGGCCGAAGTGATTGTCCCCGACGCGAACCTTCTGCTGCACTCGGTCGATTCGACGAGTCCGTTCAACTCGCGCGCGACGGAGTGGTGGGCCGGCTGTCTGAGCGGCTCAGTTCCGGTCGGGCTCTGCCAGCCCGTCCTGTTCGCCTTCCTGCGGATCAGCACGAACCGGCGCGCCTTCAAGGAACCGCTCCCACTCGAGACTGCCGGCGATCTGGTGGCCGAATGGACCGCCCACCCCGTCACGCGCCTGCTGTTGCCGGGTGAAGACCATGTGCGGCACGTGGTGGAACTGCTCGCCGGCACGGGATCCGCGGGCGGCGATCTCGTCACCGACGCGCAGATTGCAGCGCTGGCCCGCGCCCATCGAGGCGAGGTGCATACCGCGGATCACGATTTCCGTCGTTTCCCGGGGGTGTCCTGCCACTACCCGCTCGCGCCCGGCGTAAGGGCCACTGCCTGAGGACGGCCGATCTGGTCGCGCGGCGAGATCAGCTCTTGCGTGTCGACGCGCCTCAACGGCACCCGGAGCCTGCGGTAAGCTCGCGCGGATCCGGACTTGTTCTGCAGGAGGGTAGCGATGACGAGTCGACGCCTGGTTGGTTTTCCTCTCTGCCTGGTCTTTGCCACGGCGGCTTACGGAGCCGCCGTGGCCACCGATGGCCCTACATTCTACGAGGACGTCCTGCCCATCCTGCAGGAGAACTGCCAGGAGTGTCACCGGCCGTCGGGCGGCAAGATCTACCGGGGCGGCGTGCCGATGTCGCTCACCACGTACGAGGATGCTCGCCCGTGGGCGCGCGCGATCGTCCGTCAGACGGCATCGAAGGAGATGCCGCCGTGGGACGCCTCGGAGCACTTCGACGGCGTGTTCCGGAACGAGCGCGGCCTGACGGACGCTGAAATCGCGACGATCCGCCGGTGGGTCGAAGCGGGCGCCCAGCCCGGCCGGCCCGAGGACGGTCCCGAGCCCATCGACTGGTCAGACGACGAGGGCTGGCTGTTCCCCGATCCCGACCTGGTGCTCAAGATGCCCGAGCCCTACTACGTCGAAGACGACATCAAGGACATCTACACCAAGCACCGCCTGGTCCTGACGCCCGACCTCCTGCCCGAGGACAAGTGGGTGCAGGAGATCGAGTTCCGCCGCGGCAGCGAGCTCGTCCACCACTTCAACATCTTCGTCAAGGGGCCGAACGACGAGGAGACTCGCGGCGACGGCGACTACCTCGGCGGCGCCACCTCAGGCTCACCGCCCCACGTGTGGCCGGAGGGCTACGGTTCGCTGCTCGAAGTCGGCGCGACGCTCACCTTCGACCTGCACTACCACAAGGAGCCGGGCCCCGGCAGCGGCGGCTGGGACCAGTCGTCCATCGCGCTCAAGTTCGCGACGAAGCCGGTCGAGCACCCGATCCACTTCTTCCCGATCAGCAACTACGAGTTCGAGATTCCGGCCCGCCACGACTACTGGCACGACACCGCCGAGCGCACCTTCGACCGGGAGGTGACGGTCCTCGGCATGCTCCCCCACATGCACATGCGCGGCCGCGAGTCGAAGTACACCGCCTTCTACCCGGACGGCACGGAGGAGCTGATCCTCCACGTGCCGGACTGGGACTTCGACTGGCAGGAGATCTACTGGTACTCCGAGCCGAAGGTGTTGCCGAAGGGCACCCGCCTGCGGATCGACATGTGGTTCGACAACTCCCCCGAGGAGGCGGAGCGCTGGGGCTTCAATCCCGACCGTGACGTCGTGTTCGGCCCGATGTCGACCGACGAGATGCTGATGGGCTTCATCTCCTGCGTCTATAGCGACGAGGAAGCGCCGCCGGCGAGCTCGTCTGGTCGTGTCACCGAAACGGCCGGAGGCGAGTAGTCATCGGGCCGCCAGGAGCTTGCGCAGCCAAACTGGGTGCGCCGGCGTCCCCGCCGGCATCCGGCGCGAAGCGCCGGCTCGCACTAGCCGCCAGACCCCCAACCCGCGAGGCAGCCACAGTGAGACCTGGTTTCTTCCTCTGCCTACCGCTCGCAGCCCTCCTGGCTGCCTGCGCCACCGGCGACGACGCGTTGCAGTCGGCCGCACTCGACACCGACGCCCAGGTCGTCCTCCTGAACAGCGACAACTTCGACCAGGAGGTCTACCAGGCCGGCGTCCCCGTCCTGGTCGACTTCACCGCGACCTGGTGCGTCCCCTGCAAGGTGGTCGACCCGATCGTCGAGAGCCTGGCGCCGGAGATGGCGGGCCGCGCGAAGATCGGCAAGCTGGACATCGACGAGTCGCCGGACATCTACCGCGGGCTGGGGGTCAACGGCGTACCCCACGTCCTCTTCTTCAAGGACGGCAAGGAGCAGGACCGGATCGTGGGTGTCCACGCCAGAGAGACCTACGTCGACTACCTGGAGGCGATGATCGCAGGGAGGTCGGCGTTCGAGGCTTCGCTCTCGTTCCTCGACGACGACGCGTTCCGCCGACACTTCGTGGTCTCACGGCCCGTCGAGGACCTCGAGAAGGCGCTCCCCGAGCGGCCGGACCTGCTCGTCGAACCGTTCGAGAACGGTCAGACGCCGCTGTCGCTCAT
>JAGWAG010000087.1:0-3004 GCA_021296535.1 Acidobacteriota bacterium | reverse complement strand
CCCGAGGCCGCCAGCCGGCCGGACCCGGACGGCGCGTCGCCGCTGTGGGTGGCCCTGATGCGCTCGCACCGGCTCGAAGACCGGAGCTGCCTCCGCACGCTGCTGGATGCCGGCGCCGACCCGTCGAGAGAGCAGGCGGACCGGTTCCACCTCGCCCGCCCGGTCGTCCTGCAGGAGGACGTCGAGCTCCTACGCGAACTCCTCGACCGCGGCATGGATCCCGAGTCGACGAACGACGAGGGCTACAACACGCTCCACTGGGCCAGCGTCTACGGCATGGTCGACGGCGCGCGCCTGCTGCTGGAGCGCGGCGTCGACGCCGGCGCGAAGACACTGAACGACCAGACCGCGCTCGACATCGTCCGCGACCGGCGCGAGCGACGGATGGAGTCGCTCGAAGAAGTCGAGTCCGAGGAGCACCGGACCGTACTGGCCGAGTCGCTCCGGGACATCGAGGAGATGATCGCGCTGCTGGAGGGCTAGTACGGAGCCGGCCTTACGGCCGGCACACGTTTCTGGCCGCCTCCGGCGGCAGCGGACCAGAAGGTCCGCGCACCCAGAGAACGTGCAGAGATTCAGCAGGGTGCCGTGCTGCAGTTGGGAAGGCCCGCAGCGGCGTCATGTCATCTGCATGTAGAGAACCCCGCCGCACCGGGGTGGTGCTCTGGGTGCGCGGACCTTCTGGTCCGCTTCCGAGAAGAACCGCGCCGCAAAGCGGCGACCGCCAGGACCGGCGGCCTGTTCCATACGCGACAGCGCAGCCTGACGGCTGCAAGTACTCCTATCCCTCGCGCGCCAGCACCTGGCAGCGCTTCATCAACCGCCGCAGGTGATCGGGGAACGCATCCCGGCGGTGGAGGACGCGACGGTTGTCCCAGATGAGCACGTCGCCGACCGTCCACTTCTGGGTCCAGACGTTCTCGGGTAGAGCCGCGTAGCTCCAGAGTTCGTCGAGCAAGGCCTCGCTCTCGTCGACTTCCATGCCCATCACGTACGCCCACTCCCGCCGGCCGAGGTAGAGGCCCTCGCGACCGGTTTCCGGGTGACGAGTAACGGCCGGGTGCACCGCCCCGGGCGATTCCCTGGGGCTGTCCACCTCCTCGAAGCCGACCCGCAACTGGCCGATGCTGGTGTGCGCCGCGTCGTGCTTGATCTCGATCCTCTCCGCCTGTTCGCGGAGCGCCGGCGGCAGGGACGCGAGCGCCGCCTGCTGGCAGGCGAACTGCGTGTCGCCGCCTTCTTCCGGGACCTCGATGCTGAGCAGGACGCTGGCCGGCGGCGGCGTTTCCTCGTAGGTCATGTCGGAGTGCCATTTGGCCTCCGCGTTGCCGAGACCGCCGATCGGCTTCCCGTTCTTCCTGATGTTCGAGAGCGGCGTGACGTACAGGCTGTCGAACATCTTCCTGAGCTTCTCTTCCGGCAGCTTGACCGGGATCTTCCCGAGCGGCCCGAACCGGGCGCTGAAGCGCTCCAGTTGCGTGTCGTCGAGGCTCTGGCCGCGGATGCGCAGGACACCGTGGTCGAGCCAGGCCTGGTAGATCGTCTCGAATTCCGCGTCGCTGATCGCGGCCAGGTCGACGCCGTCGACGTTGGCGCCGAGGACGGGGGAGAGCGGCGTGATGTTCATTCGGTGATGCTAACGCCGCGGCGCTTACACTTAGATGTACGGTTCAACGCCGGGCATCAACTGGTCCATGTAGACGCGGGGGACCATGACCCGACGGCCGAACATGCTGAGCGCCCGGTGTTCCGAGCCGGCGAGTCGCGCTCCGGCGGCGCCGATCAGCCGTGCGAGCGCCGTCTCGCGCCAGAACCAGTCCCGCAGCTCGAGCGAAGTCGCCCGGCCCGGCCGGCCCTGGGCCGCCTCCATGTACCAGGTGCGCAGGTCGTCGCAGCCCAGGCGCACCCATTCGGGGAGCGGCAGGTTCGTGGCGACGGACGGGTCCTTCGCGCCGCCCGCCAGTTCGCCCAGTCCGCGCACGATCTGCTCGTGGCTCAGGCCGCTCGCTGCCGGCGCGGACCGGCCGCGCTGTGCCGCGTAGACCTCGTGCCAGGGAGCGAGACGGCGCAGCTCCGCGAGCGTCGCCATCGGCGGCTCCACCGAACGAGACCGGGCAGGACCAACTGCCGCCGTCGTCGTGGCCGTCGTCGCCGCTGGCGGGAGCGTCGTCGGGAAAGTCCTCCAGGATGACCGGGCCGTCCCGCCGCTCCAGCAACCCGAGTGCCGCGCGCAGCACCCGGCGCTGGAAGTCCGGCTCGTGGGGCGCGCCGAACGGCCGCCCCAGCTCGAAGGGCACCCACAGGAACCTGGGCAGCTCCATCCGCTCCGTGTTGACCCGCACCAGGCTGATGCCCGTCGTCGCGATGCCTTCGTCTTCCAGGAAGTGACTTGCCGCGCCCACGGCGCGGGTGCAGTTCGGTCACACGGGACAGAGGCAGACCGCGTCCACCCCGTCCTCCCTGAGCCGCGCGGCGAGTTCGCGCATCGTGTCTTCGATCGCCTCGGGCGGCCAGCCGGCCCCCATCAGCGAGTAGTGGAAGTCGGCTACCGATCCGATCTCCCCCTCGGTAGCCGATCCAGGGGGAACACGACGTTGACGTCCTCCCGGAACCCGGTCCGGTCGAAGTGGACGGACGAGTGCGTCATCGTCAGGTCGCTCGTCGAGATCGAGCCCGGAATCACGCGATAGCTCAGATCGACCGTCGAGAAGGCCCGGTCGCCCATCCGGTGCAGGCCGGCCGAGGTCACCAACGCCACGCGCCTCTCGGGAAGAGGCGGACCCTCGACCCAGGGCCGCGTGGCGAAGGGCACGCACTCCTTCGCCACCAGGTGAGCGGCTTCGACCTCGGGCATGTCGGACAAACGGACCATGGAACTCCTTGCGACCCCGGGCAGCGGACCTGGTCCGGGGCCGGCACAATCTACCCGCTCTGTTGGATCCATCCGCGGTGCCGACTGTCGGTGCGCCGGCCTGCCTTCCGTGCGCCCGATGACGGGCGCACG
>JAGWAG010000086.1:17240-21041 GCA_021296535.1 Acidobacteriota bacterium | reverse complement strand
GCCCTCGCACCTCGCGCTCACGTGGGAGTTCGCCGGCGACGTCAGTTGGGTGGAGGTCCGCTGCTCGGCAGACGGAACCGGCGCCGCCCGCCTCGAACTCATCCACACCGCTCTCCTGTCGCCGCACTGGGACGAGTACGGACCGGGAGCGGCCGGCGTCGGCTGGGAACTGGGTCTGCTTGGACTGGCCCTCCACCTGGAGCAGCCGGACGAACCACAACTCGACGAACACGCCTTCGCCGCCTCGCCGGAGGGCCAGGCTCTCATCACCGGCAGCAGCGAGGCATGGGGCGAAGCCGGGATCACCGCCGGCATCGATGCCGATGCAGCCCGCGCCGCCGCAATCCGCACGACCGCCTTCTACACGGGCGCATAGACCAGAGACTCTGCACCGCGCCGACGTGTCGGGCGCCCTCCTCGTCAGCCTAGGCGCCTCTCGTCCTCTCCCCCAATCCTCGGCCCTGAACGGGACCGATGACCTTCGTCGCCGGTTCGGCCTCCTCTCCCTCGACGTACCAGTTCGCCCACAGCCGATCGTCCCGATCGTCCGGTTCGAGACTGAGGAAGTTCCGTTCCAGCACGAACTTCCTCCGCTTCGTCTGGAGGGGCAGGATGGTCCCGGCGATGCCCCGGTCGATCGGCTCGGTTTCGTCGCTCAGCCGCTCGAGCAGGTAGCCGAGCAGTTTCGGCGGAGGAGGATGGACGATGCCCGAAGATGTGAGCTGGTTGATCACGCTCGACCGCTCGCCGCGGGCGCCGGAGCGCTCCGACTCGATGGCGCCGAGACAGGCGACATGCACGTCTCCCGAAACGATCGTTGCACGGATCCGCTTGCGCTCCATCAAGTCCAGCAGCCGGTGGATCAGGCGCAGGCGCTCCTTGCGGTGGCCGGGACTCTGCCAGTGGTCGCGGACGTCGTCCTCCAGCTCCTGGTCGCCTGGAAGCCAGCCCATCACCCTCTCCAGAGAGCCGAAGTCGGCGTGCAGCACCGGCACACCGCTCACGACAAGCAGGTGGCGGGGGCCGCCCATGTCCGCCGGCGCCAAGCCGTCGGTCCAGGACCAGATCGCGTCCCAGGAAGCGCGGCAGAGCACCTGCCTCTGGGACCGTTCGGACCGGGCATCGAGGGCAAGCACCGCGTAGTCGCCCAGTTCGACGCCAAGCGTGGACCCGCCTCCGCCAGCGAGACGGCTCGGGTGGTGTTCCCCGGCGCGGGGATCGACCTGCTGCTGAAACACGGCGAAGTGGTCTCTGGCCGCGCGGAAGAGCCCCTGGTACACGTCGCAGGTCTGGATCTCGGGACTGTAGGAGCCCCAGCCGTCGAAGATGTCGTGGGCGTCCCACATCATCACGGTGGGCGCCGACGACAGCATGCGCGCCACTTCCGGCTGGCGCCAGCGGTCGCGATACAGGTTGAAGTAGAAGCGCGAGGCCTGGGCGGCCATCTCCCTGGTGAACCGCCGCCAGTTTGACAAGAAGGAAGACTCCTCGCATCTCCCATTTTGGAGACGGCCGCGGTCGGGGGCTACTCGGCCAACAGTGCCAGCAATGCCCTCGGCGAATGCACGGTAACGCGCGAACCGGCGAAGTCCCGTTCGTTCCGCGTGACAATGCAGTCCACGTCGGCTTGACGTCCAGACTCGACGATGACCGCATCTTCGAAGTCGCGCAGACCGCTCTCGGCCGCGCGCTCCAGAGTCGCCCTGTTCACCGGTGTCACGTCCAGCACGGACAGCAGGGACGAGATGTGTTGCCTGGCCGCCTCCCTGTCGAGTGCCTTCTGCATCAGGTAGAAGATCGTTGTGAACGAATCTGCGCAAGCCAGACCCTGAATCTGGCCGCAGTCGGCGCGAGAGAGCAAATCGGCGGCAGCATCTGCGAAGGGCGCCCGGTCGAGAAGGAAGTCGATCAGCACGTTGGTGTCGAAGAGCACCCTCATGCGCCTCGCCGTCTCAGAGGTGCTTGTCTTCAAGGTGCGCGTGGTAGTCGCTCAAGCCCACCAAGCCGGTGTCCTTCAGCACGCCGCGCAGGCGGGCCACCGTCGGCGTCAGGGTGCAATCCGGCTGGCGCCGCGAGGTGATCGCGGAAAAGTACTCGGCCACGACTTGCGAGAGGGACTTGCCGGCATCCCTGGCGTAGTCCTTTGCTTCGGCGATCAACCGGTCGTCGAGCCGCAACGTGAGTTTAGTGTGCATGGGCGGATGTGACGTACATCGTGCGCAGGAGTATACGTCAACCACGCCGCCCGTCAATCGAGCCCTCTGGTTCCCGGGCGCTAGTCGTCGCTGCGCAGCACGGAAACGAAGGCCTCCTGCGGGATGTCGACGGAGCCGACCCGCTTCATCCGCTTCTTCCCTTCCCGCTGCTTCTCGAGCAGCTTCCGCTTGCGGGTGATGTCACCGCCGTAGCACTTGGCGGTGACGTCCTTGCGGAAGGCGGTGATCGTGGAGCGGGCGATGATCTGGCCGCCGATCGCACCCTGGATCGCAATCTTGAACTGCTGGCGCGGGATCGTGTCCTTCAGACGCTCGCAGTAGCGGAGCGCCCGCCGTCTCGCCTTGTCCCGGTGGACGAGCTGGGAGAGGGCGTCGACCCGCTCTCCGTTGACGAGGATGTCGACCTTGACCAGGTCCGTCACCCGGGAAGCCCTGGGTCACCGTCTTCAGCTTGTCGTAGAAGTCGAAGAGGACTTCGGCCAGCGGCAGCTCGCAGGTCAGCTCGACCCGCCCCACCGCCAGATAGTGGATGTTCGTCTTGCCGCCGCGGCGCTCGAGGCACAGCTCCATCACCGCGCCGAGGTAGCGCTCGGGCAGCATGATCGAGGCCTTGATGTACGGCTCGGCGACCGTCTCGATCTCGGAGGGGTCCGGGTAGGCGGCCGGGTTGTCGATCAGTCGCTCCGTCCCGTCCGACATCCCGACCCGGTAGCGCACGGACGGCGCCGAGAGAACGAGCGAGAGGCCGTACTCCCTCTCCAGACGTTCCTGCACCACGTCCAGGTGCAGCAGGCCGAGAAAACCGCAGCGGAAGCCGAATCCGAGAGCCGACGACGCGTCTTTCTCGTAGGTCAATGAGGCATCGTTGAGCGCCAGCTTCTCAAGGGCGCTGGTCAGATCTTCGTAGTACCGAGGAGAACACGACCGGCTTCGCCTCGCGGTAACCCGGAATCGGCTCGGCGGCGCCGCCCGAGGCGCTCGTGATCGTGTCGCCGATGTCGATCTCCGAGATCTTCCGGATTCCCGCGATCACGTAACCCACAGCGCCCGCCTCGAGCTCCTCGCGTTGCCGCCGCTTGAGCAGAAGGGTCCCCACCTCTTCGACCTCGTGCTCGCTGCCCGTGTGCATCAGCCGGACCTTCTGTTTCGGGCGGAGCGTGCCCTGTCGCACCCTGACCAGCATGACGACGCCCCGATAGGGGTCGTACTGGGCATCGAACACCAGCGCCTGGAGCGGCGCCTCGGCGTCCGCCTCCGGCGGCGGCAGGCGAGCCACGATCGCGTCGAGAACATCCTCGACCCCCTCGCCGGTCTTCGCCGAGCACAACACCGCCTCGAACGGGTCGAGGCCCAGGTCGCTGTCTATCTCCTCCCGCACCCGGTCCACGTCGGCGGACGGCAGGTCGATCTTGTTGATCACCGGAATGACCGCCAGGTCGTACTCGAGCGCCAGGTAGAGATTGGCGACCGTCTGCGCCTCCACGCCCTGGGCCGCGTCGATCAGGAGCAACGCCCCCTCGCAGGACATGAGCGACCTCCGCACCTCGTGCGAGAAATCGACGTGGCCCGGCGTATCGATCAGGTT
>JAGWAG010000086.1:13296-17124 GCA_021296535.1 Acidobacteriota bacterium | reverse complement strand
CGCCGCAGTGCTGGATCAGCCGATCGGCAAGCGTCGACTTGCCGTGATCCACGTGGGCGATGATGCAGAAGTTGCGGACGGACATGGGCGACCCGCATCCTATTGCGCCCGCGCCGCCACTGCGTGCGCCGGCCTCTGGCCGGCATCCGCCGCGGCGGAATCCGGAACAAACCCGCCCACCGTCGAACTTGCTACCGTCACATCATGTCCACCTCGGCCGCAGCCCCCCAGACCACGATCCGCATCGTCGGCGCCCCTCTGGCGTCGATCTGGGGCCCACCGCGCTGCGCTACGCGGGACTCAAGTCGGAACTGACCCGACTCGGGTACCGGGTCGAGGATCGGGGCAACATCGAGACCGTCGAGCGGGACACCCTTTCCGCGGCACCCGGCCTGGGCTTCCTACAGCCAGTCGTCGAAGCCTGCGAGCGCATCTACGAGGCCAGCCGACAGGCCGTCGCCGACGACGCCGTGCCGCTCGTGCTCGGCGGCGACCACTCGATCGCCATCGGCACGGTAGGCGGCGTTTCGCACGAGCACCGCACCGGTGTCCTGTGGATCGACGCTCACGGCGACTTCAACACACCCGAGACATCGCCCACCGGCAACCTGCACGGCATGCCCCTGGCCGCACTCTGCGGTCACGGCGCGCCCGAGCTGGTCAATCTGGGCCGGCCAGGCCCCAAGCTCCAACCCGAGGACGTCGTGCTGTTCGGCGTCCGCGACCTCGATTCTGGCGAGCAGGCCCTGATTCAGCAAGCCGGCATCGCCACCTACACGATGCGTCAGATCGACGAACGGGGTCTGGCGCCGCTGGCCGCCGAGGCCCTGGAGCTCTTGGACCACGTGGACCTCCTCCACGTGAGCCTGGACATGGACTCGATCGATCCCCGCGAGGCGCCAGGGGTGGGCACTCAGGCGCCCGGCGGCCTGAGCTACCGCGAGGGGCACCTGTTGATGGAGCTGATCGCCGAGCACGGCGGCATCGGTTCCGTCGACGTGGTCGAAGTCAATCCGATCCTCGACACCCGCAACCAGACTGCGAAGCTGGCTCTCGGCCTGTTGAGTTCACTCTTCGGCCGCAGCATTCTCTAGCAGCCACCCTCAGGAGACCCCATGACCGACGAACCCCGCCAGTACTGGCTGATGAAGAGCGAGCCGGGCGAGTACTCGATCGACGACCTCGAACGGGACGGCACGACCTACTGGGACGGCGTGCGGAACTACCAGGCGCGCAACCTGATGCGGGACCGGATGCGGGTCGGCGACGGGGTCTTCTACTACCACTCGAACGCGAAGCCGACCGCGGTCGTCGGGCTGGCGCGCGTCTGCAGCGAGTCGTACCCGGACCCGACCCAGTTCGACCCGGGGGATTCCCACTACGACCCTAAGTCGGACCCGGAGAACCCCCGGTGGTACCTGGTCGACATCGAGTTTGAGTGCAAGTTCGACGAACCCGTCACGCTGGCCGAGCTACGTCAGCGACCCGACCTGGAGGGGATGGCCCTGCTCCGCCGGGGCCAGCGGCTCTCCGTTCAGCCGGTGACCGAACGGGAGTGGCGGATCGTCTGCGAGATGGCGGGCGTCCCGGCGGGCTAATCCACGCTTGCGACGCGGACGCTGCCCGAACCGGTGTCGAGGATCACGTTCGCCTCGCCGTCGCCAGCGATGAAGCGCATCTCGCCCCGCGACTTGTGCAGCGTCTTCGCGATCGGCACGTCGACATCGATGCCGCCGCTGCCGATGTCGATGTCGAACCGCGCGGAGAGGTCGTCGGGAACCAAGAAGACGATGCCGCCTGAGCCCGTGTCGATCTCGAACCTGCCGTCACCCATCCGCTGCAGGGCCAGGTGCACTCTGCCGCTGCCTGTGTCGATCACCGCGGCGTCGGCGCCCGCGGACTCGACCCGGACGCTGCCGCTGCCGGTGTCGATCGAGAACCGTTCCGCTTCGAGACCGTCCACCGTGACGCCGCCGCTGCCCGTGTCGATATCGATCGCCTCGGCCGCCACGTCCGTCACCTCAACCGAGCCGCTGCCGGTATCGATCGACAGCATCGCGCCCTTGAAACCGTCAAGACTTGCCTTGCCGCTGCCCGTGTCCAACACCAGCCGGCCGCGCACGTCCCGCACCGTCAGGCCGCCGCTGCCGACGCCGATCTTCACGTCGCCGTCGAGGCCGGCCGCTTCCGCCATGCCGGCCCTGGTCTTCAGTTCCAGATCGGCCGTGACGTCGGACACGTCGATGTCCCCTGCTCCCAACTCGACCTTGAGCGACCGGCCTTCCGGCACGCGAATGCTCACGTCGGCCCAGGCCTCGAAGCCGCTGCCCGACCTCTCGATCCGGATGCGGCGGCCCGACATGGAGCGCAGAATCTCCCCAAGCAGACTGTCGGCGCTGCCCTGCCGGCGCGACCACAGGTTCGCCCGGCGGCGGCTGAACTCCGGATAGACGTACCGCCTCTCCTCGTCAACCGGAAACTCGATAGCCAGCCGCGCCCGCGAACCGCGCATGTCCTCGTCCAGCCTGATGTTCTGACGCGTGCCGTCTTCGCCGCGGACCGACACTTCGACCTCGAACTCGTCGCCGGCCGCCCGGCTGATCTCCACCTTGCCAATCAGGCTGGAAACCGAGAGAGAGTTCGCGTCGAAGCGATAACTCTCGTCGAACTCGGCGAACGCGGGCGTCGCCACCGCCGCGGCGGCAAGCAAGGCGAGGAGACCGAGTTGGCCGCCGCGCCGGCGCCGCACGGGGGTGCGGCTTCGAAGCCGGGAGTCGGGTACGAAGTGCGGATGTCGGATGGTCATCGCGTTCTCCAGGTTCCAGGGCCGAGGTTCGCAGGGTCGCTTCAAGCGCCCTTCACCGCTACACAACGCACGCGGGCTGGCAAGGTTTCACGACGGCCGCGCCGAGCTCCGCTGGGACTGGGTGCGCCGGCCTGCCATTCGTGCACCCGATGACGGGCGCTCGAACTGGTTCACGGGTGGCGCGGATCGCGCCACCCGGGTTCTGGCCGGCATTCGGCGCCTCCCGTCCCCGGCGTGGCTGCTATCGTCCCGCCAGTCGGTCCGCTGCCTTGGAGAGAACGGCCCCAGATCATGGCCAGCTACAACATGAACCAGGTCCGAACCGGACTCAAGGTGCTCGAGGGCGGCGAACCGAACGTGATCATCAACTGCGACTTCATCAAGCCCGGCAAGGGGCAGGCGTTCACCCGCGTCAAGATGCGCAACCTCCTGAGCGGCCGGGTCAACGAGAAGACCCTGAAGCCGGGGGACCTGCTCGACGGCGCGGACGTAGTCGACACGTCTATGCAGTACCTCTACAGCGACGGCGAACACTGGTTCTTCATGGATCCCGACACGTACGACCAGGTCGAAGCCGACGCACAGGCCCTCGCCGGCACCGAACAGTGGATCAAGGAAGAGGACGTCTGCGACGTGACTCTCTGGAACGGCCATCCGATCCAGGTCAAGGCGCCGAACTTCGTGATCCGCAAGGTCGTCCAGACGGATCCGGGTCTCAAGGGCGACACCTCGAGCGGCGGCAACAAGCCCGCCAGGCTCGAAAGCGGGGCCACGGTCAAGGTGCCGCTGTTCATCCAGAACGGCGAGTCGATCCGGGTCGACACCCGCACCGGGGAGTACGTCTCCCGCGCCAAGAGCTGAGGGACCTCGGAGGGCGCCGCGTGACCGGCAACGGCGCCGACTGGCGCCCCACCGCGACTCCCGAAGCCATCCGCCGGCGCGCGGCGATGCTGGCTGACCTGCGCGCCTTCTTCGCCGCGCGGGACGTGTTGGAGGTCGAGACCCCGCTCCTGAGCGCCGAG
>JAGWAG010000086.1:2801-13217 GCA_021296535.1 Acidobacteriota bacterium | reverse complement strand
CGATGAAGCGGCTGCTCGCCGCCGGCTCCGGCTCGATCTACCAGGTCTGCAAGGCGTTTCGCGGCGGCGAACGCGGCCGGTGGCACAACCCGGAGTTCACGATCCTCGAGTGGTACCGGGTCGGCTGGGACCACCACCAGTTGATGCGAGAGGTCGCCAGCCTGATCGAAACTCTCCTGGCGGAATCCCGGTGCCTGGAAGCGGCGGCCTATGAGACGTACGGCGAGTTGATGAAGCGCCATGGCGGAGTCGATCCAAACGGCACGCCGACCCCGACACTGCGCCAGGCTGTGGAGCGAACATCCTCAGCCGAGGAAGCCGCCGGTCTCAACCGGGACGACCTGCTCAGTCGGCTCTTCGTCGAGCGGGTCGAGCCCAACCTGGCGAGCGACCGCGTCACCGTGGTCTTCGACTATCCAGCCTCCCAGGCCGCGATGGCCCGGCTGAACGCCGGCGACCCGCGCACGGCGGAGCGCTTCGAGGCCTTCGTCGGGGACATCGAGCTGGCCAACGGCTACGGAGAACTCAGCGACCCAGCGGAGCAGCGGCAACGACTCGAACACGACCTGGCGTGCCGGCGGGAAGCGCGTCGGCCCGAGCCGCCGATGCCTTCCCGGTTCCTCGCCGCCCTGGAGGCCGGGCTTCCTCGTTGTTCCGGAGTCGCGCTGGGCTTCGACCGGCTACTCGGTCTCGACCTCGAGGCCCGCCGGATCGACGAGCTGATCACTTTCCCCGTCGAACGCGCCTGACACCCCGGTCGCGACGGCGTCCGCCGGATGTCTCCCGGACCGGGAGGTCCGAGCGCATCACCTCGGGCTCGAGCACCGAACGGCGCCAGCCCTCGATCTCGGCAGGCCACACCCACTCGCCCCGACTCAGACTGCGCACCGCCCACGCCTCCAGGACTCGACGCGGCACCAGGGCCTCGGACGGAAGTTCGAGGTCACCGGCCACCCGCGCGACCAGCTCTCGCAATCCCTCTGCAAGACGGACCGACGACCGTCCACCCGAACGCCCCACCCGTTCCGGGAGTTCGTTCTCCGGAAGCGACGCCGCCCGCCGTACCAGTTCACGAAGAGCCGGCCCGTACCGGCGCGCCTGCTTCGGGCCGATGCCCCTCATCGAGGCCAGTTCCCGACCGTTGCGCGGCAGCCGCCTCGCGATGTCGAGAACCGTCTCGTCCTTGAGCACGAAGCCGCGTGGAAGGTCACGTCGCCGTGCGCGCTCCTCGCGCCACTCGCAAACCGCGCGCAGCGCCGCCAGTTGACGCCCGGACAGCCCGGAACGCCGCAGGCGGCCATAGGACCACTCCGGTCCCAGCCGCAACTCGCAGGCACGCAGCAGGCGACCGAACTCCTCCTCCGCCCAGGCTTCGCGACCGAGATCCCCGAGCTTCGCCTGCAGCACTTCGTGGGCGGGCAGGAGATAGGCCACGTCGAGACCCGCATAGAGCACCTGTTCCTCGCTCAGGGGACGCCGCAACCAGTTCGACCGCTGCGCCCCCTTGGCCAACTCGACCTCGAACAACCGGGACACCAGATGTACGTACCCCAGCGAACCGCCCATGCCGCACAACGTGGCCGCAACCTGGCAGTCGAACATCCGCTCGGGAGCGAAACCGAAAGCGTGGTGGAAGATCTCGAGATCCTCACTCGGTGAGTGGAACACCTTGGTCACCGTCGGTGCGCGGACCACCTCGGCGAGCGGCGACTGATCCCGTACCGCGACCGTGTCGACCAGATAGCAACCGGACGAGTCGGCGACCTGAATCAGGCCGAGCCGGGGGTAGAAGGTCCGCTCGCGGACGAACTCCGTGTCCAGCCCCACCGCGGGCTCACGCAGCCAGCGATCGTCACGGTCCACGACCTCGGGGGTCGGTGGCGGTGGAAGTCTCATCATAGAATCCGGTCAGCCCTTCGGGAGAACTCGGATTCCACCATGACCTCCAAGTCCGTACCCCTCATCGTACTCGGGGGCAGCGACCGACGACCGGCCTACATGCCGCCCGGTGGCCGCTCCAAGCACCCGCTCGCGGGCATCAAGGGCGTCGACGTGAAGATCGGCGGCAGACCGCTCATCGATGTCGTGATCGAGCGCCTTCGTCAGGCGAGCGTCTTCGACCCGATCTACGTCGCCGGACCCGGACACGCCTACCGCTCGCTCTCCGACGGCGTTTCGATCGATACGGACGGAGGCTTCGGCCGCAACATCCAGGTCGGCGTCGAAACCGCCCGCCGCCTCCACGGCGACGGACCGCTGGCAATCACGACCTGCGACATCGTCCCCGACCCGGACGAGATGCAGACTGTGGTCACGGACTTCTGGGACCACAGCCCGCTGGACTTCTTCTTCCCCCTCATCGAGGCGCCCCGCGACCCCAAACGGCTCGGTGAGTCGGGGTGGAAACCGCAGTACCACGTGAAGCCCGAAGAGACGTCCGAGCCGGTCCCGGTGCTGCCCGGCCACCTGGCGATCTTCGACTCCGCGGCGCTCCGCTGGAAGTTCATCTACCGGTTGATGGACCTCGGCTACCGCACGCGCAACCGGCCGATCCTCTACCGCAACGCCTACATGGCGCGACGCCTCCTGTGGATCATGCTGGTTCAGGACTTCATCCACATCCTGAATCTCCGGCTGCCGACCTTTACCTGGGACACGCTGCTCTCGGGCACGCGCGCCGCGCGGCGCCTCAAGGAGAAGGTCATTCAGCAGTCCGAACTGGAACTGGCGCTGCGCCGCATGTTCATCAAGCGCCGTCACCGCCGGAAGTACCCCGAACGCAGGGTCCGGATGCCGGTCGTCGATGCGATGTCCCTGGCCCGCGACATCGACACTCAGGAAGAAGCCCTGGCTTTCGGGGCCGTCACTGCGTGAACCCGGGCGTCCGCGCACTCCGCACGGCGTTTCTGGGGGCGTTGCTCAGCGCACCCCTCGCGGCCGATCCACACCTGGTCCTGCTCTCGGTGGATACCCTGCGCGCGGACGCCGTCGGCGTCTACGGGGCGGAGGACGCGAAGACGCCCGCAATCGACGCCCTGGCCGCCGCGGGCATCCTGTTCGAGGACGCGCACACGACGATCGGCAAGACCGGTCCGGCCTTCGCCTCGATCTTCACCTCCCTCTACCCGCCGACCCACGGGGCGCGGCGAAACGCCCAGCGGATGCGAACCGACATCCCCGTCCTTGCCGGGCTTCTCGGCGAAGCCGGCTACGAAGCCGCGGCCTTCATCTCGAACTGGACCCTCCGATCCGACCTGGTCGGCCTGGACCGGGGCTTCGACCACTACGACGAGGAGTTCAACGAGGCGCGGAACGCGGTCGGCGTGATGGAACGGCACGCCGACGACATAGCAAAGGCGGCGGAGCGCTGGTTGCGCCGTCGCGCCGACGACGAGGAACGAAGCGGCCGGCCGCTGTTTCTCTGGGTCCACTTCTCGGACCCCCACAGCCCCTACCTCGAACGCACCGGTTTCACGCCGCCTGCGCCGCCGAGGGAGGAGCGAACCTCCGGCTGGCAGAAGCGCTGGCGCTACCAGTCCGAAGTGAACTACGTCGACCACTGGCTCGGCCGGTTGTCCGAGACGATCGAGGAGCTGCTGCCCGGTCCCCGCTACACCCTGTTCCTGAGCGACCACGGCGAGAGCATGGGCGAGCACAGCTACTGGGGGCACGGCAAGAACGTCCACTGGCCGAACGCCCGTATCCCGATGATCCTCGCCGGCCCCGGACTTCCCGCAGGCCTCGAGGTTCAGGCGCCGGTCGGCGTCGTCGACGTGCTGCCGACCGTCCTGGAACTGCTCGGCGTCGAGGCGCCGCCCGCCCTCGAGGGCCAGAGCCTCGTGCCGACCGAAGGGACGCCGGAAGGCGCTCCGCGGCCGCGGTTCGTGATCGGCGACCGCCATTCCGCGCTGTTCGGCAAGTCGCGCCGCAGCGCGCCCTACGAGAATCCCCTGCAGATCAGCATGGAGCTCGACGGTGCGAAGGTGCTGCACGACTTCTCGAAACGCCGAACCGTGTACTTCGACCTGACGGTCGATCCGCGCGAGGAGAAACCGCTCACCACGCCCCCGGTCGAGCTGGTCCCGCCCCTCGGTCGCCGCCTGGTCAACTGGTACCGCGACCTGCCGAAGTACGAGGCGAAGAGTGCGACCGTCCTCAGCGAGGAGGACGTGAAGCAACTCAAGAGCCTCGGCTACATCGACTAGCAACACTGGGTGCGCCGGCCTTCTGGCCGGCATCCGCTCCGGCCTGCCAGGAGCGCGCGCGGAGGAGGCGACGCTAGTCCCCGGCGCTGACCAGGACGATGCAGTCGGCCAGCAAACCGGTCGCGGTTTCGATCTCGCCGAGAGCCGGCAGCGTTGGAGCGATGCGGATGTTCCGGTCCTGCGGGTCGAGGCCGTAGGGGAAGGTGGCGCCGGCGGGGGTCAACTTGACCCCTGCTTCGCCCGCCATCTGGACCACCGCGCGGGCACAACCGGGCGCCGTGTCCAGGCTGACGAAGTAGCCGCCGCGAGGTCGGCTCCAGGAGGCGATCCCGAGGCCGCCGAGGCGCTCGTCGAGCACGCGCAGGACGGCCTCGAACTTCGGCCGGATCAGGTCCGCGTGTCCCTTCATGTGGTCCCGCACCGCGGAGACCGAGCCGTCGAAGAAGTGCGCGTGAGCGAGCTGGTTCAGTTTGTTCGGGCCGATCGTCTGAATCTGTCGGAACGCCCGGATCCAGTCGCCGTTCGCGGGACTCGCCGCGACGGCTGCCAGGCCCGAACCACCGAACGTGACCTTGGAGAACGACGAGACGAGCAACGCCCGATCCTCGTTGCCGTGGGCCGCACAGCGGTCGTAGAGGCTGGCCAACCGATCCGGCTCGCCGTCGAACGCGTGGAGCGCGTAGGCGTCGTCCCAGATGACCCGGAAGTCCGGTGCCGCGGTCGGCATCGAGGCGATCGCCTCGACCACGTCGTCCGAATAGGTGATCCCGGTCGGATTGCTGTAGCGCGGCACGCAGAACATGCCCTTTACGTTCGGGTCCGAACCCGCGAGGCGCGCGACTTCGTCCATGTCGGGGCCGTCGTCGCCCATCGCGACGAGCAGCATCTCGATGCCGTAGCGCTCGAGCACGGCGAAGTGCCGGTCGTAGCCGGGACAGGGACAAAGGAACTTGACCGGCACAGGTCGCTTGGGGCCACCCCACGGATCCCCGCCGGGCACGCCCACCAGCATCGCCTGCACGACGAAGTCGTGCATCCACTGCAGGCTGGCGTTGCCGCCGACGAAGACGAGGTCGGGATCGACGCCCAGAATCTCGCCGAAGATCGCACGGAGTTCCGGCAGACCACGGGGATCTCCGCCGTAGTTCCGGCAGTCCGTGCCGTCGGCGGCGGGATCGTCCTCGCGCGCCACAGCCGCCAGCAGGCCGTGCGAGCGGGCAAGCTGCTCCGGCGACGGCTTGCCGCGGGTCATGTCGAGGCTGAGACCAGCCGCCCGAGCCGCCGCATAGCGGTCGCGCGCCGCCTCGACTACTGCCGGGTCGACAGCCTCCACGCCTCTACTCCCCCGCCGCGGACGCCGCGTCGTAGGTGATCCGGTAGATCACGCCCCGCATGTCGTCCGAGACGAGCAGCGATCCGTCGGCGCGCTCCATCACGTCGACCGGCCGGCCCCACGAGTCCTCGCCCTGGAGCCAGCCGGTGGCGAACTCCTCGTACTCCGTGGCGTGGCCGTCGTCGTCGACATGGACGACCATGACCCGGTAGCCGATCTTGGCGCTGCGGTTCCAGGAGCCGTGCTCGGCGATGAAGATCTGCCCGCGGTAACGCGCCGGGAACGCATCGCCACGGTAGAAGCGCATGCCGATCGCCCCTACGTGCGGCCCCAGATCGAGCGCCGGCGGCACGAGTTCCGCGCAGGGCCGCTCATCCCCGAACTCCGGATCGGCGATGTCCTGGCCGTGGCAGTAGGGGTACCCGAAGTGCTGGCCGTCCTCGGTCAGCACGTTCAACTCGTCGGGAGGAACCTCGTCGCCCATCATGTCCCGGCCGTTGTCCGTGAACCACAACTCGCCGGTGTCGGGATGCCAGTCGAAGCCGACCGTGTTGCGGACGCCGCGCGCGACGACCTCATAGTCCCCTTCCTCGTCCAGGCGGAGGATGGTGGCGAACGGATCGCCCTCGTCGCAGATGTTGCACGGCGCGCCGACCGGGACGTAGAGCCGGCCGTCGGGCCCGAAGCGGATGAACTTCCAGCCGTGGTGCCGCCGGTCCGGGAGATTGGCGGTCACGACGACCGGTTCGGGCGGCGCGTTCAGGCGGCCGTCGATGTCGTCCAGACGCAGAATGCGGCTGATCTCGGCCACGTAGAGGTCGCCGTCGTGGAACGCGACGCCGTTCGGCCGGTTCAGGCCCGAAGCCACCTCGTAGCGCCGGTCCGCCTTGCCGTCACCGTCCTCATCGACGACCGCGTAGACGACATCGCTCTGACGGAGCCCGCCGGTGCCGACGAAGACGGCCCCGGACGGGCTCTGCGCCAGCGACCGCGCGAGGTCGATGCCGGAGGCGAACACGTCGATGGAGAACCCGGCCGGCAGCTCGATCTTCTCCAACTGGACCTCGGGGTCATCGGCCCCGAAGGCCGCGCCTGAGACAAGGGCCAGGGCCAAGGCGAACAAGGCGAAGCGAGGAAGGGTCCTTCGTGAGGACACCCGGCCACGCGGTTCAGAGGACGCAGAGCGAAGCATGTTGTAACTCCTGGAGTTGGTTGGACCTGTCGATCCGGCGACCGGTCAGGAAAAGGCACGGGGCTTGAAGCCCGGCTCGTTCAGGATGCTGGCGCTGTTTCCGGTCGCGCGGATGACGAACAGCCCGCTGCGTTCCGCGTACTTCGTCACCGACTCGGCGCCGTCCAGGTACGCCACGGCGCCCAGGATTCGCCTGCCGCGGTACTCCGCGCACCAGTCCAGGAACTCCGACAACTTGGACAGGAACTTCGTCACGCCCTCGGACCGCAGCGGCGTCTTCACGTCCACGACGACGACCTCCCGGCCGTTCACCGCCAGGAGGTCGACCTCGAAGTGCCGGCCGCCGCGGCGGCTCTCGACTCGCTGGAGGGTCCGCTCCACCTCGATGCCGCGCTCGTTCAGAAGGGCCACCAGGTCGCCCCGGACCAGGCTTTCCATCAGCCTGCCCCACTGGGTCGCGAACAGGTCCTCCGCCTTCTTCAACCGGCGGTCGGTCTCCTTCATCTGGCGGTCGGTTTCCTCTCTGTGTTCAGCCATCTCCCTCATGGCCCGCCTGTGGTCCTCCACCGCTCGGGCTTCGTTCTCCAGCGCCCGGGCTTCGGTCTCCGCCGCCCGGGCTGCAGCTTCGCGGAGGAGCGCGCCGGCGGCCTCCAGGTTTTCCCGGATGCCCTCAAGACCGGAGGGATCAGCCGGCGTCGATGTCGTGTCATGAGTCGTCATGTCAGTCTTGTTCTCCTTGCTTCAGGGGATGCCTCCGATCGGAGACATCCACAGGAGCGAGGCACGCCGGTGTCGGCAGAGTGCCGGCAAGGGAGCCAAAGCGTATCCCGATCCCGGCTCCGCAGCGATCGTTGAGGGCTCTCTCCTTCGCCGTCAACCGGCGTCCGCCACAGGTTCTTCGCAGGCGACCGGGAAGGCCCTGGCGTCCGTGATCGCGGCGGCGGGTTGGCCGGGGTCGTTCCGGTACTCCCTGACGGTGCCTGTCGCCGTATCCCTTACGCGGATCGCGTAGCCCAGATCCGTCGTCGACGCCCCGTACACCCAGTAGTGGTCGTTGACGTCGCAGCCGTTCAGCACCTTGATCAGGATCTCCCAGTTGTCCGCGTCGAAGAACCGGAACAGGCCGGAGTCCTGCGTTGCCTCCGGCACGACCAGGGCCGAACCCGTCTCCCCGTCGCCAGTCCACCACTCCACCCGAACGTCGTAGCGGCCGTCGTGCAGGCAGAGCGTCTCCGCGCTCGACTTGCACGGACCGTCGGTCGGAGGCGGTTCGGGATCGGGGTCCGGCTCGGGATCAGGGTCGGGGCCTGGATCCGGGTCGGGGTCGGGATCTGGGTCGGGGTCCGGATCCGGCTCGGGATCCGGCTCCGTGTTGCGCCCGGACTCATGTTCGAACCGATAGACCGCCCCGAGCCGGTCGTCCGAGACCAGCAACGAGCCGTCGGCACGCACCATCACGTCGACCGGTCTCCCCCAGGCCGAACCGTTCTGAAGCCAGCCGGTGGCGAACTCCTCGTAGGCCGTGGGCCGCCCCGCGCTGTTCAGGCGGACCACCATGACCCGGTAACCGATCGGATCGGTCCGGTTCCACGAGCCGTGTTCCGCGATGAAGATCTGGCCCCGGTACTTCTGCGGAAACGCCTCGCCCGTGTAGAAGCGCATGCCCAGGGCCGCCACGTGCGGGCCGAGTTCCTGCGCCGGAGGCCGGAACTCGGAACATGCTCGGAGGGAGCCGAATTCCGGATCGGAGATGTTCCGGCCGTGACAGAAGGGATATCCGAAGTGCTGGCCGTGCGAGGTCAGCACGTTGAGTTCGTCCGGCGGCTGGTTGTCACCCAGCCAGTCGCGACCGTTGTCCGTGAACCACAGCCGCCCCGTCCCGGGATGCCAGTCGAAGCCGACCGTGTTGCGGACGCCCCGCGCCACGATCTCGTAGCTGCCGTCGCCGGCCATCCGCAGGATGGCGTTGTACGGGTCGGCCTCGTTGCAGATGTTGCAAGGAGCGCCCACCGGGACGTAGAGGCGACCGTCGGGCCCGAATCGGATGAACTTCCAACCGTGGTCCGTATCGGTCGGAAGCCGGTCGGTGACCACGAACGGTTGCGGAGGCGAGTCCAGCCGGTTCTCGATGCCGTCGTACCGGAGTATCCGGCTGATCTCGGCCACGTAGAGGCTTCCGTTTCGAAAGGCGACTCCGTTCGGCGAGTTCAGACCCGATGCGACGACGTACCGCTCATCCGCGACGCCGTCGCCGTCGGAATCGACCAGAGCATGGACCCTGCCAACCTGCCGCGTGCCGACGAAAACCGTGCCGCCCGGGCTCTGCGCGAGCGACCGGGCGCCGACAACACCCTCGGCGAAGAAGCCGACCGAGAACCCGTCCGGCAGCTCGATCTCGGACAACCTCGACACCTGGGCGCCGCCCAGGCCGGCGCCAACCAGCGATGCAACCAGCGCAAGCTGCAAGCTCAGCCGGGGGCCAGCGGGGACCGAACGAACCACGGTCCCGCAAGCTACCAGAGCATGACCGTCATTCCGGCGACTATGGCGGCCACTGCCAGAACCTTGCGGCCCGTGAGCGGCTCGGCGAAGAAGACCCGGCCGAGCACGAGGGCCAGCGCGGAACCGATGCCCCGCTTGACCGTGTCGACGAAGCCCACCCAGGCGTGCTGAAGCGCGAGCAACTGGAGTCCGAGTGCCGCGGCGCCGACGACGACCCCGGTCAGCAGCAGAGTCCACGTACGAGCCCCCGACCCTTCGCGCTCGCGACGGCCCGTCAGCGGCGCCTGTCGCAGGCCACGAAGCGCGAGCGCCATCATGCACAGGCCCACGCCGATGTGCGTAACGAGGCCATGGAAGGCGGCGTTCGAGGCTGCGACGGCCAGCTTGTCGAGCGGCAACGCCGCCGCCCACAGGAAGGCGACCAGGATCATCCACCAGGTGCCCGCGTTCGCCCTCCAGGAACGTCGCCGATCCTTGTCGCCCCGGCGGCCGAGCTGGAGCGCCAACGCACCGAGCACGACCATCGCGATGCCGAGCCATGCCCGCGCATCCGGCAGTTCGCCCAGCAGTGGGATCGCCAGCAGAGACGTAAACACCGGCGTCAGCGACAGCAGGGGGACTACAGCGCTCAGCCCCGACAGCCGGACGGAACGCAGGAAGCCGAAGTTCGCACCGAGATTGCAGGCAATCGCCGACGCGGCCGGCCAGGCGTATGCGACGCTCACTTCGGCCGGTGGTTGCAACACCGTCCAGACGGCGTAGAGCGGCGAAGCCCCCAGCGCCAGAATCGTCACCAGCGAGGCGTCGTTCAGCCGGCCCGTGAGTTGCTTGCGCAGCAGATCGAACAGCGAGAAGCACAGCGCCGCGCCGACCGCCAGGACGATGCCCAACAATGAGATCATCGGCGGCATTCAACCACGGCCCGGCATCGGGCCTTCGCCGACCAGACTCACCCGTGCAGTCCGCAGGCACGGGAGGTGTACAATCCCGCCGCCCGTGACCGCGCCCGACTCACCCCCCGTCGACGCACCGCCGGGAACCGGCGCTCCCGGCGGGCTGCTGGCCGGTCGGCGCGGACTGATCGTCGGCACGGCGAACAAGCGCTCGCTGGCCTGGGGCATCGCGCGGCGCGCCCACACGGAAGGCGCGGAACTCGCTTTCACGTTCCAGGGCGACGCCCTGGA
>JAGWAG010000086.1:0-2702 GCA_021296535.1 Acidobacteriota bacterium | reverse complement strand
GATTTCCTCGTCCACTCAGTGGCCTTCGCGAACCGGGAGGACCTGCTGGGCCGGACGGTCGACACCTCGCGGGCCGGATTCGCCACCGCCCTCGACATCAGTTGCTACTCCCTGATCGCCCTCGCCCGGGCCGCCGAGCCGCTGATGACCGGCGGCGGCAGCATGATCGCGATGACCTACTACGGCGCGACCAAGGCGACCCCCAACTACAACGTGATGGGCATCGCCAAGGCGGCGCTCGAGGCCTCGGTCCGCTACCTGGCCGTCGACCTGGGGCCGAAGAACATCCGCGTCCACGGGATTTCCGCCGGCCCGGTGAGGACCCTGGCCGCCTCGGGAGTGTCCGGCATGCGAGGCATGCTGAAGGTCATGCCGGAACGGGCACCGCTCGGCCGCAACATCACGGTGGACGACGTGGGCGCCACGGCCGCCTACCTGCTCTCCGATCTGAGCGCGGGAACCACCGGCGGCATCCACTTCGTCGACGCCGGGTTCAACATCACCGCGATGCGGCATCCGGACAGGGACAAGAAGAGCGGCTAGACCATCCGGCCGGGGCCGCAATCTGCCGCGGCGCCCGAAACCCTGCCCCTTCGTCGGAGCGGCGCTCCTCTTCGTGTGACGTCAACTGACTACCTCCCCAGTGGACAGCATCACGCCGCTCCGCCTCTCTTGAGCACCGCAAGCGCGCCGGCCCGAAACTTGCAGCCTCGCTTCTCCGCCCCTTATAGGAGAAACGATGACCAAGACACGCCGTCACCTGCTCAGGACACTACCCGTCGCCGTCGCACTGATCGCCCTGGCGACCGGGGTCGGCTCCCCTGCCTCGGCGCAGAAGCCGCGCTTCGAGATCACGCCCTACTACGGCTACAGCTTTCTCGGCGGCTTCGAGATCGACGACTATGAGTTCGGGCGTCTCGACCTGGAGCTCGACGACACGAGTTTGCAGGGCCTGATCGTCGGCATCCCCGTGCGCCGGAACCTCCACCTCGAGTTTCTCGTCAACGAACAGGAGACGAGATTCGGGCTCGACGAAGGCCCGTTTCTGGGCGCCGCGGACCTGGGCCCGATGGACATCTCCTATTACCACGCCGGGGTCACATGGACGGCCCCGCTCGGCCAGGTGCGTCCCTTCGCCTCGTTCAGCGCCGGAATCACGAGACTGGCGCCGGACAGCGACTTCCTCCCCGAAACCGAGAGCCGCTTCTCCGTCGGACTCGGAGGCGGCACGAAGATCTTCCTGACCGATCACATCGGCCTGCGGTTCGACGCCAGGCTGCTGGTCACCAGCACCGGGGACGATGACCTGTGCTGCTACGACTGTTGCTACGGAGGCGAACGCGACGACCTGATCCAGGGCATCGTCAGCGCCGGCTTCATCTTCGCCTTCTAGGGGCTACTAGGAGTTCCCCCAGCGGTGGTCCGCTGCGCTGACACGCCAGAATTCACCCGTGAAAGGTACAGGTGCGCCGGCTGCCGCCGCAGGCGGCCAGGCAAGCGCGGCGGCCGCAAGGCCGGCGCCCGCTTGGGCGGCCAGTTCCAGGAAAGCCTGCGCCAGGCGGCTCATGCACTCCTGAAAGTCGCTACTCGATCGCGAAGACCACTTCTACCTGAGCGCTCACCTCGAAGTCGCCGGCGAAGAACTCAGTGGAAGCGCCCGCGCTCTCGGCCACCATACGCCTCTGTAGGCCGACTCCCTCCGCGACCGGGTAGGGAACGCCAACCTGATCGGACACGGAGAGAATCGCCCCGCGGCCGAGACCCAGTTCCGCCGCGTAGAAGTCGGCCTTCTCGGTAGCGTCCTGCACAGCAAGCCGCCGCGCTTCGCGCTCGAGCGATGCGGTATCCGCCGCGCGGAAACCGACGTGCTGGACGCGGGTGGACGCTCCGCCGGCGGCAATCGCGCGGTCGACGACGGTGCCCGCGGCCGCGATGTCACGAACAGCCACCGTGAGAATGTTAGATACTTCATGGCCCATGAACCGCGCTTCGGCCCCCAGGTACTGGTAGCGCGGCTGGATCGAGAAGGACGAGGTTCGAACATCGTCTTCCTCGACGTCCGCGCCTCGAACGGCCGAGACGACAGCGGAGAGAGCGCTGGCAGCGGCGTCCCGGGCCTCGCTGACCGTGGACCGGGTCGCCACGACGCCAAGAGAAAGAACGGCAATGTCAGGCTCTCCCGAGACAGTCGCAAACCCCGACGCGCGGATCTCGCCCAGGCGTGGCGTCGCGGAGTCGGAGCAAGCCGCCAAGAGAATGACCGGTGTGAAGGCCAAGCCGACCAGATACCTGGTCCGACGGACCCTGGTTTCAGGTTCCTTCATTCCGCGCCTCCTTGCGTCTGTTCGTTCCCCGCTCCAAGTCATCCATAGGACGCACGAGGGTGGTCAATCCTTGGTTCTCTTGCCACTCACGCTCACTATGTAGCAGCAGCCTCCGTCACTAGGTCCGCTGACGCGCGGCGGGCCGCTGCCGCGAGCAACGCGCCGCCGACGAAGATGGCCTCCTCCGCGGGCGCGAAGTACGGCGTGTGGGCGCCAACGACCGGGTTGCCGGGAAGCCGCGCGCCGACGCGGATGAAGCAGCCGGGAATGCGCTCCTGGTAGAAGGCGAAGTCCTCGCCCCCCATGTTCGCGACCGGAAGCGGCTTGACTGCCTCCGCGCCGATCACGGAAGCCGCGGCTTCACGGGCCCAGGCTGCG
>JAGWAG010000085.1:550-12699 GCA_021296535.1 Acidobacteriota bacterium | reverse complement strand
CAACACGGCCGTGATCTCGTTCGCCGGATCGGTCCAGGACACCGTCCCGAACGCTCCGCCCCAGCCGAAGGAACCCTTGCCGCGCGCACTCTTCGCGGCGACCGGATCGAGAACGACGGACACGGCGTAGCCGAACCCCGAGCCCGGCTGCTTGCCCTTGCCGCCGTAGAGGTCGCCCGCCTGGTTGCTCGTCATCCGGGCAACCGACTCCGCGCTCAGGATGCGGTTCCCGAACAACTCGCCGCCGTTCGCGAGCATCTGCTCGAAACGGAGGTAGTCGTCCGCGGTGCTGGAGAGTCCGCCGGATGCCGAGGGGTAGCGGCTCGGCTTGTCCCAGCCCTTCGACTTGCCGTCGAGGCCGTGAATCACGACGCGCCGGGGCTCCTTCTCCGGCGGCAGGAAGAAGTGCGTGTCCTTCATGCCGAGCGGCTCGAAGATCCGTTTGCGAAGGAACTCGTCGTAAGGCGTGTCCGAGACGATCTCGATGATGCGGGCGACCACGTCGTGTCCTATGCGCGGGCTGTAGCCCCATCGCGAGCCCGGCTGAAAGTCGAGCGGCATCCCCGCGTAGAGCGGGACGCGCGTCGCCAGGGTGTCTTCCGGGCCAACGTTCGGGAGGCCGGCGACCGCCGTACCCAGACCGTAGCTGCCGAGCCCGGAGGTATGCGTCAGCAGGTCATGGATGGTGATCCGCCGCTTCGCCGGCACGAGGCGGTGTTCCGGCGCCTGCCCCGGCGCCGCGAACGCCGGACTTAGTCCAACGTCCGCCGGCTCCTTGAGCACGGCAACCTGCATGTCAGCGAACTCGGGCAGGTACTGCGCGACCTCGTCCGCCGGATCGAAGAGACCCTCCTCGATCATCATCATCGCCGCCACCCCGAGCACCGGCTTCGACGAGGAGGCCATCCGGAAGATCGAGTCCTTCTCCATCGGCCGAGCCCGCTCGACGTCCATCAAGCCGTACGCCTCGAAGTGGACCACCTTGCCGCGCCGGGCCACGGCCGTGACCGCACCCTGAATCTCGCCCGCGTCGACGTGCCGCTTGACTACGGTGTCGATCTCGCGCAGGCGCTCGCTCGACATGCCAACGTCCTCGGGCGAGGCCGTCGGAATCTCGTCCGCGGACAGCGCCGTCCAGGCGATCGTCGACGCGGCCACCGCGACGAGAATGGTCCTGAAGCAGGCTCTAGCGCGGCAGAAGGTCCGGAAGCCGGCGCTTCGCGCCGGATGCCGGCGGGGACGCCGGCGCACCCAGTTCCTGCCGCCCCAACACAAGATCTCGATCATCCGTCGGTTCCTCCTGCGGTCGAAGCCGCCCAGTAGAAGTAAGTGATCGCCTGGCGCGGCCGCTGACTGCGGTTCGCCTCCGACCAGTGCACGGTGCGGGAGTTGTGGATGGTGGCGTCGCCCGGCTCGACCTCGACCGCAACCGCCTCCTCGGACTCCGCACTGAAGCCTTCCAGGCCGACAACACTCGGCAGGTCCTGCCGATGGGTGCCCTTCACATAGAAGAGACAACCGTTCTCGCGATCCGCGCGGTCGAGGGCAATCCACACCGTCGCGCCCTTGCGCCGGTGGCCACTGGCATCGATATGGGGCTTGATCCCCGAGGTCTCGCCGGGAATCCTCTCGAAGCAGCCGGCGCTGGCCGGCTCAAGATCATCCTCCAGCAGCGCTGAGATCAGCTCGGCCTGCTTGCCGCGCTGGAGCTGATCCTCGAACCATGGATCGATCCTGTTCAGGTTCTTGACGACGCCCGGGTACTCCTCACTTCTCCTGGCCTCGCCGAGACATCCTTCGGCGCGGATCCGTAGCTCTTCAAGCTCCTCACGCGAAAGAAAGCCGCGCACCACAACGTAGCCGTCCCGATCGAAATCCCGCTTGAGCTGCTCCAGGCTCATCCTCCATCGACTCCCGTCGCACCCGCCGCTCGCCTCGCCTCCAGCACGGTCAGAATCTCCTCATGCCTGCGGGCGTTCAGGCGATACATCGTCATGAACAGAATGCCGACACCGTAGATCACGAGGCAGAGCGGCCCGCTCATCACCAGCAGGCCGGCGAGAGTCCCCTCCGACACTCCCTCCAGTTCCGCGCTCTGCGGGAACTGGATCAGCTCCAGCCCGAAGCCTCCGATCAGGCCGCCGAACCCCTCCGTCGCCTTCATCGCGAACTCCCGAACCGAGAAGATCGTGCCCTCGGCCCGGCTGCCGGTCCGGAGTTCGTGGTCGTCCGCGATGTCGACCAACTGGGAGTCGACCACGATGGCCATGACCGTCACCAGGGCATAGCCGATGAACAACGGCCCGAACAGCAGGGGCAGCAGCAGCGGCGATTCGTTTCCGGGGAACAGACCCGCCAGGCGCAGTACATGCGGAAAGGCCACCAGCATGGCCGAGACCGCGCTGGTGATGATCACCGTCGGCTTCTTGTCGAAGCGGCGCGTCATCCAAGCGGCGAGCGGCAGGGCGACGAAAATCCCGGGGACCTTTGCGAGAGCCAGGACCGAGAACTGTTCGGTCGACAGGTCGTAGACCCAGATCCAGGTGTAGACGCTGACCATGTCCAGCACGCCCTGGGCCGCGGCGATGGTCAGCCAGGAGACGGTCACCGACAGGAACGAACGATTCGCGAAGAGCTGCCGCAGCTCGCCGTAGTGGTCGCGCATGCTGAAGCGCTGGCGCGCGGTCGGGTGCAGATATGGAATCTGGTCGAGCGTGCCGAAGGTCGAGGTGAGAACGGCCGCGAGAACCACGACGGCGCCGAACGCGGCCAGAATGACGTACCGGCTCGGGTCGAGAAAACCGCTGTCGAACTCCGGCGTGGACGGAAAGACCACGTTGAGGACCAGCAGGCTCAGCCCGACCGCGGCACCCGTGGCGAAGACGTTGTACCAGCCGAAAACCGAGGTCCGTTCGTGGTAGTCGTCGGTGAGCTCCGCGCCCAGGGCGTCCCGCGGGATGTTGTGAAAGGACGTCGCGATGCGGAGCAGGACCAGGAAGCACACCTGCCACGCGAAGAGGGCGGCCTCGCTCATGCCCGGCAAGGGCTGATACAGGAAGTAGAACGAGATCGTGATCGGCAGGGCCGACATCAGCATCAACGGGTGGCGACGCCCCCATCGGCTTTGGAAGCGGTCGGAGATCGCCCCGACCAGCGGATCGGACACCGCGTCCACGATGCTCGCGACCAAGTAGGCCACGCCGCACAGCGCCGCCGACACTCCAAGGACCTGGTTGTAGAAGATCAGGGTGGTGATGCGGGCAGCAACCACCATCCCCTGCTGAAAGGCGCCGGAGGAGAAGGCGAGCTTGGTGCGCAACGGCACGATTCGCCGACGATCGGGGCGCCGGCGGCCCGGCGACTCGGCGGCCTTCTGAGGCTGGATGTCGTCTGCCATCGCTGCGCGTCACAAACTTGGAACAGCGTACCAGTTGAGGTAGCTTCGGCCCCATGGAATTTGGCGCCCAGCTCAGCAGCTACCGTGTGCCGTGGTCCGAAACCGAGGCCACAGTCCATGCGATCGAGAACGGCACCTGGAGCAGCCTGTGGTTCTCGGATCACTTCCGACGAACACCTGTCGGCCCTCGAGGTGTGGACCCTGATCACCGCGGCGGCGGTCCTGACCAAGCGGGTCCGCCTCGGCACGCTCGCCTGCGGCGTCACCTACCGCAATCCCGCCCTGCTCGCGAAGATCTGCGCCAGCGTCGACCACATCAGCGGCGGGCGCATGGAGCTGGGGATCGGCGCCGCCTGGTTCGAGCGCGAACACACGGCCTACGGCTGGGACTTCCCCTCCCTGCGCGAGCGCTCGGACCGCCTGGAGGAGGCGGCTCAGCTCATCCGCCTCCTGTTCACGGCGGAGGAGGGCGAGAAGGTCACGTTCGAGGGGACCCACTACCGCCTGGACGAAGCGCCGCTCGCGCCGGGTTCGACCCGGCCGCGGTCCACCCGGACGGCCAACATCCCCATCCTGATCGGCGGCAACGGCGAGAAGCGGACGCTCCGCACCTGCGCCCGCTACGGCGACATCAGCAACCTCGACTTCTGGCACCCGGCCGGAGTCGATGTCTTCCGGCACAAACAGCAGGTTCTCGACCGCCACTGCGAGGACGCCGGCCGCGACCCGGCGGAGATCAAGAGAACGGTCGGCCTGCCCTTCCGGCTCTTCGCGAACGAAAAGGAAGCCGCGAAGTCGCCCGGCCAACCCTGGTACTGCTGGGGTACCGCTTCCTACGTTCAGGACCTGCTGTACCAGTACGTCGAAGCCGGTGCCGAGGAGATCGTCCTCTGCGGCGTCGGCAACCGGCCGGAGGCCTGGCAGCAGATCGACGACGAGGTCCTCAGCGCGTTCGATTGATCGTCCCGGCGACCAATCGCCGCTAGACTCGCGCCATTCACCGAGTCCGATCCGCCCAAGGAGAACCTCATGAAGTCCCGTCTCCCCATCCTCGCTATCAGCCTCGCGCTCCTCGCGGGCGCCGCCCTCGCCGCACCGCCGGCCAACAACGTGGACCCCGCCGAGGTCACCTGGGCAGACCACGTAGCGCCCATCCTCCACGCGAACTGCGTGAGCTGTCATCGACCCGGACAGACGGCACCCATGTCGCTCCTGACCTACGACGAGACGCGCCCGTGGGCGAAGTCGATCCGCAAGGTCACCAGCGACCGGACCATGCCGCCGTGGTTCGCCAACCCGGAGCACGGCGAGTTCGTGGAGGACCCGAGCCTCACGGACGCCGAGATCGAGACGCTGAACCGTTGGGTGGCCGCGGGCGCACCGGCCGGCGACCTCGCACAGGCGCCGGAGCCGCCCAGCTTCTCCTCGGAATGGAAGCTCGGACCGCCGGACCTCGTCTACACGGCCCCGGAGTACCACGTCTCCGATGACATCGAGGATCACTACGAGTGGCTCCAGGTGGACAACCCGGTCGACGAAGAGCGCTGGATCCGGGCGATCGAGATCCACCCCGGTTTCGTCGAAGGGGTACATCACCAGTTGACGTACCTCGCACCACCCGACGCCACGCTCGCCGGCGTGCAGAGCCGGACCGGAACCCTGGACCTCACCTTCGTCGGCGGCTGGGGACCCGGCGTGGCGCCGCTTCAGTTCGCCGACGGCCACGGGATGCGCATGCCGCCGAACAGCACGCTGTTCTTCCAGATGCACTACCACAAGACGCCGGGCCCGGGCACCGGCGGCACCGACCAGACGACGATGGGCCTGTACTTCCACGACGAGAAGCCCGAGAACGTGGTCGAGACCCTGTGGCTGGTCGACCCCACCCTGAACATCCCGGCGGGCGCCGCCGACTACCACTCCTGGTCGTCGTTCACCACCGAGCACGAGGCGGTCCTCTTCGACTTCACGCCGCACATGCACCTGCGGGGCAAGGCGATGACGTTCACGGCCGAGTACCCGGACGGCCGCAAGGAAGTCCTGCTCGACGTGCCGAACTACGACTTCAACTGGCAGCTCACCTACACGCCGACGGAACCCAGGGTCATCCCCGCGGGCACGACGATCCGCGTCGACGCGAAGTTCGACAACTCAGCCGACAACCTGGCGAATCCCGATCCGACGTCGAACGTGACCTGGGGCGAGGCGACGACCGACGAGATGATGGTCGGCTTCATCCACTACACGTTCAGCGACCAGACGCAGCAGACGGACATGCCCACCTTCATCGTGCCCGACGCGCTGAAGCAGCAGATCGAGCAAGTGCGCGAGTTCCGGCGCAAGCAGAGGGAAGCGGCGGCAGCGGCGGCCGAGACCGGAGGCTGATTCTGTAAGCTACTCGCTGCGTGTACTGCCACAGGCAGCGAGTCGAGGTGCTGGGGAGCTTCTTCGCCGGGCTCTCAGCCGGAAGCTGCGGCCTCGGAACGCTCTCCCGAGGCATCGCCGCCAACCCGACTCCCGACAAGTGGTACCCGCTCGAGACCTTCGACAGGGCAATCGGCCGCATCACGGAGTCCATGGGCGGCGAGCACCTGCTCGAGCGGCTCGGCTCCGAGATGATGAAGAACTGGTACGACGAAGGGCACGGCCGCGACATCGTCTCCACTGCAGTCGACTACCTGAAGCTCCAGCGCGGCTCCCGGGGCTACCGGATCTGCGTCCGCGGCCCCAGGCAGGCCACCGGACACTTCCGCCTCGTCGACCTCGATACCGCCGGCGGCACCGCTCGCCTGGAAGGCCGGACCGTGGTGCCTCGCCCCTACGAGCGGGGCGTCCTGCTCGGCGGCCTCGGCTGGGCCGGGGACCTGCTCTTCTTCGACGTGCTGGAGCATCCGGAGTCCGCTGCGTTCCAGGTCTTCTTCGTGAATCGCGAAAACCTGAAGAGCCTGAAGTGGCATCGCGGCGAAGCCCTCAGCGAGGTGCAGTGGCGCATGGCCAACCAGCAGCGGCGAGCTCGAGAGCGGGAGATCTTCTGGCGCTGGGTCGGGCGCGCCCACTCCCCGGAGAACCTCTCGCCTGCCGAACCCGTGCCGGCACCGTACGGTGAGGAGCCCTGGACGACCGCCTTCGACCAACTTTCCCGCCGTGAAACGGAAGTCGTGGCCGGCGTGCTGAACGGCCGCACGCTCCCCGAACTCGCCGACGCTCTCCAGATCGCCTACACCTCCGTGCTCACCTACCAGCGCCGCGCCTTCCTCAAGCTCGGTGTCAGCACGCAGAAGGAGCTCTTCAGGCTCGTCAGGTCGTAGGCCGGCGCCTTCGGAAGGCCCGAGCCTCGTCCGTCTGTCCTCAGACATGGGGACAGACAGGTCGCGGAACGCTCGCTAGCGTTCTTCCCGGGACGCCACTTCGAGCAACCCCGGCGTCCAGCCGGGGTGGCCGCCTGAATCAGGCGCGTTGCCCAGGAAAGGAGGCTCACCATGGCTATTCTCAGGAACCGGGCGGTAGAACAGGCCGCCCTGCTGTCGCGCTTGGCTTGCGCGGCGCTACTGGCGGTCGCAGCGGCCCCGCCCCTCGGAGCGCAGGAAGCGGCGGATGCCGACGAGGAGCCCCGCGCGGACGAGGGCTTTCTCGAAGAGATCACGGTAACCGCGACGAAGCGGGATGAAGCGGCCCAGGATGTGGGCCTGAGTCTGACGGCCGTCGACGACGAACTGCTCGAGCGGGAGGGCATCGATTCGTTCTCCGAACTCGCTGTCGGCGTCGCCGGGCTCGCCTTCGGCGAACGAGGTCCGGGCCAGTCTCTCGTCGTGCTCCGTGGCGTCAACTCCAGCACCACCCAGTTCAACACGGACGAGCCCGAAAGCAAGGAGACGGTCGGGATCTACTTCGACGAAACGCCGGTCTCCCTCAACGGGTACAACCCCGACCCCCGGCTCTTCGACGTCGAGCGGGTCGAGGTGCTGCGGGGTCCGCAGGGAACGCTGTTCGGCTCCGGATCGCTCTCGGGCACGATCCGCTACATCAGCAAGCCGCCGGACCCCTCCGCGTCGGACGGGAAGGTGAGCACGTCCTTCTCCGGGACGAGCGGCGGCGGCAACAACTTCGACGCGAACGTCATGCTCAACGTGCCGCTGGCAAGCGATCGAGCCGCCTTCCGGATCACGACCTACAGCCGGTCTCACGACGGCTTCGTCGACAACGTCGCGCCGCAGGTGGACGTGCGGCACCCGCTCTTCGGCCAGACCGGGCCGCTTTCGAACGAAGTGTTCGAGAACGTCAACACGGACTCGACCTGGGGCGGACGACTTCAGTTGCTCCTTCAGAACGAGGAGAAGTGGAAGGCGACGTTCCGGCTCTACCACCAGGACACGAGCACGGGCGGCTATCCGACCGAGGACACGTTCGCGCCCGACGACCCGGTACCCGGGAACAACCCCGGCGACGCCAGTCTCGGGGACTACCAACAGAGCCGCCTGTTCGAGGAGCCCAGCCGGGACAGCTTCACGCTGGTTTCGGCGGAAGTCCGCGCGAGCCTCGGATCGGCCGAACTCGTGTCCGTGACGTCCGTGCTCGAGCGAAGCCTCGATCAGAACTTCGAGTCGACGGACATCGTGCCGGTGCTGGTGTCCTTCGGCGTTCTCCCGTTTCCGATCGACTACACGACGCCCCTGCCTCAGATGCTGAACAACATCACCGAGGCCGAGGACCTGATCCAGGAGTTCCGTCTGGTCTCGACGGCCGAGAGCCGATGGTCCTGGCTCGTCGGCGCGTTCTACAACGAGCAGGACAAGAGCTTCGCGCAGGATGCCCCGTCGCCGGGTCTGGACGATGTGCTCGGCTTCTCTGTCGGAGACAACATCTTTCAGAGCTTCCAGACCTTCGAGGATCGGCAAGTCGCACTCTTCGGAGAGGTCGGCCTCGACCTGTCCAACCGGTTCCGGGCCATAGCGGGTCTGCGCTGGTTCGACTTCGAGCAGGACATGGAGTTCAATTCGATCGGCGGATTCTTCTCCGCCGGGCTCGACGTCCGTTCGCGGCTGGAGGAGGACGGCGTCAACCCCAAGTTCTCCCTGGAGTACCGGCCGGCCAACGACCAACTCTGGTACGCGACCGTGGCCGAGGGCTTCCGGCTGGGTGGAACCAACGATCCCATCCCCCCGATCTGCGGCATCGGCAGCGCCGGCGATTCGTTCTCCTCGGACAGCCTGACGAACGTCGAGATCGGCTACAAGGGTTCGTGGCGCGATCGGGTGCGGTTCAACGGCGCCGCGTACCGGATCGACTGGGAGGACGTGCCAGTGGCGGATTCGCGCACCTGCGGATTCGCCGTCACCCGAAACGCCGGAAGCGTCGAATCCAGCGGCGTCGAATTCGATCTGGCCCTGGCGCCCACGTCCAGCTTCGACGTCTCGCTGAGCGTGAGTCTCACCGACGCTCAGTTCTCGGAGGCCTTTGAGAGCGAAGACGGGTCCTTCATGATCCCCGGCGGCACGGAGACCCCGCTCACCCCCGAACTCGCCTACGGGCTCCGGGCTACCTGGTACTTCCCGGTGACCGTCGGGGACCTCTCGGCCGCGGGTTTCGTCAACGCGACCTGGTCGCACACCAGCGAACGTTTCAACAACGCGAACGTGCTCACCCGGGTGGAGATGGAACCCTACGACCTGGCGGGGTTCCAGTTCGGCCTTGAAGGCGAGCGCTGGCGGGCGACGATGTTCGCCGACAACCTGCTGGACGAACGGGCGGTGTTCTTCAGGGACAACATCTTCCTGTTGCACAACCGCGACACGGTCATCCGACCGCGGACGGTCGGACTGAGCTTCGCCTTCGAACTGTAGCCAGCCAGGGGCAGCCTGAACGGCCTTCCCGATCGAACCTCACTGTCACTTCAAGCCGGAGGAAGCCCGCGATGAAGCACCGCGAGAAACTGCTCCCGACTCTTCCAGGCCTCGCCATCGGCCTTCTGTTCGCTTCGGTTCCGAGTCCTTCCGCCGTTGGCCAGACGCCCGACGACGCCGGAGACGCTCTGGTGGCGGCGATGCTTGGCGAAACCCCTTTGCTGGAGGACCTGCGCTACCTGACCGACGAGATCGGTGGGCGGCCGACCGGCTCGGCGGCCAACGAGCGAGCGGTGGAATGGGCGATGGAGCGTTTCGGAAGCGCCGGGGTCTCGGCCGCGACGGAAGCCTACGAGATGCCGGCGTTCTGGCTCGAGCTGAGCGCCGCGGCACGGATAGGGACACCCGATGGCGACGTGTCGTTCGAGCCGCGCATCGCCGCGATGCCCTTCTCGCCGGGCACCGTCGGCCCGGATGGCACGGGGCTGACGGCGCCCCTCGTGGACTCCGGTCGCGGAACGGAAGAGGACTTCCACCGGCTCGGGCAGCAGGCGGCAGGCGCCTGGGCTCTCGTCGAGACGGACCCGCTCCTCGATCTGACGCGGCTCCTGGCCGACTACGCGAACAACGCGGCGATCGAGAAACGCGCGCTCGCCGCCGGCGTCGCCGGCGTGGCCTACGTCGCCGCCCGAGAGGGCGACCTGCTCTATCGGCACAACGCTTCGACCGGCCCGGAGACCGACCGGCCGATGATCGTGATCGAGAGAGACGCCGGGCTGCGCGCGCTCAGGCTGCTCAGGTTCGGTCATGAACTGCAGCTTGTCGCCCACCTCGAGATCGACTCCGGTCCGGCCTACGTGGCGCACAACGTGATCGGCGAGATTCGAGGATCGGAACGTCCCGAGGAGTTCGTAGTGATGGGCGCCCACATCGACTCATGGGCACTGGGCACGGGGGCGCTGGACAACGGTTGCAACGTGGTGATGCTGATCGACATCGCCCGACAGATGAAGCGCCTGGGCATGACTCCGAAGCGGACGATCCGCTTCGCCCTCCACAACGGAGAAGAGCAGATCTTCCGGGGATCGCACGCCTACACGCTGGCCCACGCGGACGAACTCGACCGGCACGTGATGGCCTCTTCGTTCGATGCGGGAAGCGGCCGGATCACGGGTTTCTTCACCGGCGGCCGGGCCGAGCTGGTCAGGGCCGCGGACCGGGCTCTTGCCGCGGTTTCCGACCTCGGGCCTTTCAACCACCTCGACATACCGCTCGTCGGGACGGACAACTACGACTTCATGATGCAGGGCGTGGGTAATCTGGTCGCGATTCAGGACTCGGCCAACTACGGACCGAACTACCACGCCAGTTCCGACACGTTCGACAAGGTGGACAAGGACCAGCTCAAGAAGAACTCGGCGATCGTGGCGGCGGTCGCCTGGGGATTCGCCAACATGGATGTCGACTGGGAGCGTCAGAGCCGCGCCCAGCTCGAGAACCTGATCGCGCGGACCGACCTCGAACAGCAGATGCGCTCGTTCGGGGTCTGGCAGGCCTGGCAGGACGGTAGTCGGGGTCGTTCTCGCCCTGCCGTCGAATAGGCCCAGGAGCGGCGGGCGCCGACGAAGGCGGACAGCTCTGCGTCTCGCCCGCGGCCAATCCCCTCAGCGGCCCAACACGCCGTAGGTGCCGTCGAGAATCAGGCGAACGGCTACGTACAGTCCGAGCATCGGGATGAGGACCCACACCGTGTTGGGGGTCCACACCCAGACCAGTCGGTCCAGCCTGCTGAGAGCCCGGTGCCCGCCTGAGATGTAGAAGCTCACGATGTAGAGCGAGCTCACGTAGACCCACTGCCAGAACAGCGCGACCCCGAGGATCCCCGCGACGACGGCCGGCAGGAAGCCGGTGGTCATCGAGGCCAACAGGATCATCGACGGAATCGGCGTGGCGAAGCCGTTGCCGACATCGCAGTTGAAGCCGAAGGTCCGGCGATCGGTATAGGCGTCGTCGTACACCGAGTAGGCCGCCCAGACGTCCGCCCAGGTCGTCGGCGACAGGATGTGCCCGATCGGAACTCCCGAGAACAGAAACGCGAGCGCCGGCGCCCGGCCCGTCGCCGCTCCCCTTCCGCGCCAGTACTCCGCCCGTTTCGCGATGTAGTCCCGCCGCAGGTAGAGACACGCCTCCCAGTAGCAGATCAGCAGGTTGATCGACAGGAAGAGGCTCAGCAGCAGGTAGAGCGGATCGATGCTGCCGTGCAGCCGGTAGCTCGCCACGTTCCAGGCCAGCGCCTGGACCCCGACGACGAGGACGACGAAGACCGCGACCGGGATTTTCGGGCCCTTCGTGCTGTCGGGTTCGGCGGCTTTGTGTGCATCCATTGAGTCAATCCCTCGTCTGGCGCTTGCAAACCGGCCGCCGGTGCTTCAAGCCGGATGCCGGCGGGGACGCCGGCGCACCCAGTACTTGCTCCCCGACTAGCCCGTGCTCTCGCCGGTGTCCTCGGTGTCCTTGTCCTCGTCCTCGTCCTCGTCGGACCCCGGAGCCGTCTCCCACTCGTACTCGATGCCCCGGACGTGGCGCTCGAACCAGTCGATCTCCACGTTCACCTTGAAGAGCTCGTGGCGGAGTTCGCCCCAGCCGTGAGGCTCCCGCGGCGCGATGTAGAGATGGGTCTCCACTCCGTTCGCCTTCAGCGCCCGGTACAGCTCGACCGACTGGGGCGGCGGCACCCGGACATCGTTCTCTCCGACCAGGACGAGGGTCGGCGTCGTCACCTTGTAGATTTCCCTGAGCGGCGAGTTCTCCCAGTAGACCCCGATCGGGGCGTCCTCCTCCCAGGGCGTGCCGCCGAACCAGGGAGTGCGGTATGTCCGCACGTCGCTCTGGCCGTACATCGAGATCCAGTT
>JAGWAG010000085.1:0-399 GCA_021296535.1 Acidobacteriota bacterium | reverse complement strand
TGCGCCTGGTGGAAGTAGTGGCCGACCATGTCGCGCAGGAACGGGTCGCCGTAGCCGGTGCTGCCCCGGTAGTTCGGCTTGAAGACGAAGTAGCCGCGCGCGGTCAGCACCTGCACGTAGTTCGACCAGCGGCCGAACCCGAACTTGTCCGAGGCCGCCGGCCCGCCGTGCGTCTGGACGACCAGCGGGTAACGGTTGCCCTCCTCGTAGTCGAGCGGGTAGTAGAGGAGGCCCTCCGCCTCGACGCCGTCCTCGCCCGGCCAGCGGATCGCCTCTTGGCGAGGCAGCAGGAAGGTCTCGTCGAGGTAGTCGAAGACGGAGGTCACCTTGACGGGAGTCCCGCCGGCGGCCGGCATGACATGGATGTCCCCCGGGCTTTCCCGGTGGTTCATCGTGAAG
>JAGWAG010000084.1:17335-26998 GCA_021296535.1 Acidobacteriota bacterium | reverse complement strand
GCGCTGCACCCGGACGGCCGGCTCGTCCTGTGCGAGCACGGCAACCGCGTCGTGTCCGCGATGCCGCTTGACGGTGAGCGGGTCAACCTGGCCGATCGCTACGACGGCAAGCGTCTGAACAGCCCGAACGACATCGTGTTCCACTCGAGCGGCGCCGCCTTCTTCACCGACCCTCCGTACGGACTGGACGGCCAGGACGCATCGGAGAACAAGGAGCAGGAGCACAACGGCATCTACCGCCTCGACCCGGACGGCACGGTGACCCTGCTCGAGACCGGCCAGACGCGGCCCAACGGCCTCGGACTGTCCCCGGACGAGACGGTCCTCTATGTGGCGAACTCCGACGCGGCGCCCAACCGCTACTGGAAGAAGTACGCAGTGAACGACGACCTGACGCTGGGCGAAGGTGAGATGTTCTTCGACGCCAGCGACATGGTGGACCTGCAGGGAGCGCCGGACGGCCTGGCCGTCGACGTCGACGGCAACGTCTTCGCGACGGGCCCGGGTGGCGTCCTCGTGTTCAGTCCGGACGGCCGTCACCTGGGCACGATTGCACCCGCCGAGCTGCCGGCGAACACCGCGTTCGGCGGCGACGGCAGCACTCTGTACATGACCGCCCGTAGCGGTCTCTACCGGATTGCCACGAACACGCGGGGCGACGTCTACGCCGGCGGCGAGTGATCCCCTCCGGTTCGCTCGCCTCCGGGTAAATCCGCATGGGGCTTCGCGGCAGCTTCGGTCCGCTCGACTGGCTGATCCTCGCCGCCCTGCTGGTCGGCCTGACATTGCTGTCACGGTCGCTGTCGCGGCGACAGAAGACGGAGCGCGACTACTTCGGTGGTTCGCGCAACCTGCCCTGGTACGCGGTGGCGGCGTCCCTGGTGGCGACCGAGATCAGCGCGGTCACCTACATCAGCCTGCCCGCGATCGTCCATCGGCCGGGCGGCAACCTGACCTACCTCCAGATCGGCCTGTTTGGCTACGTCGGGGCCCGGCTGCTGGTGGCTCGTTACCTGGTACCGGCCTACTACCGGTACGACGTGATGAGCCCGTACGACCTGATCGAGCGCCGGCTCGGCGGCTCGGGCGCCGCGGTCCGGAAGACGGCGACCGGCCTGTTCTGGCTTGGAGGCGTGCTGGCCCAGTCGGCTCGCGTCTACCTCTCGGCCGTCGTGCTCGGGGTGCTGCTGCACCGCGAGCTGGCCTGGCTCGAGAGCGCGACGGGCCTGCCGCCCCACGTCGCCGCGGTGGCCGCGGTGATCGGCATTGCCATCCTGTGGACCTGGCTCGGCGGCATCGCGGCCGTCGTCTGGACGGACGCGGCGCTGTTCCTCCTGTTCCTCGTGGGCGTCGCGGTCAGTCTGGGCGTCGTCGTGTGGGAAATCGAGGCCGGTATCTCGACGACTCTTGCTGCGGCCTGGACGGAGGGGAAGTTCACGCTCTTCGACCTGTCGGCCTCTCTTTCGACCCCATACACCCTGTGGGCGGCGTTGATCGGCGCCACGGTCGGTGGCTTCGCGGCCTTCGGCACCGACCAGTTGATGGCCCAGCGCATCTTCTGCTGCCGGAATGCAAGGGACGCCCAGCGTGCGGTCGTGGCCAGCAGCGTGTCCGTGCTCGTTTCCTTCGCGTTCGCCGTGGTCGGAATCGGGCTGTGGGCCTACTACGAGCAGGCGCCGCTTCAGGGCGTCGGTGCGGCGATGGTGGCGGAGCAGCCCGATCGGGTGTTTGCGGTGTTCGCGGTCGAGGCGGTCAGTGTCGGCCTGAAGGGCCTGGTCGTGGCCGGTGCGCTGGCTGCGGCTGTTTCCAGTCTCGACTCCATCCTCGCCGCGCTGGCGCAGACCACGTCCTCGCTCCTGAGCACGCGCATTCGGGGAGGCGACGGTCTGCGTTTGCCCCGGCTGCTGGTTCTCGGTTGGGGTCTGGTACTGGGCGTGACGTCGCTGCTGATGGACGAGGTCGCGGCGCGGTACGACGCGTTGCTCGACCTGGCGCTGGCGATGGCCGGCTACACGGGCGGGGCGCTGATGGCCGCGGTGCTTCTGGCGCTTGCGCCCTGCGGACGGGACGGCCGCGGCTTCCTGTGGTCCGGGCCCTTGTCCGTGCTTGCCGTGTTCGCGGTGGCCTGGCACCAGCCGGTGGCGGGTTGGGTCTGTCTGCTGGGCGGTGCTGTGCTGTTTGGCACCTGGTTGCGCTCGGATGGCCGCGCGCGGCTCGGGGCCGGCTTGCTTCTGTTCGGGGGCGTCGCGCTGGTGCTGGCGCTGTGGCGATGGGCGCAGGGGCCCGCCGGAGAATTGCTGGCTTGGCCCTGGTATGTGCCGCTGGGAGCTGCGGTGGCCTGGTTGTGGGGGCTGGGATTGAGCGGACGCAGCGAGAAGCCGGCCGTTGGCGGACGCGTGACGTTGCCGCCTTCGGCGGCAGCGGGCGAGGGCGCCGGCGCACCCAGTGAGGCGCAGCAGGGTTCTTGCTAGCGTGGCGACATGAGTGAGAAGGAAGGCGCCACGCGACGGCAGATGATGGCAGTGGCCGGAGCGCTGGGCGCGGCGGCGGTCGTCGGCGCCGGCTGTTCGACTTCCGAGCGGGAAGCGGACATCAGGTCGGGTGATGGGTCCGATTCGGAGGTCAGCGGCTTCGAACTGGAAGAGGCGACGATCGCCGAACTTGGCAGCCAGATGGCGTCGGGCGAACGGACGAGCGCCGAGATCACGCGGCTCTACCTCGAGCGGATCGAGGCCCTGGACCGTCAGGGGCCGACCCTGCGATCGGTGATCGAGACGAACCCGGACGCGCTGGAGATCGCGGAGGGGCTTGACGCGGAGCGCGCCGCGGGCAACGTGCGCGGTCCGCTGCACGGTGTCCCGATCCTGCTCAAGGACAACATCGCCACCGCCGACCGGAACACGACGACGGCCGGTTCCCTGGCGCTCGAGGGGTCGATTTCGCAGCGGGACGCCTTCGTTGCGGCGCGGCTGCGGCGCGCGGGAGCGGTGCTGCTCGGCAAGGCGAACCTGAGCGAGTGGGCCAACTTCCGGTCCAACCGGTCGAGTTCGGGCTGGAGCGCGCGTGGCGGGCAGTGCCGCAACCCTTATGTCCTCAACCGGAATCCGTGCGGTTCGAGTTCGGGGTCCGGCGCGGCAACGTCCGCCAATCTCTGCGCGGCCGCGGTGGGCACGGAGACCGACGGCTCGATCATCTGCCCTTCGTCGGCGAACGGCGTGGTGGGGATCAAGCCCACCGTCGGCATGGTCAGCCGCAGCGGCATCGTTCCGATCTCGGCGGTGCAGGACACCGCCGGCCCGATGGCGCGGACGGTGGCCGATGCCGCGGCGCTGCTCAGCGGGATGACCGGGGCGGATCCGCGGGACGATGCTACGGCGGCCTCACCGACCCCGACCGACCTGACCCGCCATCTCAGCGAGCACGGAGCCGCCGATCTGAGCCGGCTGCGGATCGGCATAGGCCGTCAGTTCTTCGACCGCGACAGCCGCGTCGACGCGTTGAGCTTGCGAGCCTGGGCGCCGAGATCGTCGACTCCGTTTCGATCCCGCATCGCGGGGAAGTCGGAAGGCACGAGTACGAGGCCATGCTCTACGAGTTCAAGGCCGGTCTGAATGAGTACCTCGCCGGGCTCGGAGATGACGCTCCGGTCGCGTCGCTCGCGGACGTGATTGCCTACAACGAGGTGCACGCGGAGCGCGAGATGCCCTTCTTCGGCCAGGAGATCCTGATCGAAGCGGAGGGCAAGGGGCCGCTTGCCGAGACGGCCTACCAGACGGCGCGCGGCACGGCGAACCGGCTATCCCGCGAGGAGGGGCTCGACGCGGCGCTCGAGGAGCACCGCCTGGACGCCATTCTCGGCCCTAGTGGCGGCCCTGCCTGGGTAACGGACCTGGTCCACGGCGACCACTTCTCGGTCGGCAGTTCGGGCGCGGCCGCTGTCGCGGGCTATCCCAACGTGACTGTCCCGGCCGGCCACGTCCACGGCCTGCCTGTCGGCGTCTCGTTCTTCGGCGCCGCGTGGAGCGAGCCGACGCTGATCCGCATTGCCTTGGCCTTCGAGCAGGCGACGAAGCACCGGCGGCCGCCGCGGTTTCGCGCACGCGTCGACGAGGTTTGACGGTCCTCGGATCTCGCTAGCGCCTCTACGCCCTCATCTCCCGGAAACACTTCCGCAACTCGCCGACGAAGACGTCCGGCACCTCGAAGGCGGCGAAGTGTCCGCCCTTCTCCAGGCGGTTCCAGTAGACAAGGTTGCGGTAGCGCTTCTCGGCCCAGCGTCGCGAGGCGCGGAAGATCTCCTTGGGGAAGATGCTGCAGCCGACCGGGATCTCGACGGGGTCGTTACCGAGATGCGTCCCGACGAGGCGCCGCAGGCCGGCAGCCAGTACATCATCACGTTGTCGAGCAACTGGTCGCGGCTGAGCACGTCTTCCGGGTGGCCGTCGTTGTCGGTCCAGGACCAGAACTTCTCGACGATCCACGCCGCCTGGCCGGCGGGCGAATCGACCAGGCCGTAGCCCAGGGTCTGCGGCCGTGTGGACTGCTGCTTCGAGTAACCCGAGTCCCAGTCGCGGTAGTGCTGGATCCCGGCGAGGGCGTCCTTCTCGTTGTCCGTCAGGTCACCCATCGTGCTCTGGTCGACGCCGACGGTCGGCATGTTCACGTGGATGCCGTGGCAGTGCTCGTGGTCCTGGATCGCGATCGCCGTGCTGACCGCCGCGCCCCAGTCGCCTCCCTGGGCGAAGTACCACTCGTAGCCGTGAGCCCAGGCATCGGCCGTCTTCTCGACGCTCCAGCCGGGAGATGCCGGTTTGTCCGAGAAGCCGAAGCCGGGCAAGGTGGGGACGACAAGGTGAAAGGCGTCCTCTGCCGAGCCGCCGTGGGCTGTCGGGTCGAGCAGCGGATCGAGCACTTCCAGGAACTCGACGATCGATCCCGGCCAGCCGTGGGTGAGCACCAGCGGCGCGGCGCCCGTGTGCCGGGAACGGAGGTGGAGGAAGTGGATCCCCAGTCCGTCGATTTCGGTCTTGAACTGGTCGAGGTCGTTGAGACGGCTTTCCAGCCGGCGCCAGTCGTAGGAGGACGCCCAGTACTCGCACAGTTCCTTCGTGTAGGCGAGTGGGATGCCCTGGGTCCAGTCGTCGACCGTCTCCGGCTCGGGCCAGCGCGTGGCGGCCAGCCGCCGGCGCAGATCGGTCAGTTGCTCGTCGTCGACTTCGATGCGGTAGGGCGTGATGTCGGTCATTGGCAGGGCGCGATGTAGGTCATGGGGGCGACGCTAGCACCCCCCAACTCGCTGCGCCGCCCATCGGCCGGGTGTTCGGTGCCAAAAAACTGGCGCACGCAGCTTCGTGCCAGTGCGCCGGATGCCGGCGGGGCGCCGGCGCACGTAGTGCCTCAGAAGACCAGCCGGATGCCGGCCGAGACGGTCTCGATGTCTCCGGCGATCGACTCAAGGCGGCCGACCGCCCGGAGCCGGCCCAGGATCTGGACTTCGACCCCGGCGCCGTAGATCAGGTCCTCGTCGTCCACGTCCACCAGGGTGACTTCGAGGTCCTCTGCCGCGTCCTCCACGTTGGCGGCCCACGACACGAGACCGAGTTTCGCGAACACGCGGATGCGCCCCGTGATGTCGTAGTGGGGCACGATCGCCACGGAGTAGGCGGTGATTTTTCCCTGGATCGGGATATCGGAGCACGAGACGCCTTCCGCGCAGGGTCGGATCGCCCCGTCGACCTTGGACAGGTCGTAGTAACCCACCTCGACCGCGAGATAGTCGTTCCATTTGAAGCCGATGTCGTAGCTCCGCGAGTTTTCGTCGCCGTCGAGGACCTGGTTGAAGGCGTCGTTCCGATCGATTTCGATGCCCGACAGACCGAGGTGGAACCCAACGTAGAACTCGCGGTCGGCGGCCGCCGCGGGCGCTGCCGTGAGGGTGGCCAGCAGCGCGGCGATCGGCATCGCCACGGGCAGGAAACGGGACAGCGGGGAGCGTCGTCTGGTCATCGTGGCCTCTTTGGTAAGACGGCGGTTGAGTTCGTCGATGATACAGGAATGGCTATATGTCTGTGCAGGCGTCCAGGTCGCGCTTCGGCAAGGATGGATCAAGTAGTGTCCCGCGCACCATGAGCGAACCGGTCTGCCTCATCTCCGGCGTCGGTCCCGGAACCGGGGCTTCGCTGGCCCGTCGCTTTGCGGCCGGCGGCTACAAGGTGGCGATGCTCGCGCGCAGCGCAGAGCGACTGGAGGCTCTGGAGTCCGAGATCGAGGGTTCCCGCGGCTACGTCTGCGACGTGTCGGATCCGGAGGCGGTGCGGACGACCGTGGCGCTCGTCGGCGGGGACCTGGGCGCCCCGTCGGTGCTCGTTCACAACGCGGTGGGCGGCGCCTTCGGCGACTTCCTGGAGATCGACCCGGAGCGACTGCGCGCCAACTTCGAAGTCAACGTGATGGGCCTGCTCTACCTGGCGCGCGCCGTCGCGCCGGCGATGATCGAGGCCGGGCGCGGTGCGATCATGGTCACCGGCAATACGGCGGCTCGGCGGGGGATGCCGCGCTTCGCCGGGTTCGCCCCGACCAAGGCGGGGCAGCGCATTCTGGCCGAGTCGATGGCGAGGACGCTGGGGCCGCAGGGCATCCACGTCGCGTACTTCGTGATCGACGCGGTGATCGATCTGGAGTGGACCCGCCAGCGCATGCCCGACCAGCCGGACGACTTCTTCATCAAGCCGGATGCGATTGCCGAGAACGTCTGGCATGTCGCCCACCAGGACCCGTCGGCCTGGAGCTTCGACGTCGAGATGAGGCCGTACAGGGAGACCTGGTAGCGGCTCCTGAACGCCTCCGGGAGGCGTTCAGCGCGTGGTAACTTCGCGGGATGACACGTTTCGTTCCAGCCCTTCTGGCGATTCTCCTGATCCCGCTTGGCGCCCTGGCCTGCGGCGGCGAGGCGACTCCGCCGGTAGCCGAAGACGCGGCCGCAACGGATGCCGCGCCCGCCGAGCCGGCCGTGTCTTCCGATCCGGAAGGGGCGGATCTGAACGATCCGGGCGCGCAGCGCGTGGAGCCGTTCCAGATCTTCGACAACCTTTACTACATAGGCATCCAGTGGGTCTCGTGCTACCTGCTGGTGACCACGGACGGGCTCATCCTGATCGACTCGCTCTACGGCGACCACATCGACACGGCGATCGACGGCATCCGGGCTGTGGGGCATGACCCGGCGGATCTGAAGTACGTTCTGGTCAGTCACGGCCACTTCGACCATGTCGGCGGCGCCGCCCGCTTCCAGGAGACGTACGGGGCGCGCGTCGGCATGACCGCGGCGGACTGGGAGCTGGCCGAGGTGCCTCCGGAAAACCCGGACTGGGAGATCGACGTGCCGGTTCACGACATGGTCATCGCCGACGGCGACACGCTGGAGTTGGGCGATACGGAGCTCCGCTTCTACGTGACGCCCGGACACACCGAGGGGGTCCTGTCGATGGAGTTCCCGGTACGCGACGACGGCGAGGAGCACCGGGCCTTCCTGTTCGGGGGCGTGGGGCTCAACTTCGAGGGCGTTCATCGGACGAATCTCTACCTGGACAGCGTCGCCCGGATCCGGAGGCTCGCCGCCGAGGAGGGAAACCCGATTGACGTGAACCTCTCGAACCACGCCTCGATGGGGAGGATCTTCGAGCGGGCCGAGCAGTTGGCGTCGCGGGCCGAGGGCGATCCCCACCCCTTCGTCGACCCTGAGGGCTACGTCGCCTGGCTCGCCGAGCTGCAGAGGAACGCCGAGGAGAAGCTCGTCGTCGAGCGGGAATTGGCCGGCGAGTAGAGGACCGTGAAGAGCTTCGAGCTGATGCCGCGTTTCGAGAACGCGGTGGCCGGGTTTGACCTGTTTCACCGGGAGGACCCGGAGACTGAGACGGTCGACGGCGAGCAGGTCCCGCGAGAGTGGGCGTACGCCCGGCGAATGGCGGCCTGGGTCACGCGTCTCGATCCTGATGCCGGCGAGATCCTGATGCTCGCTGCCCATTGCCAGCATCTGCGTCGGACTACCCGGCCGGGCGGAAGGGCTATCTCGCCTGGCGGCGGGCGGCGGCCCTGGAGCACGCGCGGCTTGCCGCCGCCGTGCTGCGCGACGCCGGCTACAGGCGGGAGAAGATCGAGCGGGTGCAGAACCTGGTGCTGAAGCGGGCGGGCCGGAGTTCGCCCCAGGATGCGCAGACGCTGGAGGACGCGGCCTGCCTCGTGTTCCTGGAGCGCGACCTGGAGGTCCTGGCGGAGCGGCTGGGCGCCGAGAAGACGACCGAAGTGCTGGCCCGGACCTGGCCCAAGATGTCGGACGCGGGCCGTGAAGCTGCCGCTGGACTGGAACTGAAGCCCGAGCTGCGGAAGCTTGTGGCGCAGGCGGCGGACGCGGTCAGCGGGTCCTGAGGGTCAGCCGTTCGCGGGCCTCGCTGATCTGTTCCACCCTGACCGGAGCGCCGCCGTTCTCGGTTCCGACCGCGGCGAGAGCACTCTTGAGGGCGTGTGCCAGCGTTGCTGCCGTGTCGTCGTCCTGAGGGATGAGCCGGTCGTTGACGCTGAGTTCGAGTCGGTGGCGGTCGAAAGCCACCCGGCCTTCGAGCTGGGGCTCGGCTTCGATCAGGTCGCAGGCCCGGAACGCGCACTTGAGCAAGGACTCGATCCGGCTTTCCAGCGCGTCGATGCCTTCGAGTTCCGGGGACGTCTCCCTCCGGCGACTGTAGAGCAGTCCCGGCTCGCCCCGGCTCAGGTCGTAGGCGTAGATCGCGTCGTGCCCGACGAGCAGCACTCCGGGCCCTTCGTGGACGTGGCTGTAGTCGGCGACATCGATCAGCAGTTCGGGCAACACGCGTTCCGTGATCCAGCGGTGGAAGACGGGGATGAACTCCTCCGGCTCCGCGCGAGACGGGTCCCGGACGAGAACCTTGAGGTCCAGTTTGACCAGATGGTCGAGGGCGCGACCGGAAGCGCCTTCCGCTTCCCCGTCCAGAACGATGCTTGTCATCAAGCGACCCGGGCGGCCTGGACCTGGGAGATCCGCTGGTTGCAGGCGTGGGCCGCCTCGATGAACAACTGCGCCTCCTCGATCCGGCGGTGCGCCTCTTCGCTGGAGTGCGTCTCGGCGTCGCCGTGGATACGGAACAGGTAGTTGGCGAACTTGGCCCCGGCGTACGGGTCGAAGAAGAGCTCCGTGTCGTAGAAGCGGGTTCGGAACTCGCCGACGATTTCGTCCGGTGCGTTTCCGATGTCGATGTTCTCCGTCGTGATCAGCGCCCGCGCCGCCTGCAGCATCGCGGCGTATGCCTTGGCCGCGGCCGCCTCCGCGGCGCCCTGGTCGAGCTCGAGCAGACCCTGAAACACCTCGCGCTCGGCGGCCGAGAGGCCGAACTCGGCGGCGGTCACGACCTCGCCGGCGCACTCGCCTACGCCGAGGTCGCCGATCGTGTACTCGCGCGGGTCGCCCCAGTCGGAGTAGAGAGTCCGGTCCTCGAGGTAGGTCGGCAGTTTGGTCAGGTCGTCGAGCAGTTGCCGGATACGGGCCTTGCCGACCCGGGCGATGAACTGCTGGAAGCTCTCGGCCTTCTCGCGCTCAGCGACATACAGACCGGCGATCCGTTCGACCGCTTCGGGGATGCGCTTGGCCGGCAC
>JAGWAG010000084.1:10350-17307 GCA_021296535.1 Acidobacteriota bacterium | reverse complement strand
CCGCCCAGGATGACCTGGAAGTGCGGCACCGTGCGGCCGTCGCTCTTGCGGCTTACGCCGTAGAAACCGATGTCCGCGACATGGTGCTGGCCGCAGGAGTTGAAGCAGCCGGAGACCTTGATCCGCAGGTCCTTGACCGCCTCGTCGGCGAGCACGCCGGTGGTCCTGATCGAGGTGGCGATGCGCTTGCGCAGTTCGCCGGCGAGTCCTCGGGACGCCGAGATGCCCAGCTTGCAGGTGTCGGTTCCCGGGCAGGCGGTGACGTCGACGAGGGAGGAGGCGCCGGGTTCGCCCAGGCCCTGTGCCCGCAGCTCGGTGTAGAGCGCCGGCAAGTCAGCCTCGCTGATGTTCCGGAGCAGAATGTTCTGCTCGACGGTGTTGCGCACGTGGCCGCCGTTGTAGCGCCGTGCCGTGTCGGTCAGCGCCCGCAACTGGGTCGAGGTCAGGTCGCCCAGAGGCAGGTTGATGGCCACCGCGACGTAGCCGGACTGCCGCTGCCGCTGGACGTTCGAGCCCAGCCACTCGGCGAAGCCCTCGGGCCGCGGCCCGGGCTCCAGCGTTGCCGCCGGTCGTGTCGACTCCTCGTCCGTGATGGAGAGGTCGGAAAGGTAGGCGCTCCAGCGGTCGTCGGGGGGAAGGATCGCGAGTTCCTCGTCGACCAGGCGCGTGAACTCCTCGATGCCGAGCTTCGCGACCAGGAACTTGACGCGGGCCCTGGCCCGGTTCCGCTTCTCGCCCAGGCGCCCGAAGACGCGGCATACGGCCTGAGCCAGGGGCAGAAGTTCGTCTTCGCGCACGAACTCGCGCAGGACCTTGGCCTGGTGCGGCACGGCGCCGAGGCCGCCGCCGACGTAGACCGTGAAACCGCGCTCCGTGCTCCTCGTGCCGTTGCCCGTGGAGCGGACCTGCGCGACCGCCCCGAGGTCGTGCATGTTGGCGAGTCCGCAGGCGTGCTGCTCGCAGCCGGAGAAGGCGATCTTGAACTTGCGGCCGAAGTCCTGGGCGTCCTTGTGCCCGAGCAGGAAGTAGGTCAGGGCGTGGGCGTAGGGGGTGACGTCGAAGGGCTCGTCGCGGCAGACGCCGGCCATCGGGCAGGCTGTCACGTTGCGCACGGAGTTTCCGCATGCTTCCTGGGTCGTGATGCCCACGGCGGCGAGACGCCGCATGATGTCCGGCGTGTCGTCGATGTGGATGAAGTGGAGCTGGATGTCCTGGCGGGTGGTGACGTGGGCGATGCCGTCGGAGTACTCCTCGGCGAGGTCCGCCAGGACCTCCATCTGCTCCCCGTTCATGGCGCCGAACGGGATCTTGATCCGCAGCATGCCGGGGGCGTCCCAGACCGTGTTCGGGCCCTTGGTCAGATCGCCGCACGGGTACTCGAGCTCCCGGCTCGCGAAACCGTCGTGGCGCTGCCCGTTGTCGTAGCGCTGGCCGTAGACGCCGCGGCGCAGACGGGTCTCGGCGAACACCTTGTCGTCGATGCTGCCCTGGCGCTTCTGCGCGATCTGGGTCTCGAAGATCTCGATCTCTTCCCTGAGGTGAGGCGGGATGCGGCCCTCGAGTTCGGCCTCCCAGGTCGCGGCGGAGTCGGCGGATAGCTGGCTCATCGATCGGTTCTCGCTTGCTCTTTCGGGGATCGACCGCCCGCTCCAGCGCGCGGAGTGGAGAGGGCAGGGCCGGTGTATTCGTGACCATAATGGTCACATTGGTCATCATTCTACGCTGATCGCCGCCCAACGTTGCAACCGGGCGGTCGCGCGAAGGTGCCGGGAGCCCGGCTGCGGAGTCTCCGGCCTGTCGTGGGCTACATCAGATCCTGGAAGCGGACGGGCGCGGGGAACTCGGCCGAGGCCGCCCGGATCTTCTCGCCGATCGCGGCGACGCTCCAGGGATCCTGGTCGTTGGGCCGGCGCGCGATCTCGAGCGACTGCCAGGCAAGCAGGGTCACCGTGTTGCCGCCGACCGCGAAGATGCGGCCGGTGATGTCGGCGGCGTCGTCGGTGCACAGCCAGACGACGGCCGGCGACACCTTCTCGGGCGCCAGCGGCTCGGCGGTCGCTTCCGGCATGATGTCCTCGGTCAGGCGTGACCAGGCGGCGGGAGCGAGCAGATTCACCGTGACGCCGTATTTCGCGCCCTCGAGAGCCAGGCAGCGCATGAAGCCGGCCATCCCGGCCTTCGCGGCGCCGTAGTTCGTCTGGCCGAAGTTACCGAGCAGGCCGGAAGTCGAACTCGTCATGATGATCCGGCCGCCGGACTCCTGCTCGATCATCTGGTCATAGGCCGCCTTGGTCACGAGGTAGGTGCCTCGCAGGTGGACGTCGAGGACGATGTCCCACATCTCGTCCGTCATGTTCTTGAACGACTTGTCGCGCAGGATGCCGGCGTTGTTGATCGCGATGTCGAGCTTGCCGAACTCGTCCACGGCACGCTGGACCATCGCCCTGGCGGCGTCGCCGTCGGAGACGGAACCGTAGTCGGCGACCGCCCGGCCGCCGGCGTCCTTGATCTCCTGGACGACCTGGTCGGCCATCGAGGTGCCCGCGCCAGTGCCGTCGCGAGCTCCGCCGAGATCGTTGACCACGACCGCGGCGCCTTCCCGCGCCAGGAGCAGCGCGTGCGTGCGGCCCAGACCGCCGCCGGCGCCCGTAACGAGTGCAACCTTTCCGTCGAGCAGACCCATGGTGGATTCCCTTCCTTATCGTCGTCTTGTCGTGATGTGGCTGTAGCCGAAACGCGCGAAGTGTAGCCGCAAACACTGGGTGCAAAGACTGGGTGCGCCGGGCTGCCATCCGTGCGCCCGGTGACGGACGCACGGACTGGTTCACGGGTGGCGCGGCTCGCGCCACCCGGGTTCTGGCCGGCATCCGGGCCGAGCCCGCGAAGCGGCGAGGCAACACAGCCCGCATGCCGCATCCCAGTAGAGTCTCGTTGATGAAGACTCTGGGTAGCACGGCAGTCGGGGTGGCAACGGCCGTCGTGTGGCTGATCTGCGCTCCGAAGATCGCTCCGGCGCAACAAGCACAGCAGCACCACGACGAACCCAGCGCCGGCATGCTCGTCCGCCAGGCGAGCCTCCACGAGTCCCGGGGCGACTACGAGGCGGCCATCGCCGGCTACGACCGGGCGCTCGAAGTCGAGCCGCGCGACTGGCAGCTCTACCTCCTGCGCGGCTCGGCGCGTTTCAAGGCTGGTCAGATCGAAGCCTCGATCGAGGACTTCGACCAGGTCGTGGCCCTCGAGCCGTCCCAGGACCCGTACCTGTGGCAGCGCGGCATCTCGTACTACTACGCAGGTCTCTTCGCCGACTGCCGGCGGCAGTTCGAGGGCCACCGGCTCGTCAACCCGAACGACGTGGAGAACGCGGTCTGGCACCTGCTCTGTGTGGCTGCCGAGGACGGCTTGGAGGCCGCTCAGGAGGCGATGCTTCCGGTCGGCCCGGACGCGCGCCGCCCGATGAAGGAGATCGATGCTCTGTTTCGGGGCAAGGGCTCGGTCGAGGAGGTCGAGGCGGCGGTGGCGGCGGAAGGCGTGGGTGCACGCTTCTACGCCGACCTCTACCTCGGGCTCTACTACGAACTGATCGGCGAAGCGGAGAAGGCCGCCGAGGCGATCGAGCGTGCCGCCTCGCTACCGAACCGCGGCTACATGGTCGAGGTGGCGCGGGTCCACAGCAGGCTGAAGCCCTAGCTTCCGATCGCCCATAGATGGCCGTCGGTACGGATGTACCAGACGCCTCCCACCAGGGCGGGTGAGGCGATCGTCCGTTCGCCGATCCGGTTGACGTGGAGAAGCTCGAAGTCCGGCCCCTCCTTGATCACGAAGGTCTCGCCGTTGTCGTTGGTGAAGAAGATCTTGCCGCCTGTTGCGACCGGCGCCGCCGAGAAGCCCTCCCGCATCCGTTCGCCGAGGCGTTCCTGCCAGACGACCTCGCCGGCCTTCGCCTCGTAGACGGTGATCACGCTCGCCATGTCGTTGACCATGTAGAGGTAGTCGCCGACGAGCATCGGCGCGACGACGAAGGGTGAACCCTTGGCCGCGGTCCAGACGATGCGGCTGTCCGTCACGTCGCCGTTGCCGCCGGGGCGGATCGCGAGGGTCGGGCCGGCGCGGCCCGAGGTGCTGAAGAGCAGATCGTGGCCGACCACGGGGCTCGGGATGACCTCGAAGGTCGTGCCGCTGGCTCGCCACAGCTCCCGGCCGTCCTCTGGGGCGTAGGCGATCACGTGGTGCTGGCTGTTGACGACGATCTCGTCGCGCTCTTGCCCGTCGTCAGTGGTTACGGAGATTGCGGCAGGCGAGCTCCAGCCGACCTGCGTTTCCCTCTCCGTGCGCCACAGCTCTTCGCCGGTGCTGCGGTCGAAGGCGGCGATGAAGGATGGCGAGCGTTGCTGCTCCTGGACGATGATCAACCGTTCGCCGAGCAATAGCGGCGACGAGGCGGTGCCGTGGAACGCGTTCAACTCGCCGAAGGACTTGTGCCAGACGATCTCGCCGTCCATGTCGAGCGCCAGCAGGCCGTGGTTGCCGAAGTAGGCGTAGACCCGTTCGCCGTCCGTGGTGGGGGTCGAGGAGGCGTGGCCGTTCTTGGGGTAGGCGCGTTCGGGATTGGCGGCGGGCGCCGCCGTGGTCCACAGCCGCTTCCCGGTCTCGAGGTCGAAGGCGAGCACGGAGCGCTTGGCGCCGGCGGACTCAGCGGTCGTCAGGAAGATCCGGTCGCCCCAGACGATCGGCGAGGAGTTGCCGTTGCCCGGCACGGCGACCTTCCAGCGTACGTTCTCGTCCGGCCCCCAACGGTCGACGTAGCCGCTGCCCACAACTTCGCCCTGTCCACTCGGGCCGCGCCAGCGCGGCCAGGTTTCGGCGGGGTCGGCGTCTGCCGGCGTCATCCGCGCCCGCTCGTTGGCGGGGGCGGGGTCTACGGCGAGCGCCGTGAGTAGCAGGGCGGCGACGAACAGTCGAATCGGCGTCTTGGAAGTCATGGCGGAATGATAGAACCCTCGCCTGTCCGAACCAAGAAAACGAGGGAACTCCGAGAATGAGCGACACCTTTCGAGCGGTCGTCGTCGACAAGGTCGACGATCAGCACACCGCCGGCCTGCGTGACCTGACCCCGGGCGATCTGCCCGAGCACGACGTGCTGGTGGACGTCGAGTACTCCACCCTGAACTACAAGGACGGACTGGCGATCACCGGCGCCGCGCCGATCTGCCGTTCGGTGCCCATGGTCTGCGGCGTCGATCTGGCGGGGACGGTGGCGGAGTCCGCTTCGGACTCGTTCTCACCCGGCGACCGGGTGCTGGTCAACGGCTACGGCCTGAGCGAGAGCCACTGGGGCGGATACTCCCAGAAGGCGCGGATGAAGTCGGAGTGGTTGGTGCCGGTGCCGGACGCCTTCACGAACCAGCAGGCGATGGCGATCGGCACCGCCGGCTACACGGCGATGCTTTGCGTGATGGCGTTGCAGGATCACGGCATAACACCGGAGAGCGGCGACGTCGTGGTAACCGGTGCCGCCGGCGGCGTGGGCTCGGTGGCCGTGGCGCTGCTGGCTCGGGCCGGCTACCGGGTGATTGCCTCCACCGGGCGCGAGGCGGAGCATGACTACCTGAGGAGCCTCGGTGCGGCCGACTTCATCGCTCGCGACACGCTGTCCGCGAAGCCGCGGCCGATCGGTCGGGAGAACTGGGCCGGCGCCGTGGATGTGGTCGGATCATCGACGCTGGCGAACCTGATCGCCCAGACCCGCTACGGCGGCTGCGTCGCCGCCTGCGGACTGGCCGGCGGCATGGATCTGCCGTCGAGCGTTTATCCGTTCATCCTGCGCGGTGTCGTTCTCGCCGGTGTCGACTCGGTGATGGCGCCGATGGCGCTGCGGCGGGAAGCCTGGAACCGGCTGGCCGCGGAGCTTCCGGTCGACCTGTTGTCCGAGATGACCTCGGTCGAGCCGATGAGCAGGATCGAGGAACTGGCGGCGTCGATCCTGGCGGGCCAGACCCGTGGCAGGGTGGTCATTGACGTCAACGCCTGAGCAGGTCTACGTCAACGGGTGAACGACCGAGCGGGGAGGAATCGCATGAACCGAGGAACGCGGCTCGAGGCACTCGCGGCGGCCCTCTGTCTTCTTGTCGTCTCCGCTCCGGGCACGGCCCAGGACAGCGAGTGGCCGGTGACCACCGGCGACAAGGGCGGGCAGCGCTACTCGTCGCTCGACCAGATCGATGCGGGCAACGTCGGCGACCTCGAGATCGCGTGGCGCTGGTCGTCACCTGACAATGTTGCGGTAGCGGAGGATCGGCGGCTGCGGAGCCGCCGGATGCAGCCCGGCGGCCACCAGGTCACGCCGATCAAGATCGGGAATCGCCTCTACGCAACGACCGGCCTGAGCCAGGTCGCCGCGCTCGATCCGGGGACGGGCGAGACGAAGTGGGTCTACGATCCGGAGTCCTACGACGCGGGCCGGCCCACGAACCTCGGCTTCGTTCACCGGGGCGCCAGCTACTGGCCCGGCAGGCCGGCCGCCGACGGCGTTGACGCGCTGCCGGCGCGGCTGTTCTACGGCACCGGCGACGCGAGGCTCCTGGCCGTCGATCCGTTGACGGGCGAACCGGTTGGCAGCTTCGGCGATGGCGGAGCGGTCGACCTGATCTCAGGACTGCGGCGCGAGGTGAAGCGGCGGCGCGCCTACGCCGTGAGTTCACCGGTCATGGTCTGCCGCGACACCGTGATCGTCGGCGCGTCGATCTCGGACGCGCCGAACCATCCCGACGCGCCGCCCGGAGACGTCCGCGGCTTCGATCCGGTGACCGGCGAGCTGCGCTGGACCTTCCACTCGATTCCGGAGCCGGGGGAGTTCGGGCACGAGACCTGGGAGAACGATTCCTGGCAGTACACGGGCAACGCGAACGTGTGGACGCTGATCACCGCGGACGAAGACCTCGGGCTCGTCTATCTGCC
>JAGWAG010000084.1:0-9983 GCA_021296535.1 Acidobacteriota bacterium | reverse complement strand
GCCAGTTGATCGACTACACACCGGAGATCCTGGCCCGGGCGAAGGAGATCATGGAGCGGTACGACTACGGTCCGCTCTACACGCCTCCTTCGCTGCGGGGGACCTGGCAGGTGCCCGGCTGGGGCGGCGGCGCGAGCTGGCCCGGCGGCGCCTTCGACCCGGAGACGGGCTGGCTCTATGTGCCGTCCTTCAACCGGCCGGTCGTGCTGACGATCAAGAAGCCGGATCCGAACCGGTCGTCCTTCGATTACATCGGCTCGATCCAGACCAGCCCACCCGGTCCGTTCGGCCTGCCGATCGTCAAACCGCCCTACAGCCGGATGACGGCCTACGACCTGAACCGGGGCGAGATCGAGTGGATGCGGCCGCTGGGACAGGGACCGACCGGACATCCGGCGATCCGCGATCTGAACCTGGAGCCGATGGGCTCGGGTTCCCGCGCTCATGTGCTCCTGACGCCGGAGCTGCTGTTCGTGGGACTGGAGGCGACCGTCCATCCGGACGCCGAAATGGAAGCCGAGTCGATGGACCTAGAGTCCTCGGCGCTCGAGGAACTGGCCGTGGCGGATGAAGAACAGGCGGCGGCGCTCGCCGAGATCGCGGCGAGCCGCGACTGGCGTTTCGAGCCGTCGACTTTCTCGGCCCTCGACAAGACGACCGGCGAGACGGTGTGGTCGGTGGAGGTCGAGGCCGGCGTCGGTGGGTCGCCGATGACCTACCTGCATGGGGGCCGCCAGTACGTGGTCCTCGCCGTCGGCGGCAGCGGGGTGCCGTCGGAGCTGATCGCCTTTACGCTTCCGGGAGAAACAGGCTGAGTTTCGGCGCGTACAATCCCTCGGGCACCTTTCCCGCACCGAGCAACCAAGGAGAACGAAGATGTGGCGAGCTGGCGAACGGACGAATCGACGGCGTCTGGCGGTGGTGACCGCCTGCGCCTTCCTGTTGGCATCGTTAGGGGGAGCGGCGATGGGCAGTGACCTGATGGACCGCGTGGAGCATGGCTACGCCGACTCCGACGGCGTGAAGATCCACTACGCGACGATCGGCGAGGGTCCGCTGGTCGTGATGATCCACGGCTTTCCGGACTTCTGGTACTCGTGGCGGCACCAGATGGAGGCGCTGTCGAGCGACTTCCAGGTCGTAGCGACCGACCAGCGCGGCTACAACAAGAGCGACTCGCCCGACGGCGAAGAGAACTACAACATGCGCTACCTGGTCGGCGACGTCGCGGCGGTGATCCGTCACCTGGGCCGCGACAAGGCGACGATCGTCGGGCATGACTGGGGCGGCGCGGTCGCCTGGCAGTTCGCGTTTCATGTGCCGCAGATGACGGAGCGGTTGATCATCCTGAACCTGCCGCATCCGAACGCGAACAACCAGGAGCAGCAGGCGAACAGCGGCTACGCCCGCAAGTTCCAGGAAGGCAGCGCCAGCGACCCGGACATCCTCTTCGGCATGCCGATGAACCCGCAAACCCTCTCCTTCTGGGTCCAGGATCCCGAAGCGAAGAAGCACTACGAGGCCGCCTTCGAACGCTCCGACTTCGACGCGATGCTGGCCTACTACAAGCAGAACTACCCGCGCGAAGGCGGCGGAATCGGCCAGGCGCCGGGGCAGGAACTGCCCCGTCTGGGCATGCCGGTACTCCAGTTCCACGGCCTGGACGACACGGCGCTCCACTCGGACGGCCTGAACAACACCTGGGACTGGCTGGACAGCGACCTGACGTTGGTCACGGTGCCGGGTGCCAACCACTTCGTCCAGGAGGACGCGGCCGACCTCGTCGCGACCACGATGAAGTGGTGGTTGCTGTCTCGGGTGGAGTAGCGGCTAGATCGCGAATTAGGAGTCGGTGGCGGGCGGACGCCGCGATGCGTCACGGACGAAGCCGTCTCCAAGAAGCGGGTCGATACTTACAGGGGTGGACTGTTATGGCCGACGATACGTACCTCGAGATCTACAAGGACGAGGCCGACGAATGGAGATGACGATTTCGCGTTGCCGGCACTAGGCAGATTGTCGGTGCATCCAAGGAGCTACGAGACGAGGAAGGACTGCCAGGATTCCATTGACGTCATGAAGACCTGCCGTTTCCGGGTCTACGACCTCAGCGAGACGCCGCAGCAGACTGAGATTGGATGAACTAGCGGAGAGGGCAAGCTCAGCTGTGTCGGCGAGCCGTCAACTGATCCCGGCTTGAGACGCCCGATGAAACTGCCAGACTTCGCTCTTAACAGAGCCAACAGGATACTGCGAGAGGCACCGACGGAGCTCCCGAGTGTCGTAGATAAGGCGGCAAAGAAACTCCGCAAGCTTTCACGACGTGACCTTGAACGACTACCACTGCTCGTTGAGTTGCTGAAGTACACGGTAGCGGGACACTACAAGCCTTCGGCTGAGAATCTGGCGATAGTTCTCGGCGGTGTCATCTACTTCCTGATGCCACTCGACTTGGTGCCCGACTTCATTCCCGTAGCCGGGTTCCTCGACGATGTCTCGGTGATCGCCTGGTGCTGCGTCGCCGCGAAGGAAGAGCTGGACCGTTTTTCAGCCTGGCTCGCTAGAGTCACCGAAGAGATCGGACTGGTTAGTGCAGTCCAGGCTGCTTTAGGCAGGCTCCTCGCACGCACAAACGCCTATGTTGGACATGGACGGAACCAACCTCCGTCCGCTGGTTCTATCTACGAGATTGAGCAACAGGCGTCACCGAAGGAGGAATCGCTAGACACGGGCCTCTCACTGACTTGGTTTCTGTTGGAGGCCTTAGGGGAGCACGCCTCGCTCTTCTTGAAGGCACTACAGCCTCAAGTCGAAGTGATTGCACCCGCCACATGTGTGAGGGTGATGCTTGAGACGAGTGCACGGATACAGTGGATTCTCGACCGAGAACTCAACGCGCGCGAGAGAGTGGGACGAGTATACGCGCTCCGATACCAAGAGCTTGAACAGGACCTGAAGTTCCTCTCGGCGCGGGGAGGTCGTAGCGCCCTAGAGGATCGCCAGAACATTCGAGCTAGGATGCGCAAGATCACGGCTGATGCGAGCAGAGATGGCTACCTAACCCTGCGGTCCGAGAAGGGCAGCGGGAAGCAGATCGGAATCCACATTTCCGTACCGAAGACGACCGACTTGATCCGAGAGGCGATTGACCAAGAGATTCCTTACCGTCTACTGTCGGGATTGGTCCACACTCGAGTCCTTTCGCTTCGTCGGTGGTGCTATGAGACGCTACCTGACCCCCACGGACCTGGGGGCTCCGCGGTCAAGACACTGCCGACGGACAAGATAGCCCTGTTGGGCGCACTGGCCGCTTCGTGTATCAAAAATTCGGTAGAGACCATCGCTCGCTATCTCGGTTGGGACCTAGTGCAACTCCGAGAGATCACGAACGAGGCGGCAACGAGCCTCAACGTGGTAATGGAAGCGGTCGTAGGGCCGCTGCCCGAATCCGAGATACCCACCCACTCCGTGCCAGAGTAGCCGCCGGAGTGTTGCCTGGCTCGAAGTAGAGGGGAATAGATACGATAGTAACCATTCCTAAGTGCGTGTTTGCGGCCGATTGCGCGGGCACTAGTCTCATTGCGAAGCCCCGGGCTTGAACCATCGCCGCATTGACGCTAGATCTCTTGGCGGCCCGCCAAGTGCATCGATGAGATCGCACTTGCTGCTAGCGACCAGTGTCTCCCGCGCAAAGCTCGCTAACGACGCGTTGAGCGCCGCTACGAGCTCTTCTGTAGATGCCTCGAGCGTAAACGCGTGGTCCAAAGGCGGAATAATCAGTGCGTGCCTGGGCGAAAGCGGCATGTACACGGCCCACTCATCATCAGTAGGCACTCTGTCCTCATCCGGCCTTAGTATGTTCACCGCCGGATTGTCGCTCGTAATGAATCGGCGACCGGTGTCATTCGTCAACAGAGTTGTCGGCATCGCCAACCGGTCGAAGAAAAGAGAATGCGCCATCATCGCAGCTAGTAGTCTCGTCAACACGGCGATCCCCTCATCGGTCGATGGCCTAAGCTGTCGTCCAACCTCCCTAGCTCTCAGTGTACGGAAGTACATACCAGTGACGAACTCTAGAAGTTGGGCCGCCGACTCAGGGTCCTCAAGAATGTCAACACCTGTTTCAAGCAAACGGTCTACTACGCGCTTCGCTCTGGATTCGAAGACCGCAAAACGGCGCTCCTCGGCTTCTTTCAAGAAAGATGCTATTTCAGCCTTGTCTTCGTTCGCCAGGTCAGGGGACTGCAATAGAACGGTCTTCATCGTTGAGTGAAGCAACGCCTCCTGTAGGAGAGCCTCTGCCACGGGCCGCACGGCGGGAGAGGACTTGGTAGCGACAAACAGAGAGAGCGACGCGATATCCTCGACAGTTAGAGTAGGGGCCGCATAGAAGTCCCGCTTCGCGAGGATGTTTGCCGGATTGGTGGGAGAGAAGATCGTGCCGTTCCGTGAGAACGCGACCTGGCCCTTTTCATCTCCCCACTTTCGGATATACCACTGGGGCACGTAGTGGTGCTTTCTGGCTGGCATTGGATGGTATCCTTCGGGATTGGGGGACTAGACCGGCACTCTGGGTGATGACGGTCGGCATCGTAGGCGTGACTGTGACGTTGATCAAGCGGCTTCCCTGAACAGTGCTGCTGCGGCAAATCGGCGACTCCGCGCCGCTCCACGGGTAGCGTCGGCGGCACTGCCCGCCGCCTTGGGTCGGTGGCGAGGGGTGCCACGACACGGCGCCGCGGGTCAGTTCGCGAGCACGTCGACCAACTCGGCGACGATCTGCAGTTCGTCTTCCTCCGCATCTAAGAACTCGATTTCCTCGAACTCCGGATTGGCGGGTTCAAGGGTGATCCTTTTGTGGCGCCAGGACTCGCTGCGCTTCGCTTTCTCGCTTCTGTAGCGCTTGACGGTGTAGTGCTGCCCCGTCTCCGGGTCGGTGGCGTCGCGAAGTTGGACCAACACGTTCCTGCCCTGCCGGGAGCCCTCCACGGGCCCCCGGAAGAGGCACCAGGAGCCGTCCGGGATGGTGGGCTCCATAGACCTGCCGACGACTTGGGCTACGAACATGCCTGGGCGCAACCTGTGGCGCGACCGCACTTCAGCCCACTCGAGTCCGGCATCCTCCTCGACGAGTTGCTGGCTACTGAAGCGGCCGGCTGCCGCCTTGAGCGGCACGAGCGGCACGCAGGTGACGTAGCGGTCCTCGGGCGCTGGCTCGACCGTCCGTGGCCGGAATGGCAGGACCTCCGCCGCTTCCTCCACGCCCCTACGCGCTGCCGGCTGCGGCTCGAAGGCTGCGGGCCAACCGCCGTGGCTCTCGATGAGTTTGTCGATCTCGGCCATGGTCCGGATCGTCTCGTTCAGTGCGACGACGATCTTCTGGTAGTGGGCGATGTCCGCGTCCGAGAGCGTGCGTCCCTTTCGGTCCTTGAGCCACTTGTGGCAGACCTGATAGCCGCCGATGTGGAAGTCCCATACTTCCTCGGGCACTCCGTGGAAACCGGTCGTGCCGGGCCGCTCCGCGCGGTGCCCCTGGCGAGCGAGGGTCTTCGGTGCGTCGAGCCAGACTGTGCCGGCCGACCAGCCGACGCGGCCGACCTCAGGGTTCTTGTGGCCTGCGTAGTCCGTGATGGTCTCACCGGGCTTCGCGGGTTCGAGCAGGTGGAGGGCCAGCAGGACGTGACCCGCCCCCGTCAGCGCTCGGAAGAGGTCCGTTCCCCCGGGTGGCGGTATGCGGGGAAAGTCGAGTTTGAGGTGAGCCTCGTAGAGGCTGCGGTAGCCGGGGCTGTGGAAGACCGAGTACATCCAAGCGATTACGTCCTCTGGGCCGAAGGTTCGCCGGAGGTCGCCGCGACCGTCACTGATGAATCGCAACTCGGCCGCGCCCGCAATCTCGTCCACGAACGCCGAGTCCAGGTTCGGAGTGCGACCGTGTCTTCCGCCGGGCCAGCGGTTGAACAGTCCCTCGTCCGCCTTAGCGATTCCAGGATACAGATAGAGTGGTCCGAAGCTCATAATGCCTTTGTTGCTGTAGAAGGCCCGATTGTCTACGGGTTGGCGGCTCACTCCGAAGTGTGTATACATATCGCCTAGCGCAACCTGTCGCATGAAGATCAGACCGATATTCTCGCCCGCAAGCATGTGGGGCATGGCTTCGGTTCGGGGCCAGTCGACCATCCACGGTACGTTGTCGCGGTTTGACACCGATCGGGGCGTCAACTCGCTTGAGGTAGCTGTTCTTGAGGTGCCTCTCGATCTGCTTGCGTATGCCGAGCAGCTTCTTCTCGTCGGTGATGCAGCATCGGGGCGTTCCCGGCTTCGAGCGGATGCTCGCGACGATCTCGCCCGGCTCTTCGAGTACAGCCTCGCGGTCGAGGTCGTAGAGATACCAGCGAGTACTACCCGCCTCTTCCGTGAACTCGTTCTTCTCCTTGTCGAGAGCCGGTAGGGCATAGCAGAAGAAGACGCCGCGCAGGCCCTTCGCGGGGCGCTTGCGGCCGCTGAAGATGGAACCGGGGAAGCGGGAGAGCCGCCGTTCGAGATTCGGGTCCGCTTGCAGCAGCGCTTGGTACTCGAGGTGCATGTCTTCGACCTTGGTCCGAGTCCCTTCGTAGGCGTGGTTGAAGTCCCTAAGCGCGTTGTAGTCGTCCTCTGGCGTTAGGAGTTTCTTGCCTTCGATGCCCAGGGTCTCCGATATGAGCAGCGTCTTCTGCGTGACCCTGGTGTAAAGCGACAAGAGCTTGTTCAACTCGGCGGGCGGCAGGAAGTTCCAGAACCAGACCTTGCCGCGGGAGGCGGCCGCTTCCGGGTTGTCGGCGACGAGGCGCTTCTCGATCTCGGGATTCATGCGGCGGTCCACCCGGCCGACTCGCTGCATGAGACGCACAGGGTTCCAGTGGATGTCGTAGTTGATCATCCGCGAGGCGTCCTGGAGGTTCAGGCCCTCGGAGAGAACGTCGGTAGAGATCAGGATCCGGATCTCGTCACCTCCGCGTTCGGCGAGTTCAGGAGACGAGAGTTCGTTGTAGTAGGGAGCAAAGCGCTGGATGACGTCGGCGCGGTCTTTCTTTGTGGCGCTGTCCACCTGCTCGACGCCATCGATCGCGGCTTCCTCCAAGTGTCGCCTCACATAGCGAGCGGTGTCGGCGAACTCGGTGAAGATCAGCACTTTCTCGTCAGCCAGCGGCTTGGACCTCAGCAGCCGGATGAGCTTCCTGGCCTTGTCGTCGTGCTCGGGTTCGAAGCGGCGGGCTTCGTCGAGGAACTGCGCGATCTGATCGAGGTCGAGGAAGGTCTCCGACAACATCTCCTCGACGTTGTAGTCGTCCCGGTCGAGCCGTTCGACCGCGTCGAGCATCTCCTGAGGAACAACGTCCTCGTCCTCCGCCTCCTCGTCGTCCTCGCCCCAGAGGTCGAGGTGCCGTTGGGCCGCAAGGCCAAGAACTTCGGTGTTCTGCGCTTTCCAACGCTCGAGCCGCTTCTTCTCGGAGTCACTCTCGCTGTGGACCTCGACAAAGGCCAGCAGCTTCTGGAGCAGGCGTTCGCAGGAGAGCTCGAAGGCTGCGACGGAGCTCTCGAAACGCTTCAGGAAGTTCGTCCGGATGAGGCCGACGACCTGCTTCTGGCGGTTTTCCTCGAACGCGTCGATCTCCTGGTCGGAACCGATGTACCAGTGCAGTGGGTAGTACATCGGGAGGGTGAAGAGCGGATTCTCCTTCGCGAAGGCCTTCTCGATCAGGTCGAGCATCCTCCCGTAGGTCTTGCGGATCGAATACGCCGCGACCTGAGGATCGTTCCGTTCCGGGAAGGCGGTGGCCTTCCCGTGCTCCCGAAGCTGGCTCTCCCGGGCATATGAGCGGCTTCGCTGAACGACGAGTCGGCGGAAGATCTCGTCGGTGACGAGGATCTCCTGGGCTTCTCCCATGTGCTCCGCGGCGTCCGCTCCGTCTGGCCCTACGCGGCTTCGAAACGCCCTCTCCATCTGGTTGAAGTGCGCTCGCATGTGGTTTATGCCGAGTGTGCGTGCGAAATAGGCTTCGTCGCGACGGGTGAAGAGCTCAGCCATGTGGCGGAAGTCGGTCAACCGATTGTTGATAGGTGTGGCTGTCAGCAGGAACACGGTCTTGGGACGCTTGGCGCTGTCGAGCAGGTCGAACAACTGGTAGTAGCGCGACGGTTCGACTCCTTGGTCGGGGTCGCCTCGCCGGCCGGGATTGCGGAAGTGGTGCGCCTCGTCGATGACCACGACATCGGCAAGTTCCGTGATCCGTTCGAAGCGGGCTGGGAAGTCGCCTTTTCTGCCGAGGTCAGTGTGACTAAAGACGGCCAAGTTGCTGAAGTCGGCCCCGCCGCCGATGTGCGGAAGCCACCGCCGAAGATGGGGTCGCCAGACAGCCTCCTTCGCAGCCTTCGGCGCGAACAAAGCGACGCGCTTACCCTCGTGGAGGATGAGTCGCTCGATCAGCATCAGGCCGACGAACGTCTTGCCGAGACCCACTCCGTCACAGAGGAACGCTCCGCCGTGTTGGCGGGCGATTTTCATTAGCGCCCAGTAGGCCTCCTTCTGGTAGCGATCGAGTTGCGGGAACATGCGTGAGCGTGTCTCGTCCCACTCGGTCGCGGTTAGCTCGTGGCCTTTGAAGAACTCCAGCAGGGCCTTCGCATAGACGTCGAACGGCGAGTACAGATGGGTGTGTCGAGCGATTGTCCCGATGACCGCCTCACTGACCTCAGTTGCTTCGTCCCAGTGCGTCTCAAACCAGTCCTGAAGTTGAGCAACCTGACCGCCGCTTTGTACCTGGACGTTCAGCTCCACGTTATTCGTCAGACCCGGCCGGGTGAAGTTGCTGGAACCCACCAGCGCCTGGGCGCCCATGACCTCGAACTTGGCGTGGGTGATGTAGGCCTTGGCGTGAAACTTGGCCTTGTCGTAGGCGCGGCACTCGATCTGCCCCGAGCGGATCGCCGCCAGGATCGCCGGAACGCCCTTCAGGAAGGGGTTGGGCTCCTTGGCCTCTTCGACGCTTTCGTCGAGCTTGGCGACCGCTTGCGACTGAACCGCGTCGAGGATCGTCCTTCGAGTGCGGGCCGTGGTCTCCGCCCCCATCAGGATCCTGATCTTGTCGAGTTCCTGCCACTTTCCGTCCAGGGCGAGCAGGGCGCCGATCTCGAAGTAGCCGGTCGCAATGTCGAAGGCCTTGGAGATTGGCGCCCACTCCTGCAGATAGCGAAGCCCGGTCCAACCGGACACGCTGTTGTCGACGATGAAGAGGTCGCGGCCCTTGGCGTCAGCGGTCATGGCGCCACCGCTCCAGCGTTGTGCTGGGCGGCGCCTCGTGTAGGGGCTTGGCTCACGACGCGACTCTTGCTTGCTCCGTTACCGAACGCGGCGGATACCGGATGGTCGATCTGGTTTGCTGACGGTGGTCGGAACGAGGAGCTTCACCGTCAGACCGAAATGACGTGAAGGAAGGAGCGCTCGTCGGTCGACACGAGTCCTTCGATGCCGCTGTCCAGCGTGGCCAGCCGTCCGCCCCGCCGTATGGCCGCGGCAAGCAGCATGGCGTCCGTGACTTGCCGGTACCCCTGTAGTCGGTTGGCGATGGTCCCTGGCAGTTCGGCGATGGACCAGTCCAGCGGCCAGAACTCATGAGACCCCAGTCGGGTCAGTCTTGCCAGCAGAGCGATGGCGTCGAGCGGCGTGATCGTGTGCCGTACGGCCGCCGGGTTGCAGGATACGCGGACGAAACCAGCCTCCGTCAAGGAGCAGGTCGCCCAGCCGTCCTCACGATGCTGCCCGAACCAAGACCTGGCGGCGGCGTGGTGCACATGGTTGGGCCAGGCGAGCGCGACGAGGACGTTGACGTCCAGCAACGCGGTCACGGCCAGTCGGCTAGTGATCTGTACACGTCCTCGTTCGTGATGGCCTCCGCATCGGCGCGGACGGCGAACACCGTATCGTCTTCGCCCTTTCGGACGGGATC